>NZ_JAKGBU010000056.1 GCF_021555155.1 Rhizobium alarense
GGCGCCGACACCATGTCCGGCGGGCTCGGCCGCGACACCTATGTCGTCGACAATACCGGCGATCGTGTGCTGGAGACGGGATTGGGGGTCGACCTCGTCCAGTCCCTGGTCAGCTTCACGCTGGGCAGCAATGTCGAGAACCTCACGCTCGTCGGCACTGCGGCATTAAACGGCACGGGCAATGGCCTTGCCAACACCATTCTGGGCAATTCCAACAAGAACATCCTCAAGGGAGCCGGCGGAGGCGATACGCTGAATGGAGGGAACGGCAAGGACACGATTGGCGGCGATGGCGGAAAAGACACGATCACCGGCGGAGGCGGAGGCGACAATCTTTCCGGCGGAGCAGCATCGGATCTGTTCGACTTCAACAAGGCGCACGGCAAGGACGTCATCACCGATTTTCGCGCCACCGGCAAATCCCATGACATCCTTGACTTGAGCGACATCTCCGGCATCAAGCACTTCAAGGATCTGATGGCCAATCACGTCGTGGAGAAGGGATCCGACGTGATTATCAAGACGGGAGGCTCGCATTCGATCCGGTTGGAGGACGTCGATCTCGGTGATCTGACGAACAACGACTTCCTGTTCTGACAGCCCCGTCCGGCGACCAGGTGTTCAGAGTTCGAAGCCGGTTGCCGCGACCAGTTGCTTGGCTCGCGGAGAAAGGCTGGATGCGCAGATCTGCTCCACCCGCCCGATCATCCGCTCGTTGAGATAGTCGTGAAAGCCGTGTGCGCGTCCACGTCGCATCCTGAGGCTGTCAGTGTCGCTGCGATCGTAGTCGTGCGCCGGTATGCCCTCCGCACGCTCGCGGTCCTGCATGGATTCGAACCGCCCGGCCTCGACCGCCGCTGTCAGCGCCTGGGAGTCGTGGCGGCAACCGAGAAATTCAAGGGCCGCTCGCGTCGCCAGTTCGGCGTCCTCCGACAGCGCCTCGTAGCTCAGAACATGGTGCCGGCGCCGGGCAATGCCCCGAGCCCAACCGTTCAGATAGCTGCAGATCGCCGGAACACCCTGATCCCGGTCCTCGATGAAATCCTCCAGCGTCCCTCCGAAGCGGTGTTTGTGTCTGGTGGCGTGGAAATAGGCGGAGACCACGACATCGCGCGGATCCCGCACCATGAAGATCACCGGACGATTGAGAAAGAGGCTCAGGCGATAGTCGAGGTGGCTGACCCACAGTCTGGGGATCTTGCCGTTGTCGCCGGGCCGGAAACCAGGAATGCCGCGAACCGGATCAAGGTCGAAGTTGGGCACGATCGAAAACATGTTGTGCAGGTTCACGGCATCAGGGAAGCCGGAGAGCGCGGCAAAATAATGCGACAGGATGTAGCGGAACCAGGTGCGGCCGGACTTCGGATAGGACGTCAGGAAACAATCGGCCGTCGCCGCATATCTCGTCAGCGTGATCCGTTTGGAAATCCGCCGCTGAATGCGTTGCACCAAGGATGTCATATGCTCTTCCCCTCGTTCCGATCGTCCAGCGCCTGCCGGATGACCGCGTCCCATTCGGCGAGCACGCGCTTCGGCGTGTAGCGCTCGGCGCTGGCTGCAGCACGCGCGCCGAGCCGTTCGCGCAGCTTCGCGTCGCTCAGCATGCTCGTCAGCGCACCCGCCAGGGCCTCCACGTCGCCATTGGGCACGAGCAGGCCGTCGACGCCGTCGGTCACCATCGACCGCGGTCCCCATTCGCAGTCGAAGGAGACGACCGGCAGCGAGGCTGCCATCGCCTCGAGCAGGACAATGCCCCAGCCCTCATATCGTGAGGACAACACGAACACGTCCGCCGTTTCAACCCATTGGCCGGGCGCCTTGGTAATGCCCGGCAGATCGACGCGTTCGTCCAGACCGAGATCGCGGCGCTTTTCCTCAAGCTTCGCCCGATCCTCGCCTTCGCCCCAGATGACGAGTTTCCACTCGGGAAACGACCGGTGGATCTTTGCGAAGGCCTCGAGCAGGAGGTCAAAGCCCTTCT
This sequence comes from Rhizobium alarense, assembly GCF_021555155.1. Lineage (GTDB taxonomy): Bacteria > Pseudomonadota > Alphaproteobacteria > Rhizobiales > Rhizobiaceae > Rhizobium_D > Rhizobium_D alarense. The sequence goes on from NZ_JAKGBU010000056.1 coordinate 1,982, forward strand.
GATGTGTCAGCCTGCCTACCGCGGCCAACAGATTGCCGCCGCGGCGGTTCGACCAGCCCTGGGGCAGATCGACGGCATTCGGTATCACCCAGGACCGCCGGCGCATCGCGGGAGAAAAATAGGCCAGCGCTCCCTCCGTCATCGTCACCAGACCATAGGCCTTCGGATAGAGGCGACGGCGGAGCCAGGTCCAGACGGGACCGAACGGCTGCAGGTCCGGATTGTTGCGCTCCGAGACCACGACCGGGAAGCCGCAGCCTGTCGCGGCAAGCAGAGTGAGAACATTCGTTCGCGTCAGGAAGCTCAGGATAAACGACGGCTTTTCGCGCCTCAACTCGCTTCGGAGACGAAGCAGCCGCCGCGCCGCGAGCAGCGCCGCCTCCCATCGCGACGACCGTTTCGGCGGCACGCCGAGCCGGGTAATGGCTATCTCCGGACGAAATTTGTAATAGGCGACGGACCCCGGCGGCTCCAAGGTGACGATGACGACCTTCAGGCCGTTTTCGGCCCAGTGGTTGGCGACGAGATTGACCACATGCTCCGTGCCACCCGCGCCGAGACCGGGAACAACGATGACGATTTTGGCGGTGGAAAAAGCGGCTGCAGCAGGTTCATCCTGTGCAAGACTTCGGTCCATGGATACCAATCCCGTTGCGGACAGCTCAGATCAACAGTATCGTTGTTTCGAAAGCTCGCAAGCAAAAAATCCACACACCAACAACAACGCAGCGGTTTTTCTGACAGGGAGTATAAGTAAATCCCGCCGGAAGCTGGCTGACGCTGGCCCCAAAGAGCGCACTGCGTCGGTCGACGGACCGGTGATGCCGGCGACGACAGGCGCAAAGGATCCGCACGGAAATATTCGGACGACCTTCTACTTCCCGTCTGCACAAAAGCTGAGCCGACGCTGGGTGCACCGCTGCCGGGGTCCCGACAAGCCATCGATTTTGCCCCGTTTACATTCGCGGCGGTCCGCATAAGCTAGTCCACGAATTTGACAAACCTCAATGAAGGTCCTGATCGTGCACGAACCGTTCGTCGGGAGAGCACCCCGCCACTCCGGCGCTCGACAACAAGGGACAATATTCCCCTCGGCTTGGCAGAGATAAATAAATAAAACAAGTGAGCATATTATAGCTCAGTAGGGAAACAACTAGGCCATGAACGGCAATAAGAAACTAAAACCAGGGGACATATATTTCTCCAAGAGAACCGGAAAAAAAATTACGATTACCGCTATTGAAGGAAATATTGTATATTATGAAGTGGAAGACTTCAAAACGATAGCGCCGCTTTTCTTGACGCTCGAGAAATTTCGCCACCTTGTCGGCCTCGACGACAGCCGTCACTGAAGCGCGTGACCTCGCACGAGCCGCTCAGCGGCAATGCCCTGCGGGAAACGATTGCCGGCATCGGGACCGAGGCGGTGATCCCGTCAAACCGCGTCCGAAAGACCATCATCCCGCACGATGAACTCCTCCACACATGTCGCAACCGCATCGAGCGCCGCTTCGCCACCCGGTACGGCCGCAGAACCATTCATTTCAAAGGCCTCATCTATCTCGCCGCCGCAATGACATGGCGCCGGTGAATGTCGATTCATTTTTGCCGGAAATGCGCGAGAGCGCAGTAGATCCGCGAGATTCCGTCAGCATCGTGCCCGTTTCCAAGGGCCTGGGGTTACTGTGCTGCGCCGAAAAAGGCGTGGCGGGTAAAGATCGTATAATTCGATTCCGATACCATCAACGCGACGAAAACCAGAACGAGCAGCGGTGGCAGCAGGATGGCGTAGACAAGCGCCAGCCGTTCCCATGCCATGTGCATGAAGATGGCAACGATCAGTCCAGCCTTCAGCATCATGAACAGAAGGATCAGCGACCATCGCGGATAACCCTGAATCTGAAGATAGTCGACCAGGTAGGAAAAGGCACTGAGCACGAAGAGCAAACCCCAGACAACGAGATAGAGCCGGACCGGATGATGCTGTCCGCTCTGTGTGTGTATACGCGTCGTTGTTTCGCTCATGACGAGACTCCTCACCACAGGTAGAAAAATGCAAAGATGAAGACCCAGACCAGATCAACGAAGTGCCAGTAGAGTCCCATGATCTCTACCGCCTCGTATTGCCCCTTCCTGCTGGTGAAAAAGCCGCGCCGCTCCTCATCGAAATCGCGCCGCCATACCTTGCGCGCAACAATGAGGAGGAAAATCACACCGATCGTGACATGGGTGCCGTGAAAGCCGGTGATCATGAAAAAGGACGAGCCGAACTGCGCCGCCCCCCACGGATTTCCCCAGGGGCGCACACCCTCCGATATCAGCTTCGTCCATTCGAAGGCCTGCATGCCGACAAAGGCCGCGCCGAGAAGGGCGGTCGCGAGCATCAGAGCGGTCGTCTTGCCGCGTTCCCGGCGATAGCCGAAATTGACCGCCATCGCCATGGTGCCGCTGCTGGAGATCAGTACGAAGGTCATGATCGCGATCAGGATCAGCGGGACGTTCTGCCCGCCGATATGCAGCGCGAAGACTTCGCTCGGATTGGGCCATGCAACGGGCGTCGACATGCGGGCGGTCATATAGGCAATGAGGAAACAGCCGAAGACGAAGGTGTCGCTGAGAAGAAAAATCCACATCATTGCCTTGCCCCAGGAGGCCGTTTTGAAGGAGCGCTGATCGGAGCCGAAATCGGCTGCGACACCTCGCAGGCCCGCGGGGCCGGAAGGGGCGTCACTGTGGGTCTGGACAGGCTGTGCCATCTGCAAGCCTCCTAGCTGAGCAGTTGAAGGCAGAGATCAGCGAAAGTATTCGCCCACCCGGCAAAAACCGCGAGGAGTATGAGCCATACGGCGAACATGAAATGCGAGTAGACTGCGCAAAGGTGGACGCTGGAGCGCAGGCTTTCCGGCGGAACGCCCCCTGAAAAGGCTCGGGCGGTCGTGCGGCCAAGCACAACAAGCCCGCCAAGAATGTGCAGGCCGTGCAGGCCGGTCAACATATAAAAGAAACTATTGGCAGGGTTGTCGGTAAGCACATAGCCGGCCGCGTTCAGTTCCCGCCAGGCCTGGATTTGTCCTGCAAGAAAGAGGGCAGCGAGAAGGAAACCGGCGGCAAGGGCCGGCCGCAGGTTTTCCATCCGGCCATGCTGTGTTTCCTTCATTGCCCATTGCAGTGCAACGCTGCTGACGGCGAGTACCGCGGTGTTCAGCCACAGCAGGCGAGGAACCGGTATCCCCCACCAATCCGAGGACGCCATCCGCATGAAATAGGCGCTGATAAAAAGGCTGAAGAGAGCGGCGGCGACGCCGAGGAAAACATAAAGACCAAGGTTTATCGCTGGTGCGGATGGACGTTCGCGGCCGGTCGCCGTTTGCACCGGGCTCGCTTCAAGCCAGGGTTTCGAGGCGAGGCGCTGCCCCGCCATCCACCAGGCGATGATGGCAAGGATGACAGCGAGAAAGAACAGCGTGACAGTCATCTCATGACCTCTCGCGTTACACCGCCGATTGCGGGTTGCGTCTGCGGAATGAAATCCTCCGCGGCTCCCGGTACGCTGTAGTCGTAGGCCCAGCGGTAGACGACCGGCAGGTCCTTACCCCAATTGCCGTGGACCGGCGGTGTCTCGGGTGTCTGCCACTCAAGTGTTGTCGCACGCCATGGATTGCCGCCCGCCGCCCTTCCCCTGAAAAGGCTCCAAACCAGATTGAACAGGAAGACGACCTGCGCGGCGCCTACGATGAGCGCCATCACGGTGATGAATATGTTCAACGTGTGGGCCGAAGGAGGAACGAAGCTTGTCTCCCCCATCTCATAGTAGCGGCGCGGCACTCCGAGCAGGCCGAGGTAGTGCATCGGGAAGAAAATCGCATAGGCGCCGAGGAAGGTGATCCAGAAATGGATATGGCCAAGCGTGTCGTTCAGCATGCGTCCGGTCACTTTCGGGTACCAGTGATAGATCGCCCCGAAGACGACGAGGATCGGCGCCACACCCATGACCATGTGGAAATGGGCCACGACAAACATCGTGTCCGACAGCGGAACGTCGACGACAACATTGCCGAGAAACAGCCCGGTCAGGCCGCCATTGACGAAGGTGACGATGAAAGCCAGCGCAAAGAGCATGGGCAGCGTCAGGTGAATGTCGCCCCGCCACAACGTCAGCACCCAGTTGTAAACCTTGATCGCTGTTGGAACGGCGATGATAAGCGTTGTCGTTGCAAAGAAGAAGCCGAAGGCGGGATTCATACCGCTGACATACATGTGGTGCGCCCAGACGACGAAGCTCAGGGCAGCGATGATGAGGATCGCCCAGACCATCATCCGGTAACCGAAAATGTTCTTGCGTGCATGCGTGCTGATGAGGTCCGATACGATGCCGAAGGCGGGCAGCGCAACGATATAGACCTCCGGGTGCCCGAAAAACCAGAACAGGTGCTGGAACAGGATCGGGCTGCCGCCACCGTGCTGCAACTGCGTGCCCATCTCGACAATCGCGGGCATGAAGAAGCTGGTGCCGAGGAGGCGGTCAAAGAGCATCATGACCGATGCGACGAAGAGCGCGGGAAAGGCAAGCAACGCCATCACTGTCGCGGTGAAGATGCCCCACACGGTCAGGGGCATGCGCATCAGCGTCATGCCGCGAGCACGGCCTTGCAGCACAGTCACCACATAGTTCAGGCCGCCCATGGTGAAGCCGATGATGAAAACGATCAGCGACAAGAGCATAAGAATGATGCCCCAGTCCTGCCCACCCGGCGTACCGGACAGAACGGCCTGTGGTGGATAGAGCGTCCAGCCGGCGCCGGTCGGTCCGCCGGGGGCAAAAAAACCGGCACCCAGGATGAGTACCGCGAGCAGATAGATCCAGAAGCTCAGCATGTTCGCATAAGGGAACACCATGTCGCGGGCACCGACCATCAGGGGAATGAGGTAGTTGCCGAAGCCTCCGAGAAACAAGGCGGTCAACAGGTAGACCACCATGATCATGCCATGCATGGTGATGAACTGATAATAGTGATCTGCATCGATGAAGGCGAAATATCCGGGAAAGGCAAGCTGCAGGCGCATCAGCCAGGAAAGAACGAGTGCCACAAGACCTATCGATATAGCCGTGACGGAATACTGCACTGCGATAATCTTGGCATCCTGACTGAAGACATATTTGGTCCACCAGCTTCTCGGATGGTAGAGGTCCACATCCTCGATTTCGGCGGGTGGGACGGTGTCTACGCTGCCGGCCGGGCTGTCCACCATGATGTTTCCTCCCGTTGCTCCAAAACCTTCCCGCGAGGCTCAGTTCGCCGGTTGCGGCTCTCCCGATGCCAGCAGTTGAGTGAAGGTCTGTTGCTGTTCCAACCATGCCTGATAGTCCGTCGCCGCCTCGACTATGACGGTCCCCCGCATTTGCGAATGGCCGACGCCGCAGAGTTCGGCGCAGAGAATGTCGAACGTTCCCGTCCGCGTTGGCGTGAACCAGAAATAGGTCACCATGCCGGGGATCATGTCCATCTTGGCCCGAAACTCGGGGACATAAAAATCATGGAGGACATCAATAGAACGCAACAGTATGCGTACCGGCTTGCCGACCGGCAGATGCAACTCGCCGCCCTCGATGATGACGTCGTCGAGACCGGCTGCGTCGTTCTTGTTCACGCCGAGCGGATTTTCCGGGCTGATGTCCCTTGTCTCCGATCGGCCGAGTTTGCCGTCAGCTCCCGGCAGGCGAAAGCTCCATAGCCACTGTTGACCGACGACCTCGACCGGTGTCGCCTCGTCCGGTACGGTGATGAACTGGTTCCAAACGAAAAGCCCGGGCGTGAGCATGGCAGCGACACCGACGGCGGTTCCGGACGCCAGCAACCATTCCAGTTTCCGGTTTTCCGGTTCGTAGGCTGCCCGGTTTCCCGGCCTATGCCGGAAGCGCCAGACACAATAGGCCATGAAGCAAACCACGGCGACGAAAACGACACCGGTAATCCAAAAGGTGATGACGAGTGTGCTGTCGATATAGGTCCAGTTGGACGCGATCGGCGTCCACCACCACGGGCTCAGCACGTGGAACAACACGGAGGCCGCTACCAGCAAGACGAGGATCAATGCGACAGCCATCCGCCCCTCCTCGAGCCGACCCGACCGTAGATATGAAACCGCATCTACAAAACAACGCAGCGACTATCTCACAAATCGAAAATGCAAGCAATTCTGACAATTTAGGGCTGTGCCATCGGGCGGCATCCAAGAGTTACTTGGAGTATTGCTTCAGATAGGCGATGAGATTGGTTATTTCCTGGTCGTCCTTCAGGCCAGGAAAGGCCATTTTTGTACCCTTCACGCTCGTTTTTGGATTGTGCAGGTAGTCACGCAGCGTGGTTTCATCCCAGATGAGACCGCCGTCGCCGGCTGCCTTCATCGCAGACGAATAGGCGAAACCCGGCTGCGTTCCGGCTTTTCTTCCGAACAGTCCGTTTAGCGACGGGCCAACCTTGTTTTTATCCGAATCAACGATATGACAGATCGCACACTTCTTGAATGCGGCGGCGCCTGCCGTCGCGTCGCCTTCCTCTGCCCGAACGTCAAACGGGAAGAAAGCAACAATGGACGCGGAGAGTAGCTGAACAGCACGGTGGTCCATGGCAAACCTCAACCTCTCCAAGGTTGCCCAGCACTGACCATCCGCCTTTACACTTCAGCGGACGGTGACAGCAGCATTAAAAGCTCAATCTCTTTTGGTGGCAAGGGTTCTGCCTCATTTTGGTCGAACGGATGCTCACATGGCCGGGGCGACGCCGCAGGCGCGCCAGGGGCTTCGAGACCCTAGCGCGCTCGCCTTCCTCAAGCGAGCGTCTATCCGCCTCATGCTGCGAGGCTCTGTTCAAAACGAATGACTTTCCGGACAGAGGTCGGTCTTGTAGGTGATTTTCGCGACAGTACTTTTCATGAAACTTCAGCGGCCGCCCAGATGCGGATAAGGGTCACGCGACACGTCGTGGCGTTTGCCAGACCACGCAGCGTCTCGCCGGCGAGGAATTCCTGCACGACCTGCGTTCGAATTCTGCGCTGTGACTGCGGTGCTTTGCCTTGGGTATTCTTTCCGAAAACCCGGTCGGACGGTCAATTCATCATCCCGATCTGTCCCCCCCCAAGGGGCGCATTCCAAAAGGGTTGGTCACGAAAAGGTCACTCCTCTTCGAGCATCGAGACAGATCGTCTAGAGTATTTCCGGTGAAAACAGGATCACTGGAAATACTCTATAATCTTGTTTTTACCGCATTATCCGACGCCGAAGCGATTTCGCTTCGACTGGAAAGCTTTAGAACGTCGCCATACCATGTGCGCTGGCGACAGCCCTGCGCAGATCGCCGATGGCGTCGTTCGACGCGGCCGGAAGGGACTCGCCTTCCAGTTCCTTCGGCATCTTCCAGCCGGGATCGACACCTTCCATGTTGGGCAGTTCGTGCGCGATGCCCTTGTGGCAGTCGATGCAGGTCGCACGGCCGGTGAGCAGGAAACGAGAGTGAATATCCGCAGCGCGCTGGGTTTGCTTGGTGAAGTCCATTGCCACGGACGAATGGCAGTTGCGGCATTCCAGACTGTCGTTCGCCTTCAGCCGCGCCCATTCGTGTTCTGCCAGTTCGAGCCGCATGTCGAGAAATTTCTCACGCGTGCTGATCGTGCCGAAGATCTTGCCCCAGACCTCCTTCGAGGCCTGCATTTTGCGGGCGATCTTGTCGGTCCATTCGTGCGGCACATGACAATCGGGACAGGAGGCGCGCACGCCGGAGCGGTTGGTGAAGTGCACCGTGTTGGTCAGCTCCTGATAAACGTTGTCCTTCATCTCGTGACACGAGGTGCAGAACTTTTCAGTGTTCGTCAGTTCCAGCGCCGTGTTGAACGCACCCCAGAACATCACACCACCGACGAAACCGCCGAGCGTCAGGAATGCGAGGCTGAGCGTTGCCGCCGGCGTGGTCAACACGGTCCAGACCCAGGCGAGGATTGCTCTGACGCGCGCCACCATCACTCGCTTCCCGCCTTGGTGACGCCAAGCTCGCTCATGTCCTTGAAGGTATTGTCGACGAGCGGCTTGTGATCGGCCTGCGGCACGTGGCAGGCGGTGCAGAAATAGCGGCGCGGCGAGACGTCGGCGAGCATCTGGCCCTCACGGGTCATGTAATGCGTGATGCTGATCATCGGCGCACCGGCATCCTGCGAGAACTCGCGCTTGTGGCAGGAGAGACAACGGTTGGCATTGACCGAAAGCTGGTAGCCGTCGATCGAGTGCGGGATGACGGGCGGCTGCTCGGGGTAGGCGCGCATGCGCCTGATGTCGTCGATGATCCATTTCGGCAGCGGATCGGCCGGAAGTGTCTGCATCGCGTCGCCTTCGGGACCGGAGAGTTCCGGGACCATCTGCGCCATGGCGCCGGTGGCGATCACGGCTGCGCCGAGCACGGCCAGCATCCATCTTTGCCCCACAATCAGGCGACGGGTTCGATCTTGACTGCGCATTTCTTGAAATCCGTCTGTTTCGAGATGGGATCGGTGGCGTCGAGCGTCACCTTGTTGATGAGCTGGCTGGCATCGAACCAGGGTACGAAGATCACGCCTGGCGGCATACGATTGCGGCCGCGCGTCTCGACGCGCGAACGGATTTCGCCGCGCCGCGAGATGATGCGGATCTCCGAGCCCTGGTTGAGGCCGCGCTTGCGCGCATCGTCCGCATTCATGAAACAGCGCGCGCCGGGAAAGGCCTTGTAGAGCTCGGGAACACGCATTGTCATAGAACCGGAGTGCCAGTGCTCCAGCACGCGGCCGGTGACGAGCCAGGTATCGAACTCGTCATCCGGCGATTCCGCCGGCGGCTCGTAGGGCACGGCGATGATCGCCGCCCGGCCGTCCTTGTTGCCGTAGAACTTCACGCCCTCGCCGGGCTTCACATAAGGATCGTATCCCTCGCGGTAGCGCCAGAGCGTCTCCTTGCCTTCGACGACCGGCCAGCGCAGACCCCGCACCTCGTGATAGGTGTCATAGGATGCCAGGTCATGGCCATGGCCGCGGCCGAAGGCGGCGTATTCCTCAAACAGGCCCTTCTGAAGGTAGAAGCCGAAATGCTGCGCCTCGTTGTTGAGATGATCGGGCTTGACCTCATCGATCGGAAATTTCGCGACATCGCTTTCGGCAAAGAGCACCTGGTAGAGCGTCTTGCCCTTGTATTCGGGGTTGGCGGCAAGAAGCTCGGCCGGCCAGACCTCGTCTGTCGTGAAACGCTTGGAGAACTCAACCATCTGCCAAAGGTCCGAGCGCGCCTCACCCGGCGCCTGTACGAGCTGGTGCCAGACATGGGTGCGCCGCTCGGCGTTGCCGTAGGCGCCTTCCTTCTCGACCCACATGGCGGCGGGCAGGATGAGGTCGGCGCTCATCGCCGTTATCGTCGGATAGGCATCCGAGACCACGATGAAGTTGTCCGGATTGCGATAGCCCTGATAGGTCTCGTTCGATGTGTTCGGGCCGGCCTGGACATTGTTGTTGACCTGCACCCAATAGAAATTGAGCTTGCCGTCCTTGAGCATGCGGTCCTGCTGAACCGCATGGTAGCCCGGCTTTTCGGGGATGATCCCGTGCGGGATGCGCCAGATTTCTTCCGCATGCTTGCGATGCTCGGGATTTGTCACAACCATGTCGGCGGGCAGGCGATGGGCGAAGGTGCCCACCTCGCGCGCCGTGCCGCAGGCGGACGGCTGACCGGTCAGCGAGAACGGGCTGTTCCCGGGTTCGGAAATCTTTCCCGTCAGCAGGTGCAGATTATAGACCATCTGGTTCGCCCAGACGCCGCGCACATGCTGGTTGAAACCCATGGTCCAGAGCGACATGACCTTGCGGTCCGGATCGGCGTACAACTCGGCGAGTTGCCTGAGAAAACCGGCCTCGACGCCCGTCATCTCAACCGTCTTCTCCAGCGTGTATTCGGAAACGAAGGCCTTGAACGCCTCGTAGTCGATCGCCTCCGTCTTGCCGGGGTCCGCGGAATTGGCCGCATTCACTTCCACCGGATTGTCTGGCCTCAAGCCATAGCCGATGTCGGTGACACCACGCACGAACTTCGTGTGGTTGCGCACGAAGTCCTCGTTCACCCGTCCGGTCTCGATGATGTGGTTGGCGATGTAGTTGAGGATGACGAGATCCGTGCCTGGCCTGAAGACCATCGGGATATCCGCGAGGTCCATGCTGCGGTGGGTGAAGGTGGAAAGCACCGCCACGCGCACGTGCTCATGCCCCAGGCGCCGGTCGGCGATGCGGGTCCAGAGAATCGGGTGCATCTCCGCCATATTGGAACCCCAGAGCACAAAGGCATCGGCATGCTCGAAGTCGTCGTAGCAACCCATCGGCTCATCCATGCCGAAGGTACGCATGAAGGCGACGGCGGCCGACGCCATGCAGTGGCGGGCGTTCGGATCGAGATTGTTCGAACGGAAGCCGGCGCGCATCAGCTTGGTCGCGGCATAGCCCTCGAAGATCGTCCACTGGCCGGAACCGAACATGCCGACGGCAGTGGGGCCTTTCTCCCTCAGCACCTTCTTGGCCTGCTCGGCCATCACGTCGAAGGCTTCTTCCCAGGCGACGGGCTCGAACTCGCCGTCCTTGGCATAGACGCCATCCCGTTTGCGCAGGAGAGGCGTCGTCAGCCGGTCCGCGCCGTACATGATCTTCGACAGGAAATAGCCCTTGATGCAGTTGAGACCGCGATTGACCTCCGCCTGCATGTCGCCGTGCGTGGCGACGACCTTGCCTTCCTTCACGCCCACCATAACGCCGCAGCCCGTGCCGCAGAAGCGGCAGGGCGCCTTGTCCCATTTGATCTCGAGCGCGCTCACCCCGCCAGGCACCGGCTGGGCGGCGGCGGGAAGCACAATACCGGCCGCGGCCGCCGCGACGCCCGCCGCCTGGGCCTTCAGGATGTCACGCCGCGTCAGTTCGCTGCCCATCAACCTCGTCCTCTTCCATGTCGACGTGTTCGAAAACCATGTTTGCGGCGATCACCCCGTCGAGGGTGGAGATGCGCATCAGCGTATCCCCGAGCACGCCGGTACTCGGCCCTTCAATGACGACCACGATCTTGCCTCTCTCCGCCCCGTGCACCTCGACATTGTCGAAGCCGGCAAGTGCTGCGAGCACGTCGTCCAGACAGCTGGGCCTGGCGACGATCACTGCGCTTGAAATGTGATGGCGCCGCGTTTCAGGCATAGGTGGCCGCCTCCGCAACGAGCGGTGCGGTCGCGACCGCACCGACGGGACAGACGGAAATGCAGGCACCGCATCCCGTGCACGCCTCGGCGATCAGGTCCGGCACGAAGGGTCCACCACGCACCGGGCGAAAACGGATCGCGCCCGCGGGACAAGCGTCGCGACACGCCTGGCAATCGACGCGCTGGAACGGCAGACAGGAAGTGGCGATAGTGACGATGTGATCGAAGCGTGTGGCCGCGACCTCGGTGAAAACCGGCTCGGGACAGTTTGCCGCGCAGGCGCCGCAAAAGGTACACTCGCCCCTGGAAAAATCGATGGCGGGCAGGCCGTCGGCGAGATGGACGATCCCGGTCGGACAGTGTTCGATGCACTTGCCGCAAGCGGTACAGGCCGCAAGCGCCTCCTGCGACACGCCGGGCGGCCGGATGCGGGCGATTTCGCTCCGCCTGCCGCCTCTTAGAAATTCACGTCGGGACACCGCCTCGTGCCGCATGACCACCCCCTTAATGGCCAGGCGGGCCGGGCGGCCCGTAAAGAATCTGGAACATCCAGACGAGGAAGCCATATCCGCCGACCACCCCGATGGCGACGACCGGCCAGATGCCGAAGGCAAGCACAAAAAACGTCATCAGCTCGCGGCGTCGACGCCCTGGACCAGCAACAGATGATTGCGCGGATTGTTCAGCCACGTTGCGTCCCCCCAACAACGTTTGCGGAGACAGCATAACGCCTTAAAGAAGAAAGAAAAGAGAAAATTAAACTGCACCTTCAAGATCAAGTTACTTTTGGCCTTGACGATTGATAAATTTCAAATATTTATTCGAACAATTCTAATTATCTACATCTCTAAAATAAATAAAAGCATCGCACTGCATAATCATGTCCTGGCGCAGGATTTAATGCTGCGCCAGGACATCGCCATTGTGTGTGGATTACTGTCCGGCGGCAACCAGCGCGGCATCGAGGCGCTCACGGGCCTTTTTCGGCATCTTGCCGGCCTTGACGACGTCCAGGTTGGCCGGTGCATCGCCTACGACGACGACGGCCACCATGCCCATGCCAAAATGCGGCGGGCATTTGACGACATAGGCACCCGCCTGATCAAAGGTGGTCTTGAACGTCTCGTTCATCTTGCTCTTGAATGCAGGGGCGCCATCGGGGGTCAGGCCCTTCACCGTTTCCACATGGTGGCCCTTGTCGGTCGGCACGAATGTCACTGTGTCACCCGGACTTGCCTTGATGAAGGCCGGCTCGAAGACCATCGCCCCGCTTTCGCCCTTGTTGAGCATGTGAACCTCGAAATCCGCGGCAAGGGCTGGCCCCGTCATTCCCACGAGCAAGGTCGCGGCGCCTGCGAGACCCTTGAAACCTCTAAGCATAACATTTCTCCTTCTTCACCGAACCCGATCAGGTTCCATGAGCGAAGGAATAGGCCGGCGGACATGCCGCCTCTTTGACGACGGTCAAACAACACGCATCTCGGCCGCGTCAATCGCGCGCACCCTCGGCGAGCAGCCGGAGGCCCGGTACATCGACCACTGTGAGCTTCTGCCGGCCCCCTGCGACAAGCCCGCGCTCCTCCCATGCACTCAGTATGCGCGAGACGGTATGAAGCGTCGTGCCCGTCATTTCCGCGATGTCCTGCCGTGTGATCGGGAAGTCGATGCGGATCCCGTGCTCTTCTTGCCGTCCGGCTTGGCGGGAGAGCCGAAGCACAGCGTGCGCAACACGGCGCTCCACCTCTTGCGTCGACATCTCGCGGATTCGCGTGTGGGCTTCCTCCAGCCGCTGCCCGATCGTCTGCATGGCGCTGACGGCGAGGCGAGGGTTCTGCTCGACGAAATGGTTCCACAGATCCGTGGGCCAGCTGATGATCACGCTATCCGTTGCTGCGCGCGCGGTCCCGGGATAATCCGGGCGCTGAAGCGCCTTGGCAAAGCCGAAAAGATCGCCCGGATGCACAACACGAACGATGATCTGCTGGCCGTCTTCCGTTACCTGCATCACCTTCAACCGGCCATGAAGCAAAAGGTAGAAGCAGACCGCCTGCTCCCCTTGCGCGAAAACGACATCGCCCTGCGCCACGCGGCGCGCAGTCGCATGGGCCAGCAGCCTGTCGAGATCCCCGTCACTCGTCCTGTCGAACAGGGCAAGCGACCGGACAACGGTCCGGTCAATCTTCAAAATTGCGTCCCTCACGCGTGAAAGTCACCGGTTTCTATCACGCTTGCCGGCTTGCCGGAAGTTCAGAGCGGAACTCCTCGCTCCCGAAGCGCCTTAAGGAGCGTTGCGTACCAACGCGTATCCCTGACGAGCCGGAAGCCCACATTGTCAGGGGGCACGCCGACCGCGCAGCCGCCGCCCTTCGGATTTCGGACGAAGGAACTCATCGCCGCACGGTGTTTGCCGGTCGCGACATAGATGCCGCACGACGAGACGTCGTTCACCAGCCGCCCGGCCTTGTCGATGTTGACCCGGCGGTTGCAGGTCGTCGTCCATTCCCAGACGTTTCCGGCAAAGTCGGCAAGGCCGAACTCGCTTTCGCCGAAGCGTCCAAGCGGCTGGGGAACGGGATCACGCGACGCTTTTCGCGCCGCCTCGCGGCGATAGTCCGCCAACCAGCGTTCGGCCGGGTTCCTGCTGTCGATATCGACACCGAGGGCATCGTCAGGAAAGCGCCGGCCAGCCGCAAAGGCGAGATCCTGGTCGCTCGGCAGGGTCCAGAGTTCACCGGTACGAGCGCTCAGCCAACGCGCATAGGCCGTCGCGTCATCGTAACTCACCCCGGTGACGGGGATATTTGCTGGATCAACCGGCGCAAAATCCGGCTCGGCCGGTGCACATGTCCCGTCGGCGACGCAACGGGCGTAGTCGTTGGCCGTGACCTGGAATTTCATGATGGTGAGCGGATGCCAGATCGAGACGAGGTGCACCGGACCGTCGACCGCAAAACCGTCCCGAAAATATTCGCTGCTGTCGCGATAGCGAAATGTCCGGGGCGCGATGGTGATCGTCTCCGGTCCCGCGAGCCGAACACCTTCCGGACGGGCGCCGAGGAGGCCGCCTGCAGCGGCGACTGCGCCGGTCAGGACCAGGAGCAGAAGGGCTGGAATGGCAAGGGAAACCCACGATTCGCCGGATTTCGAGGTAAGCGTAGCCATGTGGGCCTCCTTTTGCCTCCGCCGGACAAATCGCCGACGTCCGGACCGGCGCCGATCTCAGGGAACCTGCCGCGCTCGACAGCGCAAGGGACACGCACCCGCAGCACAAGCCGCGGGTGCGTCAGAGCCGGCAACATCGTCATACGCCGCCCGGAGGAACGACCGAGGTCATCAGGTCGTCGTTCCAGTCGCCCGTCACCGTGAAATGTGCGGCCGCGCCCAGTTCAAAGGCCTCGATGAGGTTGTGGTTGACATAGGCGTAGATGCCGGGCTGCTCAAAGGTGTAGAAGGCCGCGCCTGCCGTGCCGCCCGGGATGAACCATGTCTCCTGGTCGACATCCGGTATGTTGCGGAACTTGCCCGTCGCCCAGACATAGTCTCCGTGACCGCCAATCAGGTGGGGCCGGGTATCGCGGTTGGCCTGCGAATGCACGATCAGCACCTTCTCGCCGACCTTGGCCTGGAGGGCATTGTCGCCCGTCAGTGCGCCGACCGCACCGTTGAAGACGATGTGGCTCGGTGTCAGGGTGCGCATGACTTCAAGCGTATCGGCGTACGATTCCCCTACGCTTTCGTATTTCTTGTAGTTTCCATCCGCATCGCAGGGGACGTAGAAGTCCTGTTCGCCGACATAGTATACCCGGTCATAGGTAAGTTCCTTGCCATGGCCGTCGGTGAGGCCCTCGCGCGGCAGCACCATGATAGCGCCGTTCATTCCCGAGGTAACGTGCCACGGAACCATGCCGGGAGGTGCGCAATGGTAGACGAAAACGCCGGCCTTGGTGGCCTTGAAGCGCAGCACCGTCCGCTCACCCGGGTTGACCACGGTTAGCGCGCCGCCACCGAGGGCACCGGTTGCCGAGTGGAAGTCGATATTGTGCTGCAGCTCATTCGTTTCAGGATTGATGAGCGCCAGCTCGACATAGTCGCCCTGGTGCACGACCATCAGCGGTCCCGGAACCGAGCCGTTGAACGTCATTGCGTGGACCTCGGTGCCCTGGTCGTCGAGGATCATCTTCTTCTCCTCGATCGTCAGGGTGAATTCGTATACCTTCGGCCCGCCCTCGGCCTTCTGGCTGTGGGGGTGAACGAACGGCGGTTTGGCAAGCTCGACCTTGACGCGTTCGAGCTTCGCGACGTCGGCTGCCGCGGCGCTGGCATTGGTCTGGATGTCGCCGCCTTCGGCGTGGGCCACCGACGCCGCAATGATAGGCGTCAGGACGCCCGCCAGTGCGGCACCGCCCAGAATGGTGCGGCGTGTCATCTGAAACTGCTCAGTCATTGCATGTCTCCTTGTTGAAAGGACGGAGCGGTCTGTCGCCCGGTCCTCTTCGTTGTAGGAGCATTCGCGCCAGTCTCTTTGTGATGGCTCAAATTGCGCTCCCGAGTTGCTGCGGCATTTTGGCAGGTAGCGATTTGCTCTTTGCCATCTCGCAAAGAACCGACCCCGCACCTCCCCTATGAAGAGCGGACAATTGCAAGGGAGCAGACCAATATGACTGCAAGCCAACTCAGAGTGCGCGTCAGCCGTGCCGTGCCACGCGGTCTTTCCCGCACAGGTCCGGTGCTGTTTTCCTATGGCTTTCGGCCCTTCTTTCTCGGCGCCGGACTGTGGGCCATCGTCGCGATGGCCCTGTGGATTGCGGCGATCACCGGCCGGATCGAGCTTGCCGGCGCCTACGGTGCGCCAAACTGGCACGCGCACGAAATGCTGTTCGGCTTTGCGTCCGCCGTTCTCGCCGGTTTCCTGCTGACGGCCGTGCCGAACTGGACGGGCCGCCTGCCCGTCTCCGGATGGCCGCTCGGCGGTCTCTTCGCCCTGTGGTGTGCCGGACGCATCGCGCTGCTCACGACCGACCTCGTCGGCGTGATTCCTGCCGCCGGCGTCGATGCACTCTTCCTGCCGGCGCTGCTCGCCATCTGCACGCGCGAGGTGGTTGCCGGACGCAAGTGGAAGGATATGAAGGTGCTTGGAGCGCTTCTGGCGCTGGCGATCGCCAACAGCTTCTTTCACGCCGCGGCAATCGATGACGGCCATAACCACGCGGCAATGCGCCTTGCCGTTGCCGCCTATGTGGTACTGGTGATGATCGTCGGCGGCCGCATCGTGCCGAGCTTCACGCGCAACTGGCTGAACAAGTTTGGCCGCACCGACTTCCCGGTGCCGTACAATCGCTACGATTCCGTGGCCATCCTGGCGGGTGCCGGTGCGTTCGCTGCCTGGACGGCTTCACCGGGGCATGCGGCCACTGCGGCCGTTGCCATTGTCGCCGCTGTCCTGCACGCCATCCGTCTCTATCGCTGGCGGGGATGGGCAGTGATGCCGGAGAAACTGCTCGTCGTGCTGCACGTCGCCTATGCCTTCATCCCGCTCGGCCTCCTCGCCATTGGTCTAAGCGCGCTCGGTTTGCTGGAAGAGCGTTCGGTCCTCCATCTCCTGTCGGTCGGTGCGATCGCCTGCATGATGCTGGCGGTAATGACCAGAGCCAGTCTTGGTCATACCGGCCGCGCGCTGTCGGCCTCTCGCCTGACAGTGACTGCCTATGCGGCTCTGATCCTGTGCGCGCTGGTCCGCCCGCTCGGAGAAATCCTTCCTGATGCCAACACCCAGATCTACGCTGCCGCCGGCCTGCTCTGGATTGCCGCCTTCGGCCTCTTCTGCTTCGAATATGCGCCGATTCTGGCCCGCAACCGGCGTGCGTCCCTGTGAACACGAAAACGGCCCGGCTTGTCGCCGGGCCGTTTTCGTCAAGCTTGCATCATCTCCGGCGTCCAGGGCGGCTCGTAGGTCATGTGCACCTCGGCATATTCGACGCCGGGCACGTACCAGACGCAATTGCTGACCGCTTCCTTTAGATAGCCGCTTGCCGGGCAGCCGCGCGTCGTCGTGGTCATGGTGATGCGGGCGATACCACCCTCTTCAACGGTGACCTCGTAGATCAGGCCGAGATCGACGATGTTACGGCCGATTTCGGGGTCGATGATCATGCGCAGCGCATTGCGGATATCCTGCGCGAGCGTGGCCTTTTCCCTCTCTTCCATCGCCGCTATTCCTTCGCGCGACCGACGCGCACGAGGATCCGATAAGCGGTACCCGCGTCATCGAAATTACCGGCCCACTGATGACCGCGCTTGGCAAGTTCCGGAAACAGAAAGACCGGCTCGCGCGAAAGAAGCGCGAAGAGCACATCGCCCTCCTCGATCTTCTCCGTGGCGGCCAGGATCCGGATCATCGGCTCCGGCGGGTCCAGGTCGCAGAGATCGAGATGCAGGGACGGATCGGGCCAGGCTTCAGGAGTGTCGGCGTCGGCCGAAGTCTCGACTCGAGCGATCTCCTTTTGTGGCGTGAAAAGCACCTCCCAATGACCGCTCGCGATTTCGCACGCCTCATGGTCAAAGCCGCGGCCCTCCATGACACGGAAGAGCGGCTGTGGGCGGAACGGTGCAACCAGCTTCAGTCCCTGTCCGGGAGCAAGGTCCCGCACCGCCTGCATGATCTCCTGAAACGGCTCGCCACCGTTCTGCAGGATCGGGCGCACGTCGAGCACCTTCGGTGCAATCTCGGTTGAAACGGGCATCGGTCATCTCCTTGAGAGAGGAAGGGGTAGGAAGAGGTGCGGGCGCACCATGCCATCCGGCGCGCGCAGGTTTGCCGGCACGATGGACAGCCTGCGTGTCCGCATGAATTCCCGCATCAGTGCAAGCGTTGCAAAGAGCTGCAGACACACAGCGCCGCGGAATACATTCTGCGTACCGCAAAAAAGGGCAAGCGTGGCGGCGGCGGCGGTTCCATAGTAGATTCGAAACAGAATACGCGCGACGCCTTCATCGACGAGATCTTGCACACGCGGCACGGGCACCCGGCCGAGGATCGGTCCATAGGCCTCCAACCAGGTCAGGAAGGCGACGATCTTGTACAGTTGGGCAAGCCCGAGCCCGGTCAACCATCCGAAAACGAAGAGATAGACGAGCGCCGCAATATTGTCCCCTGCTCGTATCGCAGGGATGTTAACGAGGAGGATGGAGATGGCAAACGCTATGACCGCGGGAAAGGTCGCGCGGATATTCAGCTCCGCCTGCCTGCGTTTGCGCGAGCGATAGATATGCAAGACATCGCCGCCATAGAGCAGTACGGCCACAAGCGACAAAGCGAGCGCCATGGCGAACAGCAGGAATGTATCGGCAAGGGCGAAGAGCGCGCATGCGATGCACGCCGCAATTAACGCCACCGCGATCGCCATCGCCCACCAGGCGGCGCAGCTCGTCCGACGTTCAGCTTCCGGCACAAGCAGGAACATGGCGAGCAGGCGATAACTGACGCCGACTGCCGTGATGCTGAGCCAGCCGCCGAGACCGAGCGCCGCATGCAGCCCCACGCCCTCGGCCAACAGCCCGGCAAACAGCGCCGCCTCTCCAAGACCGGACAAGGCAAGGGTGAACGCCGCACCGAGGAGGGCTGTCCCCCCCAGGGAGACGACGCCCAATGCGACGAAACGGGCGGGCAGCGGCAGCGGCGCCGCAAGGAGTGTCGCGGCGAGGACGGCAGCGAGGAAGCCGAAACCGAGAAGGAGCATGCCGCCACCGATCGGGAGGAAGACAAGTGGCAGGCCAAGGTGACCGGAAAGGGCAACGAAGCCTGCGACGAGGGTGCCGAGGCCGCCGACGAGCAGCGCGAGCGCCGGCGCCGCGAACCGCCCGCCAACGAGCGGAACGGCGACGAGCACCGGCACGAATTGCAGGAGCGCGCCCGCCATCAGCAGGCTCAGCCAGCCTATGGCAATGACATGGACGAGAGCCAATGTTTCCGGCGCACCGATGGCGACGGCCGGATAACCATACCCCGCAACCATCAGGCCTTGCCCCACGAGGAGCATCAGACAGGCGACGGCGAAGTAGGACATGGTCCAGCGGGAAAGCGTGGCACCCGGCATTTCGTTTCCTCTTCGCCGCGGCCCGTGTTTGGGCACCTCCGGCGGCAGTGCGCAGCGGTTTGCGTCCGCAATTGCGTGAGATCCCTAGTGGTCTGCGCCACAGCAGCATTCGCAGCCGCCGTCTTCCAGCCGGTCGATCTCGACGCGCCAGACCTCCGGCCCCTGTTCCAGGTAGTCCCATCCGAACTGGCCCGGGAAATTCGTTTCGAGCTGGTAATGCAGCGGGCGCGGGTCGTGGTCGCTCGTGATCAGCATCGACTTGCCGGGAAGCAGCGCACCGAGCATGCCGAAGATGCGCGGATGGCGCTCGCGCGGCGGAACCGTACGGACGTCGATGAAGGGCTTTTCCTGGTGTTCAGACATGTTTTCGTGTTTCCGTCCCGACCGCTCCGATGTCGTTCCGCAGGGGCACGGCCAGACCCGACCGGAACCAGCCAACGCTATCCCCGCGTCCCTCTGGCGACTTTGACCATGCGCAAACAATTCGGGAAATCCGGCCGTGATGCCGAGTGCTTGGCTTTTAGCAAAGAAGGCCCCCCTTTCCGTCACTACGCTTTCACCAGTCGACCATAACGGACAGAGGAACGCGCCATGCAAAAGGCCCTGATCGAAAAATACGGCGAGGCGCGATTGCCGCGCTATACCAGTTACCCGACGGCCCCGGGCTTCTCAGCGGCCGTCGGCGCCGGCACATACGGAGACTGGCTCTCCGGCATCGGCCCGCGAACGGAGGCCTCGCTCTATCTGCACATCCCGTTCTGCCGATCCATGTGCTGGTATTGCGGCTGTCACACCACCATTACCCAGCGGGACGAGCCGGTCCTCGATTATGTCGACATGCTGCGAAGGGAGATCGGCCTTGTCTCCGAAAAGGCCGGCAACCGGCTGAACATCCGCCACGTGCACTTCGGTGGCGGCACGCCGACGATCATGCAGCCGGAAGAATTCCGGGACCTTTTAGGCCTCCTGCGCGCGCGCTTCACCTTCACGGTCGGGACGGAGATCGCCGTCGAGATCGATCCGCGAACCCTCGCGCCGGAAATGGCCGCCGTTCTCGGCGAAGCGGGTGTGACCCGCGCCAGCCTCGGCGTGCAGAGCTTCGATCCGGTGGTGCAGAAAGCGATCAACCGCATCCAGAGCGAACGGCAGACGTTGGATGCCGTCGAACGGCTGCGCGGGGCCGGGCTGCAGGGCATCAACTTCGATCTGATCTACGGCCTGCCGCACCAGACCGTCGCATCGTGCATCGAAACGGCCAAGGCCGCGGTTCGCATGCGGCCGGATCGGTTCGCCGTGTTCGGCTATGCCCATATTCCGTCCTTCAAGAAGCATCAGCGTCTGATCGACGAAAGCGCCTTGCCGGATGCGGCAATGCGGGCGCGGCAGGCAGAAGCCATTGCCGAAACACTTGGTGCCGCCGGCTATGTCCGCATCGGCCTTGATCACTATGCGCTTCCCGCCGACGGCCTCGCGGTTGCCGCAAGACGCGGGCGCCTGCACCGCAATTTCCAGGGATATACGACGGACGGC
Organism: Rhizobium alarense; assembly: GCF_021555155.1. Lineage (GTDB taxonomy): Bacteria > Pseudomonadota > Alphaproteobacteria > Rhizobiales > Rhizobiaceae > Rhizobium_D > Rhizobium_D alarense. Next base: position 22,845 of record NZ_JAKGBU010000056.1, read on the forward strand.
TGTACGACGCTCATCGGCTTCGGCGCCTCGGCCATCGGCCGCACACCGGACGGCTACATCCAGAACGAGGTGCCACCGGGGCTCTACGCCCGGCGCATTTCCTCCGGCAAGCTTGCCACTGCCAAGGGCTACCGGCTCACCGCGGAGGATCGGATGCGCGCCGAGATCATCGAGCGCCTGATGTGCGATTTCCGTGTCGACGTCACCACCATCGCAGCCCGTCATGGCTTCGATGCCGTCCCGCTTGTCGACGGCAGCGCGCGGCTTGCAACGTTGAAAGATGACGGCGTGATCGACATCCGCGGCGGCACGGTGACCGTGCGGCAGGATCACCGGTTCGTCGTCCGGGCCGTGGCCGCTGCGTTCGACGCTTATATCGACCGGACGGCGCGTACGCACAGCAAGGCCGCCTGAACAAAAAGACCCGGCATGGTGCGGCATGCCGGGTCTCTCCTCGCAATCTTGCCCCCTCTATCCGACAAGACCACGATAGATCGCCGGCAGTGCCGCAGGCAGCCTGGCGATATTGCTGACGATGGCGTAACCGTTGCGGCCGAACATCGCCGGCACATAGGCCTGGGCCTCGCGGTCGACCGTCACCCCGAAGACGCTGACGCCGGTGCGGCGCGCCTCCGTGACGGCGCGGCGGCTGTCCTCAAGCGCAAAACGGCCTTCATAATGGTCGACATCGTTCGGTTTGCCGTCGGTGAGGAGCAGCAGGAGTTTCCGACGGTTCGGCTGCTCGCGAAGCTTTGCCGCGGCATGGCGGATCGCCGGGCCGATACGGGTGTAGAACCCCGGCTTGAGGGCGGCAATACGCGCCTCGACGCTACGTCCCATCGGTTCGCCGAAATCCTTGACCGTCTCCACCCGCACCCAGGAGCGGCGGCGCGACGTGAAGGTGAGGATCGAATGGCTGTCGCCGCAGGCCGCGAGCCCATGCGCCAGCACCAGCAGCGCCTCCTTCTCCACATCGAGCACCCGGCGGTTATCGAACCAGGCGTCCGTCGACAGTGACACGTCGACAAGGATGGTGACGGCGAGGTCATGCGCCTGTGGCCTGCTCATCAGGTGGATGCGGTCGCTGCTTTGCCCGCCGGCGGCAAGGTCGCTGCGCGCCCGGACCACGGCATCGAGATCGAGTTCCATCCCATCAAGCTGCGCGCGCAGCATCTCGCGGCGCGGACGCAGCAACTCGAACTGCCGGCGCACGCGACGGATCAGACTTTTGGTTTCGGCATCGACCTTTGGCACCGCTGCCGTGCCGGGCACGGGGGAAGCCAGCACCCGGCAGTGGTCCGGCAGGTAGCTGTCCGTGCGAAAATCCCATTCGGGATAGGTGTGTTCACCGGTCAGCCGCGTGCGGTCGAGCGCTTCCGGCGGCAGGTCGAGATCGAACCGGAAACGGGCAGCCGGCCGGCCCTTGCGCTCGCCGAGTGTCATATCGTCCAGTTCGTCGGCCGCGCTTGAATCTTGATCGTCACCGTCGTCGCCCGGGCGATCCACATTGACCATCTCCGCCATGGCGAGAATCTTCTCGAAGCGATTGAGGATGAAAGGGCTGCGCTCGGTCTTGCTGTTCTCCGCCTTTTCGCGCAGCGCGACGTGCCGCCCGGTCTCCGGTGCCTGCGGATCGCTACCGGTTGCCGGCTGATCTTCTTCTCCCCGACCCTCACATTCCTCACGCAAGAGCACGTCCGGCCAGAGCGGCACGGGCAGCATGGGCAAATAACGCGGCGGCGCGCGATGCGGGAAAATGACGGGTATCGTATCGTCGGTGAGACCCGCACCCCTCTTCAGGAGAGCGAGGATGCGGTTCTCGACATGACGCTCGACGGAAGGCAGCGGTCTTGTTTTGCGTGCGTCGAGTGTCGCCGCGCAAAGCCGCTTGTAGCGCCGGGCAAGACCCGGGAAGGCGGCGAGAACCGCGTTTGCCGTCGTCTGCGCTCGTGCCAGGATGGCGAGGTCACGCTGGAGCGGGTCGGTTTGCATAATCGGGCCAAGCGGCACTACGGCCATAGCGGCAGCCAGCCAGAGATAGAGATCCCGATTGAGCCCGCGATCGGCAAAGAGAGCGATTTCGGCGGGCAACATCAGCGTTGCATGATCACGGCCGGGCTGCACCAGCTTTTCCTCGCCGAGCCCCATGCGCTGGCGTAGCCTGAGGCGGTGCGCCGACGTGCGTCCGCGGGCCGGCGCGATCTGCACCGCGCCCTCTCCCCCGAACCCGCGAAAGCATACGGCGAGAACAGACCGGACATCCTCCAGCCGTATGGCATGATCGGGATGACGCGGCCAGGTGCCGGTGTTCCCGACGAGCCGGTGCCAGGCCCGGCCGACCGTTTCCTCAAGCTCCAGGAAATCCAGCATGACGGTTCCTCAGCGGATCATCGCATCGGCGATTTCGAGGAGCGCTGCCCTGACGTCCGGCTCGTCGGTCAGCGGCTCGATCATCGCCGCCCGCACCGCCTCGCGCATGGCCATGCCGCTATCGACAAGGCAGGCGCAGTAGACAAGGAGGCGGGTGGAAACGCCCTCTTCCAGATCGTGCCCCTTGAGTGCCCGCAGCCGGTGCGCCAGTTCGACGAGGGGCGCGACACGCGCTTCGTCGAGCCCGCTTTCCGCAGCGACAACGGCAATTTCCTTCGGCTTCGGCAGGAAATCGAACTCGATGGCGACGAAGCGCTGGCGGGTGGACGGCTTCAGCGCCTTGAGGAGGTTCTGGTAGCCGGGATTGTAGGACACGACGAGCATGAAGCTGGCCGGTGCTTCCAGTACCTCGCCCGTCCGCTCCAGCGGAAGGAAACGACGGTCGTCGGTCAGCGGATGCAGCACGACAGCAACGTCCTTGCGGGCTTCGACGATCTCGTCGAGATAGCAGATACCGCCTTCGCGTACTGCCCGGGTCAGCGGGCCATCTGTCCAGACTGTATCGCCGCCCTTCAGCAGAAAGCGGCCCGTCAGGTCGGCAGCGGCAAGGTCATCGTGGCATGAAACGGTCGATAGCGGCAGGCCCACCCTTGCAGCCATGTGGTTGACGAAGCGGGTCTTGCCGCAACCGGTTGGCCCTTTGAGGAGCAAGGGAAGCTGGCGCACCCAGGCCTTTTCGAAAAGGTCGCATTCGTTGCCGGAGGGGCTGTAGGCGGGAATTTCCGCACACGCGGCCTCAAACATGACGCTCATTTCCATCTCCAAATCTTATTGAGAAAGTACCGGCCCCGCGGGATGACGAGGCCGGCAGGCACTCACTCGGCCGGTTGAAGCAGTCGAGTGAGGCTGTCGCTGCGCAGGCGGCCCGGCACGAGCACGGCCCAGACAAACATCAATGCCGAGACGAGAACGGCGGCACCCGAGCCGAGGCGGACCCAGTAGAACAGCGCCAGCTGATCCTGCACGGCCATAAAGCTTTCACCCAGCACACGTTGCAGATGCACCTGCACGACACCGGCGAAGGTGAGCGCGAAGGTCATCACCGACATCGCTGTGCACATGATCCAGAAGCTCGCGATCGAGAGCCACTGGTTGTAGGGTGCCCGGCCGCGGATTTCCGGAATGGCGTAGGCCATCATGGCGAGGTTCAGCATCACATAGGCGCCGAAAAAGGCGAGGTGCCCGTGGGCGGCCGTGACCTGCGTGCCGTGGGTGTAGTAGTTCACCGACGACAAGGTGTGCAGGAAACCCCAGACGCCGGCGCCGAAGAACGCCATGACCGAGCAGCCGATCGACCACAATAGCGCTGCCTTGTTCGGATGGTTGCGGCCGGCCTTCCAGGTCATCACGAAGGTGAAGATCACCATGGTGAAGAAGGGAGCCACTTCCAGCGTCGAGAACAGCGAACCGATCCACTGCCAGTAGCCCGGCGCGCCGATCCAGTAGTAGTGGTGACCCGTCCCGAGGATGCCCGAGAAGAGCGCCAGGCCGACGATGACGTAGAGCCACTTTTCGACGACCTCACGATCGATGCCGTTGAGCTTGATCATCAGGAAGGCGAGCACGGAGGCCATGATCAGTTCCCAGACACCCTCGACCCACAGATGGATGACGTACCACCAGTACATCTTGTCGAGCGCCAGGTTGACCGGATTGTAGAAGGCGAAGAGGAAGAAGATCGCCAGGCCCCACAGGCCGAACAGCAGGATATTGATGACCGTGGTCTTGCGGCCCTTCAGCGCTGTCATGGTGACATTGAACAGGAACATCAGCACGACAACGACGATGCCGACCTTGGCGATGAACGTCTGCTCGAGGAATTCGCGTCCTTCATGGATGCGGAACATGTAGCCGACGACCGTAAGGCCTGCCGCCACGAAGAACGTCCAGAACTGGAGAACGGCGAGCTTCGGGCTGAAGAGCTCCGTCTCGGTCTCCTCCGGGATCATGTAGTAGGTGGCGCCCATGAAGCCCATGAGCAGCCAGACGACAAGCGCATTGGTATGGATCATGCGCACGATGTTGAAGGGCAGGAGTTCGGAAAGTGTGTTCGGCAGCACGTAGATCGTGCCGGCCAGAACGCCGAAGAGAACCTGGGCGAGGAAGAGGCCGAGCGCGCCATAAAAATACAGCATCGCGACCTTTTGCGATTGATATTTCATGTCTTTTCTCCTGATCGCGGTTTTCATCCCGCCTCGTTCGGCGGCCAGTTCTGGGTCTTGATCTTGCTCGTCCATTCGAGGAAGTCGGCGAGATCGTTGAGTTCCTGTTCGGTGAGGTTGAACTGCGGCATCTGCCGCCGGCCTTCTGCTCCGGTCGGCTGCGCTGCCATCCAGGCCTTGATCGTCTCGCGCGCGCCCTCCGGATCGTCGACCCCGCCGTAGCGCTTCCACACATTGCCGAGTTCAGGTGCGAAATAAGCGCCTTCGCCGAGCAGCGTGTGGCAGTTGATACAGGCGTTCTTCTCCCAGACATGCTTGCCGCGCGCGACGCCGTCGGTAAGCGTCGATTCGTCGGTGGACGTCGTCCGGATGAAGTAGTGACTGTGCGCCGTGAGGCCTACGAAGATCGAGAAGAAGAAGATGGACCCGCCATAGAAGACGTTGCGGGCCCCGGTCTTGGTAAGGCGCTCTGCCATCCCCTGGTCCTTTCCTTGCCGAACCCCGAGAGCCCGGCGCCAAATCCCGCCGACTGGTTGCAGCGATTCCCTCGCCGGCAATGCGGGACGTCTCGTTCTAGCGAGCGGAGAAAAGCCTTCTTTGCGCATTGGCAAAGAGCGGGGTGGTTCGTCAGCCGATCAGGGCTGCAGTGAGCGTTCGCGCCAGCGCCAGCGCAAGCAGCACCGCCGGCCATGCGAGCAGCGCGGGCCGCATAATGCCGCGGCCCGTGCGCAGGTCCATGAAATCGAGGATGACGAGGCGGCCCTTTGCGTAGGCCATGACGAGCACGGCGGTGATCGGCACGAGAAGGCCTCCGCTGTGACCTCCAACGATAGCCCCACCGACGGCGAGCGTCAGCAGCATGGCGAGGGTGGCGACGAACTGTTCACGGGCCTGTCGGGTCATGAATGCCTCAGGTGAGATAGACAATCGGGAACATCACGAGCCAGATGAGGTCAATCGCGTGCCAGAGCGTGGCGATCATCAAGACGTTGCCGCGCGACGGCCTCCAGGCGACAAGCAGGAGAATGCCGGCGCCGAAGGCGACGTGCAGCAAGTGGAAGCCGGTGATGAGGAAATAGAGCTCGGCGAGCCGGCCCGCACCACCGATGCCGGTGCGGATTTCGATCACGTATTCAACCGTCTTCACCGCAACGAAGGCGAGGCCGCAAAGCGCTGCAATCACGAGCGGACGGCGGACGGAACCGTCACCGCGGCGCACCGCCAGTGCCGCCTGCCAGCCGCTGAAGACGAGGAGCAGCGTATTGACGGCGGCAAGCCCCGGATGGAGATGTGAGCGGAGCAGTGCTGCGCCGTCGACGTCGACCACCGTCATCACCAGGAATGCAACGAGCAGCGCACCGAAAGCGACAAGCTCGCTCCAGACGAGAATCCAGAGCAGAACCGAGTCCGCCCCAGCGCTCTCCCCTTTGCCAACGGCTATGTCCATTTCGCCCATCGTCGCCATGGTTTTCCATTACTGCGAGAAACAGCGAGCTTCTTTGTGCCGGCGCAAAGAGCAGCGAGGCCGTGCGCGGCATCATGCGTCCAAGAGAAAGGAAATCCCGATGACGGATGCGCAGTTCGGCCTCATTCTCGCGGCGCCGATCATCGTCGGCTTTGCGCTGTTGCTTTTTCGCATGGGCGTCCTGCAGGGGGCGGGATTGCTCTCCGCCGCCGGTGCTTCGGTGGTCATTGCTGCCGTGTTATTCTTCGGTCAATAGGAGGTATCATGAGCCCGACGGTCCTGGCGGCCGCCGATATCAGTCGGCTGGAAACACTTCACCAAGACCTGCTCAATACGTGCCTGCGCCTCGAAGAGGCAGCGTGCGAACCCGGCATTCAGGGCGAACTACGAGAGCTCGCCGGAGCAATTCCACCTCTTCTGGAAGCCGTTCACGACCTGGAAGAGCGGTTGCTTTTTCCTGATTTCGATCGCCATGCCGGCTCCTGTTTTGCTGCCATGGCGATCGAGCGCCTGAAGGCGGATCACCGATACGATCGGTTGGCGGCAAACGAACTCCAGGTCGTCCTGGAGGCTCAAGCCGATGGAAAACGCACGCTCGAACCGGAAACGATCGGCCGTATGCTCCAGGGTTTCCAGGAAGCACTTCGTCGCCACATCCAAACCGAAAGCCTCCTCCTTGAAGCCTTGCTGGCCGCCAAATCGGAATCCCGTGAGATCTTCACATGACCGGACTTGCTACAGCACTTCTCGTTTTCATTGCATTACACTCTGTCCCTGCCTTGCCTGACGTGCGTGCCCGTACCGTCGCCATGCTTGGACGACGAGCCTATCTTTCGCTGTACTCGCTTCTATCGGTCCTGGCGCTTGTGTGGATCTTCCATGAAGCCGTGAACGCCGACCATGTGGAGCTGTGGGCACCTGGGCAATGGCATGCTCACGTCACATTCGTCATGGTACCGACAGGCGTTTTTCTCGTGATTGCAGGGCTTTTTAGCACAAACCCCCTTTCGATCACTCTACGGCATTCCGGACCGCCTGGCGCAATCACACACGTCACCCGCCATCCCGTGCTCGTCGGATTTCTTCTTTGGGCGACGGGACACGTCTTTGCGAAAGGCGACGTCCGGTCACTCCTCCTCTTCGGCGGTCTCGGCCTTTTCTCCCTTGCAGGCATTTTCGTGCTAGACCGGCGAGTGCGAAAGCAGCTCGGAACGGAGTGGAACACACTTGCGGCGGCGACATCCGTCATCCCGTTCGCTGCGGTTCTGTCCGCCCGCAGCAAGTTGACCGTCGACCAGGCTCTCCTGTTTGGGCTCCTGGCGTCGACAGCCGTGACGGTCTGGCTCCTCGCCGGCGAGCATCGGCACCTCTTCAGTGCCGATCCACTCCTGCGTCTGTGACGATGACACATCCATTGTTCGCTCTTCGGCCGAGGTTGGTATGCAACGTGTTGCTCTCATAGCCGGTGGCTTTGTTGCGGTCGGCCTCGGATTGCTGGGAGTTCTGTTGCCATTGCTGCCGACAACTCCGTTCCTCCTCCTTGCCGCCGGCCTTTTTGCGCGATCATCGCCGCATCTGGAGGCATGGCTGCTCGATCATCCCCGCCTCGGCGGGCCGCTTGGCGCATGGCGGGCGAACAGGGCCATTTCTCGTTCCAGCAAGCGCGCCGCTCTGATGCTGATTGGCGCAAGCTATGGCTTTCTTCTGTCGACCAGTCGACCCGCTCCGCTCATCGCGGCCGCGGTCGGCATCGTGCTCGCAGCCTGCTCGATTTTCATCGTGACGCGAGCCAATCCGCCTGGAAGCGGCGATGATTGCCAGCACTGATAAGTCCGCTCGCCAGGACGCACTCGACACTCTGTTGGACAACCTGCTCTCGAGTTCGTTTGCTTTGCCGGATACCGCAGCTTTCGTCGACCTGTTCGAAACTTTTCCAAGACATCAAGTCTGTCCGGCGAGTGCATTACGTCCGCGCGCCACCCACGCCGCCCCTTCTCGTTGATGCAGGAACCCATTCGAGAAACGGACACCCGGATAAACGTTCATCAGGTCCGAAACTGCTTCTTCGCCGCACATGCTGCCGTCAAGCGCCGCCCGGTAGAGGCTCGCCACCTTCACCATGTCGCAATCCTGGGGGGAAAGCCGGATGCGGGAAAGGCCCGCCGCCACCAATGGCGCAAGATCGTCGAGCAGAACGACACAACTGTTCGACATGGTCTGCACGCCGTTCAGCACGAGAAAGGATTGCCGGTCAAGCGTGCGAAGCGGTAGGCCGTCCGGCTCCTCGCCGCAGATGAATTGGCAATTGTCCTTTGTAAGGCCCTTGGAACGTGCATGGGCGCAGCGCGCGGAGATCGCGAGCGGCATGCGGCCGAAGGCGAAAAGTTCAAAGGAAAAGCCGGGCATGGCTCCAAGTATTTGCCGAATGGAGCCTGCCGGCAGTTCCGGCGGCAGACAGATGTTCTCTGCCCCACGACTGGCGAGCAGCCGCGCCGTCGCAGCATTGTAGACATTGACCAGCGGGCCGATGGAATGCGACCGCCCCTTGACGAGGGCGAGCGCGGAGAGGTCGTTCACCTCGACCGGATGCAGGCTTTCGCGGATGACGTCGCGGACCTGCCGGCTTTCCCGCTCCAGCGTCACCATGGCAAGTGTCGAGAGCGTCACCTGCTTTCCGGCCGATTCCAGCCGCTCGATCACCTCGGCGACATGCGGCTCGGCGAAATGCTGGCGCTTGGAACAGACCGTCTCGCCGAGCGTGACGTGCTCCACTGGTGCCTCATCGGCAATGCGGAAGTAGAAATCCCGCCATTTCGGCCCATCCCAAAGAAAATAGACCGGTCCGAGACTGAGTGCGGGCTGCAATGTCGTCGTCATGTTTTGTCCTATCGCCAGCGCTTGTCATAGGCGCCCGTCGTCGTGCGCTGGCCCTCGCTCATCTTGCGCAGCCGGGCAACGAGCGCCGCCCGTTCGGCGGGCGCCGCATCGAGCGCCTTCTTCAACGAAGACACCACTTCAGCGACATAAGCTTTGCCGCGCTGGCGTCCCTCGATCTTCAGGGCGGCAACGCCAGCCCGCTTCAGCGCATCAATTTGCTCGATCATATCGAGCGAAACCGGATCCTCAAAGGCATAGCCCTCGACGTCGCCGATCTCGAAGCGCCCCTTGCAGAGGGTCGGATAACCGGAAGCCTCGCCGGGGCCAAACCGGTTGATCGTATATGCGCCAAGTTCGGAGACGAGGTCTGCGCCGTCCTGCCGGTAACGCACATGGCCTGCCGGCGAGCAGACGCCGTTCATGTTGGGCGACTTGCCGGTGGCGTAGGAAGAGAGCGAACAGCGGCCCTCGGCCATGACGCAAAGCCCGCCGAAAGCGAAGACCTCGACCTCGCAATCGATCTGCCGGGTCAACCGGGCGATGTCCTGCACCGTCAGGACGCGCGGCAGCACAACGCGTTTCGCGCCGAACGCTTCGATGAGGAAGCTGATAGCATCGGCATTCGAGGCTGAAGCCTGCACGGAGACATGCAGCCGCTGCTCCGGGTATTTTTCCGAGACATAGGCCATGAGGCCGAAATCAGCGAGGATGAGCGCATCGGCGCCGAGCGCGACCGCGTCGTCGGCGGCGCGATACCACAGGGCCTCGTCTCCCGCCCGCATGAAAGTGTTGAGCGCGACGAAGGTCAGGACGCGCTTGGCTCGGGCAAGCGCGATCGACTGGCGGAGCTCCTCACGGCTGAAATTGAGGCCGGGGAAATTGCGAGCATTGGTCTCGTCGCGAAAGCCGCAATAGACGGCGTCGGCGCCGGCCTCTATCGCCTCGCGAAACGCGGCGGGGGTGCCGGCAGGGCAAATCAGCTCCACGTCGCATCCCTTCCTTCGAGTGCCTTGCTGCGGAGATACCGTGCCGTTCCGGCGACCAGCGGCGAAAGCGGCCCGACCAGCGCGCCGAGCTCGCGCGGCAGGTCTATGGCGCTGTCGTCGAGCGCGTTGCGCAAAGCCAGCATGGCCTCCATGTCGCCGGTGACGCTCAACTCGCGCGAGAAAAACAGCGCATCCGCATCGCAGCGACCCTCAAGCAGGCCGAGAAGCAGCACGAGTGGCCCTTTGATGCAGGCGTCGGCAAGGGGCGCTTGCCCGCGCGAGACGGTCAACGCCCGCGTTGCCGGAACGACCGTGAAGTGCAGCGGCAGATCCGTCGGCGAGAAGCCGTAACGAATCCGGCGATAGTCTCCCAGCCGCTCGAAGAGATCCGGATGAGCCTTCAGCACGCCGGAAAAGATGAGGCGCGCCAGCCGCTCCATAAGCCATACAGGCGCGATATCGACCGGTTTCACGAGGAGCGGCGGAAGCAATGACATGGGACGACCCTTGCGAGAAACGAACACGCGGAACCTAAGGAGCCAAGCGCGGAACGAGTTTGCGCCAGCACAAAGACCGCAGCATTTTTCCCCGGCAAGGGAACGGAATGAAAGCCGATGCCCACATTCCACGCCGCTTCAGCAATCTTCAGGATTTCGTCGCCTTGCTGGAGCGGCGAGGACGGCTTAAACGCATTTCGGAACCTGTCTCGCTGGTTCACGAGGTGACGGAAATTCACCGCCGCGTGCTGGCGGAAGAAGGTCCGGCACTCCTCTTCGAGCGGCCGGCCGATGCGCAAGGGAACATCCAGGCGATCCCGCTTCTCGCCAATCTTTTCGGCACGCGCGAACGCATCGAATGGGGGCTGGGACTCAAGGCCGGCGGTCTGCCGCAGCTTGCATCCTTCCTCGCGGACCTGCGCGACCCGCGCCCGCCGCGCTCGTTGGGCGATGCCTGGGAAAAGCTGCCGTTTCTCAACGCGGCGCTTTCAATGAACCCGCGCGAGACGCAGCGCCCACCGTGTCAGCAAGTTGTCTGGCGCGGCGACGATCTCGATCTTAGCCGCCTGCCCATGCAGACCTGCTGGCCCGGCGAACCGGCACCGCTCGTCACCTGGCCGCTCGTCATTACCCGCGCGCCGGACGACCCATCCGATGTCAATGTCGGCATCTATCGTATGCAAAAACTCGGCAGAAACCGGCTGATCCTGCGTTGGCTGGCGCATCGTGGCGGGGCGCGGCACCACCGCCTCTGGCAGGCCCTTGGGTGCGACATGCCGGTCGCAGTTGCCATCGGCACCGATCCTGCCACGATCCTGTCCGCAGTCATGCCGTTGCCGGACGGCATAAGCGAACTCGCCTTCGCCGGGATACTCAAAAACCGGCGGCAGGAAACGGCACGGGGCGTCACCATTCCGATGCCCGTCCCGGCGAACGCGGAAATCGTGCTCGAAGGCACCGTTTCTGCAAGCGAGGCGGCCGAGGAAGGTCCGTATGGCGACCACACCGGCTACTACAACACCGTCGAACCCTTCCCGGTGATGACGCTCTCGGCGATCACCACGCGCGAAAAACCGCTCTACCTCTCCACCTACACCGGCCGCCCGCCGGACGAACCGTCGCGGCTCGGCGAGGTTATGAACGAACTCTTCGTGCCGCTGGTGAAGCGGCAGTTCATGGAAATCCGCGACCTCTGGCTGCCGCCCGAGGCCTGCTCCTACCGGACCATGGTCGTCTCCATCGACAAGCGCTATCCCGGTCAGGCGCGCCGCATAATGATGGGTCTCTGGTCCATGCTGCCGCAATTCAACTATACCAAGTTGATCATCGCCGTGGATGGCGACATCAACGTGAAAAGCTGGCCGGACGTGGTCTGGGCGCTTTCCACCCGGTTCGACGCCAGCCGTGACCTGTTGGTCGTGGAAAACACGCCGATCGACTATCTCGACTTCGCCTCCCCGAAATGCGGCCTCGGCGGCAAGCTCGGACTCGACGCCACGACAAAGATTGGCGGGGAGACTGATCGCGCATGGGGCCGGGTTCTGACCATGGCGCCGGAGGTCATCGCCCGCGTCGACGCTCTCTGGTCCTCCCTCGGCCTCGGGAACGCGATATCATGAGGCCTGTCCGCGTCATCCTTGGCATTTCCGGGGCGTCCGGTGCAGCTCTCGGTGTGCGCATCATTGAGCGGCTGGCAGCGCTGCCTGGCATCGATACGCACCTCATCGTCTCCGATGCAGCGCGTCGCACACTTGACCTCGAATGCGCGCCCCGGACGCTGGATCGCCTTGCCACGCTCGCTCATCGCCATCATCCGAACAGCGATGTCGGCGCGTCGGTCGCCAGCGGTTCCTTTCCGGCGCATGGCATGATCGTCGCCCCTTGCTCCATGCAGACGCTCTCAGCCATCGCCACAGGCCGCACCGATACGCTGCTGGCGCGCGCTGCCGATGTGCAACTGAAGGAGCGTCGTCGGCTCGTGTTGCTCACTCGCGAAACGCCGCTTCATCTCGGGCACCTGCGCAACATGTGTACGGTCACCGAGGTGGGCGCCATCGTCATGCCGCCGGTCCCGGCCTTCTACCACCGCCCCCAATCCATCGCAGAAATCATCGATCATCTTGCCGCCCGGGCAATCGATCTGCTTGTGCTGCCCGTCCCTCCGCAATCCGTGGCGTGGAGAGGCGAAGCGAGCGACATCGGAAACAACGATTGAGAGAAGCGCCGGCCTCGTCGGGAAATCGGCGGAAAATTCGATTGTACCTCTGATTGTACGTCGTCTCATTGATCAGAAGCCATTTGTCCATTTTCTGCGGCCGATGGACAATGATGCGCCAAGGCTGGTTTTCGAGTTTGCGCCATGCGCCGCAGCAATGAGCAACAATGTCCCCCTAGGATTTGAAGATACGATTGGAGAGCCAGAGGTTTTCGACCGGGGCGAGTTCGGGCGAGTTCGGCGGCGGCGGTAGGATCGTGATGTTTTCGGGCACGGCCAGATTATTGGACATGTGCCAGCCTGCCTGATCCATGATGAGGATCGCATGCGCGTTTTCAGCGACATGGCGGGCGATTTCGGCCGGATGCCGGGTCATGGCGTCGGTGTCGCACCACGGCATGACGAGAGCTGCGGCTTTCCCATGCTTCGGGCAGATTGCGCCGAAGATATAG
>NZ_JAKGBU010000057.1 GCF_021555155.1 Rhizobium alarense
GGCAGGTGCCGCCTTGCGCTCGTCGGCAACGAGCATGTCGATCATCATCTGGCAGCAGCGCATATGGGTATCGATGACGATCTCGCTGCTGAGATCAATGAAACTGCCGGTGAAGACGACATAGCCGTTGCCGGCCGAGCCCAGCCGTACCGGAAAGGCAATGCCCGAGGACGACATGCCGCCCGATTCCATCTTGGAGGTGAACGGGCGCATGACGCCGTCCGCCGCCAGGCCGTCGCCCGCGCCATCCCAGAACAGCGGCAGCATCGACCGCTCGAGATGTTCCATCATCGTCGCGCCATGGCAGCGCAGCAGCTCGACCGCGCTGGTTTCCGTCTGTGCAGCCCAGTTGCTCAGCACGCAGACCAGCTTGCGGCTCGCCGGCATGCCGTTGCCGCTCACCCTCAGGACGGCGAAATGACGGGCGCCGACCATCTTTTGCATGACTTGCAGCGCCTGGACGAAATCCGTCGTCCGGCGAACCGGGCGAGAGAGCCTGATCTCCGCCCCGCTTCCCGTAGCTTTCGGCAGGCGGATGTCCATGGTCGCCTCCTTCACACCAGCCCGTTGCGCACGGCCCAGGCGATGGCCTCTGAGCGGGTCTTCGTCGCCGTCTTGCGCATCACGCTGGTGATATAGTTGTTGATGGTGTTCTTCGAGATTCCGAGGATCACGGCGATCTCGTCGCTCGTCTTACCTTCTGCGATCCAGTAGAGGCATTCGACCTCGCGATCGGTGAGGTCCAGGTCGCGCTCGGCTCGAACAACCGCCTCGCAGCAGACGCTGGCGAAATAGCCGGTCATCAGCCCGACGTCCCGAAGCTTGCTCTGCGACAGGATGAAATGCTCCTGGAAGAGAAGAAGCAGCGACATGCGCACGCGCCCGACATTGAACGCGACCACACAATATTCGCGGCTGAGACCGGCCGGCACGTCGTATGTGTCGTCGATATGGGCGAAAGCCGGCTGAAACAGGCCGAGGCACTTCTCCAGTTCGCTCATCCGGTTCTGTCCGCCGGTCGCAACCGGCGCCATCTTGCGCACCAGGTCGAACGGCCAGTCCGACGCGACCACGCAATCACTGTCCGTGTCAAACGAAAGGTCGTGCCTGACGAGGAGGAAATGCGATGCGCTGACATAGTGGGTCAGCGCCTTGAGACCGGCGGAGAGGCTGGCGCGGTCCGCGCAGCGTCCGAGATCCTGAACCAACAGTTCACGCGCACTCGTACGCTCACCAGTTGCGACGGGGAAGCCATAAGCTTCCCGGGCCGCGATATCCGACCGGATCGTGTCCATGATTAAGCCCCCTGTGCCGATTCCGCACGGAGAGACCTCACCCCCTGCTCGCCTTGGCGCCGGACAACATCCGATCACCTCAGCCGACCAAGCCGCATCGGCAGGAATCTCCAAACGAATCAGTAACTAAAGTGTACAACGACCAGACCAAAAAACTACTGTCTGCATTTCGGGATTTACTTTTGGTCGCATCCGTGAATCGATTCGAGACACGCACGCCGGACTATGCCGACAACCTCTGCAATATGGGCCCTGTTTTTTAAACCATTGATCAACAACGGCTTTTAGGAAAAACAATGGATTCGCGCCGGAAGCGTCACATTTAATTCAATTTATAATTGAATTCTCGGGATCACGGCATTTATGCGACTTTTCCAACCGTCCATGATTTTTGCTTTTTTTTAACAACTCCGTCGTTTTTCGGCTGACGCCAGAAGTCGCCCGACCGTCGATTGCGTGCTTTTCGAGTCACAGTGGGCGCGAGAATTGTCATGCGCCCCCGCAGCAGAAGCCGGAACGGTCCGGCGCAACAACCATCTTTCCGTGCATAAAAATTAAACTGCACCTTAACCGTTCATTAACCGTACAAGCAGAAAGTCTGCCCGACCATTCGGGGGGCTGGAATGATTCTCGTCATAACGCCGGAAAATCGCGCGAGACACAAACGGCAGATAGAAACCTATTTCCGCATTCGCAAGATCGTATTTCACGACACGCTCGGCTGGGACGTCCAGGTCGACGGCGACTTGGAATACGACCGTTACGACTTCATGCCCTGCACCTATATCCTTTCCTTGAACGAGACAGGCGAGGTGGTGGGCGGGCTGCGTCAGATGAGCATGGCAGGGCCAAATCTTACCTGGGAATGCTTTGCCGATATGATCCCGGATCCGGCGGCGTTGCTCTCTCCGGCGATTGCCGAAACGACGCGTTTTGCCATCCGGCCGCAGGAACGGGACATCCGGGTCATGAGCGGCGTCAACCGCACGGCGATCGAACTTTCCAATGCCTCGCTGGAACTCGGCCTGCAAAACGGGATCCATCGCCATGTCGCCGTCTGTGAAGACAATATCGTACGCCTGACGAAATCGTTCGGCATCGCCTGCGAAACCATCGGGCGGCGGGACATGGGGAACGCCCCGCCGATCCTCTGCGTCGCCTGGGAGGTCAGTGCGGCTTCGGTGGAAAAACTCGCGTGGATAAAGGAGCGTTTCGGGACGTGATCTCGACGCCCGCTTCGCCCAGCAGTCCATGGGCGATGCACTGGGTCACCATGTGAAGCGGGTTCGTGCTGCCGAGTTTATCGCAGACCTGCTTGACCGTCAGCACGACGCGATGCTCGCTCCAGTTCAACTGCGCAGCAATATCCGCATAAGCCCCGCCTTCGGCGATCAGCGCGACGCAGCGCGTCTCGTCGGCCGTCAGTTCGCATTCCTGCGCATAGTCGGGCATGAGGCAGCGGGCGCGCAGCGTCTCGAGATGGACACGGCGCGCCGTCTCTATCAGCCGGCACCGTTCATGCGCCACGAAGGCCTCGATCCTGTCGAGGCCGATGTCGAAGGCGAACATCACCGTACCGCGATATTCCGAATGGGGCATGACCTGGACGTCGATGAAGCTGCGGCCGATGCCGAAAGCCTCCGCATCGGCAAGCATTGCCCGGACCGACCCCGACGAATCGCGCAGATGATTGAGGATGCGGACTGGGTCGGCGCGCTCGTCGTCGCGGATCACCGGGTCCACGCTGAAATAATTGCGAATGGCATAATTGAGCAGCCACCGCCCGGGATAGGTGACGGAGATATAGGTCTCCTCGTGCCCGGGGCTCTTCTGCAGGAAGACATGGGCGAGGTGCCGGCAGCCGATTTCCTCGCGGTAGCGATTGAGGATCGAACAGACCGTCGTCTTCTGCCGCCCGGCGAAGCGTGACAACGGCCCGAGGCCGGCAAGAACCAGATCCATCTCCAAGCCCTCGGTATGTCGAAAACGCCAACCCGCGTCATGCGTGTCGGGCTCGTCCGGAAAGGCATCATTCCCGTCTCCGGATCGCAGCTATCCGCCACGAGACGCAATCCCGGTCGCGACGGTCCCGACCGTCGGACGGCATCGGGCGGGCTTTCGGACCGGTGCCTTAACCATATTGAACCCATTCCTAAAATCTAGGGGTCTTCTGACGGTACCAATGCAAATCCCGCCTTTCGGCGGGAGCTGCTGTGGACAATTCCGACGAGATGCGCTGCGGATTAGGCGGCCTGGTCGACAGCCCATTTGCGAAGGATCTTTGCGGCGCGCTCTTCGCTGATCTCGACCATGCGGGCGAGCCTGCGTTCCGGGCCTTCCTTGACACGGCGGTTGAAGGCGCCATCGCCGTCGTCGCCGGCATTGAGAAGGTCGTCGGTGCTGTCGAAACCGAAGTCCGCGCCGAAGCCGTCCATGAGTGCCGCTCCGCCGGCGCCGCCGACGGCCGGCGAGAAGTCGGGCAATTCCAGGCCCGCCGCGTCGCTTTCGAGCGCCGTAGCACCGCTGCCCGTGCCGCCGACCGCACGCACTGCCGGGCGGAAGCCGAACCAGACCACCAGGAAGGCGACGGCGATGAAGGCGAGCCCATTGATGATGCTGCCCAGATTGCGTGTCAGCACTTCCATGACGCCGGGGCCGGGTACCGCGTCTTCCAGAAGCTGGCTGTCGAGAAATTCCATGGCGGTCAGCGTAACGACGTCGCCACGGTCCGGGTTGAGGCCCGCGGCCGAGGTGACGATCTTCTGCATATCGGCGAGATAGGCATCGATCTTGGCCTGATCCGCCGGCTCGCCGACCATCGCGGCGACGCGGCCGCGGTTGACGACGACGGCGACGGAAAGCTTCTCGATCTTGTAGCTGTTGCGGACGGTTGCAACGGTCTTGCTGTTGATCTCGTAGTTCGTCTGCTCTTCCTTCTTGTCCGATTCGTCGCTGGACTCCGGACCGGATTCTCCCTGCGGACCACCCTGCGGGATGTTCTGCTCGACGGTGGCGGCCTTCTGTCCCTGCTGCTGGCTGGACTTCTGGTTCTCTCGCGTGACGCGAACCGACCGTTCGACACGGGATTCCGGATCGAAAAAGGTCTCCTGGGTCTGCTGCGAATCGGTGTTGAGCGAGGCCATGACGCTCGCCCGGAAGTTCTCCATGCCGAGGAAGGGCGCGAGCGCCTTCTCGATGTTGCCCTCAACCTCGCCCTGCACCGACTGCACGATGTTGAGGGCGCGATTCAACGTGCTGTTTTCCGATTCGTCTCCGGAGGCGAGCAACTGGCCGGCCGAATCGAGAATGGTGACGTCGTCCACCTCGAGCCCCGGCACCGAGGCGGCGACCAGGTGGCGGATCGAGGGAGCCGCCTTGCGACCGACGCTCGCGCCGGCCCGGATCATGACGGATGCGGTCGGCGACTGTTCGGCCTGACGGAAGTTGCCGCGATCCGGCATGACGATGTGGACGCGTGCGGCGGCGATGCCGCTGATCTGCTGGATCGTGCGGGCGATTTCGCCCTCGAGGGCCCGAACGCGCGTCACCTCCTGCATGAAGGAGGTGAGACCGAGGGAGCCGACCTTGTCGAAGAGTTCGTAGCCTGAATTGGAACTGCTCGGCAGTCCGCGTTCGGCAAGATAGAGACGCGCCTTGCCCGTCTGGCCGACGGGCACCTGCAGGCTCGCGCCGTCGCTTCCGGCGACGAAATCGATGTTGGCCTCCGCCAACGCGATGCTGATCTGGTTGAGATCGGTCGACTCGAGGCCGACATAAAGGGTCTCATAGGCGGGCTTGTTGACGTAGAAGGCCGCGCCGAGAACCATGCCGATCGTGACGATGGCGGCGCCGGCCAGCATTGCCAGCTTTGCGTGACCCAGCGACGCCAGGTTGTTGAAGATACTCTTCAGCTGTTCCAACAGATTCATTCTGTTCCCGCACGGACTGGCACAGACGGCGAGCGGCTGCTCCGGACGCCCATCATGCGCTGATTCAAAATGCCTGGACCGAACCGCAGCTACCGGTCGCGTCACGCCCCAAGAATTACGAGGATCCACCTGACCCTGGTTCCACACTAATCGGCGAAACTTGCGCGAAGCGTTTGGCAGATGCGACGAACGAAACGACAACGGCGCCCGAAGGCGCCGCGCGAGAACAGCCGAAAAGCCTGCTGTGGCCGTCAGAAGGCCTCGAAGTCACCCACGACCTTGGTGAGCGGCTGCGAATGACCGTGGCGCAGCATGCCGTTGCTGAGCGCCCGCTGCATATCGGCGAGCTTGACGAGATTGAGGGCCGTCGTCACGTCGACGATCCAGTCTTCCGGAATGCTTGCGGTGATCGTGTCGATGAACTCGGCAAGGCCGCGCGTCTTCTGGACCGCCAGATCGATTCCCTGAAGCACCAACATCCGGTCGTTTGCGTCGAGGAGCACCTCGCCGTGCACGTTGGACAGTTGCGGCTCGATGCGCTCGATCAGATAGGCCACGTCATGAAGTTCCGAAACGATCCGCATCAACACCTCAGGAAGGGCTTCTTCCATGACCGATGCTCCACTCAAATACTCAGGCTGCATGGCACCCTCACCCTTGCTCGTTGGTCCGGTCGGGCCCAGCCCCGTCGGACAGTGTTTGCGGGAGCGGCAACCGCGACGCGGCCGCCCGCCCTCGTTAGAAAAACTCGATGGACGTTTCGGCGGGCTTCGGCGCAGGCGCGGGGCGCTGCTCCATTGCCACCGTCTTCTGCGTCTCGACACCTGTCAGTGCATATTGCCGGGCCCGTCCCGTCGACGGCCAGTATTCGAGCTTGCGCCCGTGCTCGCCCCCGGTGCTCTCGCCGACGATCTGAATGCCCTCGTCCATCAGGAACTGCCGGGCGAACTTCGCGTTCTGCTCGCCGACATTCGAGAAGCGCGCAATCGTCTTGGCGCCCCCGAAGATCTTCGCCTCCAGCCGGTCGCGCCGCGCGCCCTGTTTCAGAAGGCCGTTGATCAGCAGTTCCATCAGATGCACGCCGTAGCGGGTTGCATCGCCCCCCCCGGCCATCGCCTCCGCCGAACCCGGCAGCAGGAAGTGATTTATGCCGCCGACACCGATCACGGGATCGCGCATGCAGGCGGCCACACAGGAGCCGAGGATGGTTGTCAAGACCACGGTCGGGTCGTTGACCACCTTGAACTCTCCCTGAATGACGTGAACGCGACGCGATCCGATCTCAACGTTCATTTCAGTGCCCCGAACACGGCTTCGATAGCCGCTTTCATTTTTTCAATGGTGAACGGCTTGGCAAGGACGTTGTTGGCGCCGAGCGCCGCGGCCTTCTGCACCAATGCCCGGTCGCCCTGGGCCGTCAGGATGATGAAGGCCGCCTTTTTCGTCGTCGGATTGGCTCGCACTGCCTGAAGGAAGCCGAGGCCGTCCATCTTGGGCATGTTGAAATCCGAGATGACGAGATGGTGAGGCTGCTGGGCCATGATCTTCATGCCCTGCTCACCATCACCGGCGGCGGTGATCTGCTTGAAGCCGAGCTGTTGCAGGGCATCTCCCAGCAGCAGGCGGCTTGTCACCTGATCGTCAACGATAAGAACTTTGATTTTTTCAGCGATAGACATTATTCGCTCCCTTCTCTACGGGCCGCAGTGATCTTCAAGACTTCCTCCCCGATGGAGGAGAGTGGAAACTGCTGCTCTACGGCACCCAGTTCGAAAGCCACCCTCGGCATTCCATATACGACGCAGGTTTTTTCATTCTGGCCAATGGTCCGCGCCCCTGCATGACGCATCTTGAGCAGGCCGGCGGCGCCGTCCCGACCCATTCCGGTCAGGATGACGCCCACGGCGTTGCGGCCGGCCAGTTCGGCAACCGAATCGAAGAGCACGTCGACGGACGGCCGATGACCGTTGACCGGCTCGCGCTCGAGCAGACGGCAGCAGGGCGCGGATGCGTTGACCACCTGAAGGTGGCGGTCGCCGCCCGGCGCCAGATAGATCCGGCCGATTTCCAGCCGCGCGCCATCCGTTGCCTCCTGCACGGCGGGCGCGCAGATGCGGTGGAGACGTTCCGCGAAGCTCTTGGTGAAGGTCGGCGGCATGTGCTGCGTGATCACCGTCGGCGGGCAGTTGACCGGGAACTTCTGGAGGACCGCGATCAGGGCCTCGACACCGCCCGTCGAGGCGCCGATCGCCACGATCTTGCGGCCGGCGCGATACTGGGCAGCCGCGTTCGCATTGGCCGCCACGGGCGTCTGCGGCGACATCGACGCAGCGCTCCGCGGCGCGGCGCCGGCGAAGCGGTGCTGTGAACGGGCGGCGGCCTTCACCTTCTCCGCCAGGTCGCCGAACGGACGGATGTCGCCCGGCTGCGGCTTGCCGACGCAATCGAAGGCGCCGATCTCGAGCGCCATCAGCGAGGCCTCCGCGCCGCGGTGGGTTAGCGTCGAGACCATGATCACCGGCATCGGACGGAGCTTCATGATCTTGTCGAGGAACTCGAGGCCGTTCATGTTCGGCATCTCGATGTCGAGGGTCACGACATCGGGATTGAGCTGCTTGATGGCATTGCGCGCCTCCAGGGCATCGCCGGCCTGGCCGACGACACTGACATCGGGATCGGCGCTCAGCACCGCCGAAATCAGGCCGCGCATGGTCGGGGAGTCATCGACAACGAGAACGCGCGCGGGGGACGTCATGCGTGCCTCCCGTGGTTCTTGCCCGTATAACGGTACGTCGTCACGCCGATATTGTCGAACTGGCCCTTTGCCTCACCGGAGACGCGCTCCGAATGGCCGATATAAAGGTGCCCCTGCGGCGCGAGCATGCCGGCGAAGCGCGACCAGATCTTCATCTGGGTCGGCTCGTCGAAATAGATGACGACGTTGCGGCAGAAGATGACGTCGAACGGTCCCTTGAACGGCCATTGCGCCATCAGGTTCAGTTCGTTGAACGTGACAAGCCGTTTCACACGGTCGTCGATCTGCCACTTCTGGCGGCCGTCGGCGTCCACCTCCCGGAAGAACTGCTTGCGCATCGCCGGGCTGACCGTTTCGAGTGCGCCGGCGTCATAGGCGCCGGCCCGCGCGATCGACAGGATCTTCGGGTCGATGTCTGTCGCCAGGATGCGGAAATCGTAGTCGGCAATGTTCGGCATCAGCGACAGCACGGTGAGCGCGATCGAATAGGGTTCCTGGCCATCGGAGCAGGCCGCCGACCAGATGCGTGCCCGCCCGCCGTTCCTGACCCGGTTGATCAGGTCGGGCAGAACGTCCGTCTTCAGATGGTCGAAATGATGGTTTTCGCGGAAGAATCGCGTGAAGTTCGTCGTCAGATGCGACAGCATCTCCTTGCGCGCAGCGGCGCCCGCCGGCGACGAAACGAGGTCGCAGTAGTCCCGGAATCCCCTGAGGCCCAGGTTTCGGATGTGCTTCGACAGCCGCGAATAGACGAGCGACGCCTTCGTTTCGTTCAGATAGATGCCGGCATCCGCATAGATCATCGCGGCGATCTCGGAGAGGTCCCGGCGGGTGAGCGGATATTCGCCGCTCGCCAGGCACTCGTCCGGCGACAATCTCGGGTCAATGGCCTTGGACGGCATCATGCGGCTTCACTTTCGGTATGCGGGAACAGGGAGTCGAGTTCGATCAGGCAGATCATGCGCTTGTCGATCGCAAGAATGCCGCGGGCGTAGTTCTTTTCGTTTGCGTCGGCGATGTCCGGCGTCGGCTGTATGTTGTCGTCCGTCACCGTCAGGATATCGGAGACCGCATCGACGAGCAGTCCGACCACCTTCATGTTCACCTGCGCAACGATGATGACGTGGCGGACGGTCGGCTCCGCCGGCTTCATGCCGAGACGCAGTGACAGGTCGATGATCGGCAGTACGGCGCCGCGCAGATTGATGACGCCGAGCACGTAGTCAGGGGCGTGCGGCATCGGCGTGGCGGGGGTCCAGCCACGGATTTCGCGCACCGACATGATGTTCACGCAGAATTCCTGGTCAGTAATCCGGAAAGCGATCAGCTCCCGGCCCTGCGTCAGATTCTTTACGGCGTACGTCATTTCCTTACCCGACCGCTGCTAACGACGTTTCTTGTTTGAGGGACTGTCCACGCGACGCGGCCACGACCGCATCGACATCGAGAATGAGTGCGACACGGCCGTCGCCGAGAATGGTGGCGGCGGCGATACCCGGCACGTGGGTGTAGTTGGCTTCGAGGCTCTTGATCACGACCTGCCTCTGGCCCTGGATCGCATCGACCATCAGCGCGCGCTGGCCGCCGCCTTCGGATTCCACCAGAAGGGCAACGCCATCGACCGGATTGGCCTGCGTGGAGCGGAAGTTCAGGATACGGCCGACATCGACGAGCGGGCAGAAGGAGTTGCGGATCGAGATCAGGCGCTGCGTCGCGCCGAACGAGTGGATCGCGGCGGCTTCCGGCTGGAGCGTCTCGACGATCGCCGTCAGCGGCACGACCAGGGTCTGGCCGGCGACGGTGACGACCATGCCGTCGAGCACGGCGAGCGTCAGCGGCAGGCTCATGGTGAAGACCGAGCCCTGGCCGGGCTTCGACGAGATCGAGATGCGGCCGCCGAGCGCCTGGATCGAACGCTTGACAACGTCCATGCCGACGCCGCGACCGGAAATGTCGGAGATCTTGTCGGCGGTCGAGAAGCCAGCGTGGAAGATGAGGTTGTCGATCTCCTCGTCCGACAGGTTCGCATCGGCAGCGATCAGGTCGTTGTCGATCGCCTTTTGGCGGACCTTCTCGCGGTTGATGCCGGCGCCGTCGTCGGCAAGTTCAATGACGATGCGGCCGGATCGATGCTTCGCCGTCAGGCGGACGGTGCCTTCCGGGTTCTTTCCGAGCGCCTCGCGCTTCTCCGGCGGCTCGAGGCCATGGTCGACCGCGTTGCGGATCATGTGCGTCAGCGGTTCGGCGAGCTTGTCGATGACCGTCTTGTCGACTTCCGTGTTCTCGCCCTCGGTGACAAGGCGGACGGACTTGCCCGTGGCGTCGGCGATTTCACGCACGATGCGCGACATGCGCTGGAAGACCGGCTTGACCGGCTGAGCGCGGATCGCCATCACCGAATCCTGGATCTCGCGGGTGAGCTGCTGCAGCTCCTCGAGACCCATGTTGATAGAGGAGACCCCGTTCGAATCGTTTTCGATGACGCTCTGCGACAGCATCGCCTGGTTGATGACGAGTTCGCCGACGAGGTTGATCAGGCGGTCGACGCGATCGAGATCGACACGGATGGTGGGCGCTGCGGCGGCTGCAGCGGCGGACGCCGCCGCCTGGGAGGCTGCGGGCGCTGCGGCCGGGGCGCGACCCTCGGACTTCGCTGCTTCTCTGGCGCGGCCGGCGCCGCTTGCCATCTGGAGAACATTGCTCGCCGTCGCTGCGGCTTCGACCGCAGCCGTGACGTCGCCCCCGTTGCTTGCCAGGGAGTCGTCGTCCGACGCAGAGTCCTCGGACGGCTCGTCGAGGATGGAAAGATCGAAGGGAACGGGCTGCATCGGCCGCTCGTCGTCCTCTGCCACCGCTTCGACTTCATCCTCGATCGTCCGGATGTCGAGGTCGCAATCCCATTCAGCGAATTCGAACACGGAGCGGACCCCGTCCTCGCCGCGATCCGTTTTGATCGAGATCTTCCAGGAGAAGTAGGCGTCTTCCGGATTCATCTGCTCGAGCGGCGGCAGGTCGTCCATGTCGCAGTGAATGCTCATCTCGCCGAGGCGGGAGAGATCGCGCAGCAGGAGCGTCGCGTCATTGCCCTTGGCGTAGAGATCCTTCTTCGGCTTGAACTGGACCTCGCAGTTCGGCACATAGGGCTCGACCGGCTTTTCCTCCGGAAACTCGTCGAACGAGAACGGGATGGGCTGGAAGCCTTCGTCGTTGACCGCCGGCGGGGCGACCGGAGCCGGCGCCGCGGCCTTCGGAGCAGGCGCCGCAGGCCTGGCGACGGGCGCTTCCGACGAGGCAGCCGGCATCTCGCCATTGGCCAGCGCCTCGAGCTCGCGGATGAGTGCCTTGCTGCGGGCCTCGTCGACGCCGCCGCCGTCGCGGGCGGCATTGGTGAGGTCGGCGAGCACGTCCGCCGACTTCAGCATCACCTTCAGGACGTCCTGGTTGGGTTCCAGCTTGTTGGAGCGGACGCAATCGAGCGTCGTCTCGAAGACGTGGGCGAATGAAACGAGATCATCGAGACCGAAGGCGCCGGCGCCGCCCTTGATCGAATGCACCGCGCGGAAGACAGCATTCACCGTCTCCGGATCGCGATCTCCGTCGTTCAGCTTAAGAAGACCGGATTCCAGTTCCGCGAGCTGCTCCTCGCATTCCTGGAAAAAGATCTCTTTGATTTCGTTCATATCCATCGGGAGGAACCCTCGATTAGGCGGTTACGCGCTCGATTGCATCGATCAGCTTGGTCGGGTCGAACGGCTTGACGATCCAGCCGGTCGCGCCTGCCTGGCGGGCACGGTTCTTCTTTTCCGCGTCGCTTTCGGTCGTCAGGACGAGGATCGGCACGGCACGATACTTCTCGTTGCGGCGCACGCCCTCGATGAAGCCGAAGCCGTCGAGACGCGGCATGTTGATGTCGGTGACGATGACATCCGGGTTGGCCTGCTCCAGGACCTCAAGGCCCTCGACGCCGTCTTCCGCCTGGATCGTCTCGAATCCGGCATTGTTGAGCGTCACCAGAAGCATGTTCCGGATCGTCCGTGAATCATCCACGGTAAGTACTTTTTTCTTCATTGCTGAATCTCCTTTGCCAGCAAGTGATCTATGTTCACGCCGATAAGCTGCATGGTCTTCATGAAGGGGTCGGACGCCTTCGCGAAAGTGAAGGCGAGGTTGTCCCGCTCCCACGTCCTGGCGGCCGCCATCAGCACCTGCGCGCACAGCGTGCCGACGCGCTCGACGCTGGAGGCATCGATGTTGAGATTGCTTCCCTTCAGCTCCAGAAGCTTGGCGTGCAGGGCGCCGGCCTCGTTGAGATCGAGCACCGGTGCCAGACTCAAGCTCTTCTTTGCGGACTTTTTGGCTGCCATCAGCGCGTTCCTTGTCTGCGTTCGATCGATTTCATGTCGCGGGCGGTGCCCGTCGCCGCCGGCACGGCGGACTGCCGGCTGCGCGGGGTGGAAAACCAGTGGCGCGGTTTTGCTCTGTCCATCTCACACCCCCGCGGCAATGCGGCGCGCCTGCGCCGAGGGATTGTTCGAGGCTGCCGACACCCGGGGTCCGTCCGCAGCCTCGGAATCATGGCGCGGATGAACGTGGAAGCGGCGGATCGTCCGGCCGAGTTCCAGAATGACCGTGTGAAGGTCGTCGCCCGAACGGCCGGCGCGAAGCGCCAGCTCGGCGCCGGCGCCGACGTCGCGGCCGATGCCGTCGAGATCGCTGACAAGGCTGCCGAGATTGTGGGTGCCTTCCGAGCCGTTCCTTGCGATGTCGGCGACGGCACCGTTGATTTCCGTGACCTGCCGCACGATACCGGCAATCGCGTCCTGGGTGCGGTTGACCTTCTCGACTCCGGCCTCGACCTGGGCCTTGGTGCCGGTCACGAGCTGCTTGATCTCGCGGGCGGCGTCGGCAGAGCGCTGGGCAAGTGCGCGGACCTCCTGGGCGACGACCGCGAAGCCGCGCCCACTGTCGCCCGCCCGTGCCGCCTCGATGCCGGCGTTGAGCGCCAGCAGGTTGGTTTGAAAGGCGATTTCGTCGATCACGCCGATGATCTGGCCGATCTTCTCGGCGGATGCTTCGATATCGGACATTGCGGATATCGCCTCGGTAACGATCTCGCCGCTGCGCAAGGCCGAATGGCGTGTGTTCTCGACCGCGCCCTCCGCCCGGGCCATCTCGGCCATGTTCGCCTTGAGGCCATCCGTGACGGACGCCAGCGTCGCGGCGGCGTCGCGCAGCCGGCCGGCCTGCGTCGTCGAGCGTTCCGCAAGGGATTTCGTATCGCGGCTGACCGCCTCCGACAGGTCGTCCGAGGCCGAGGCGCCCTGCGTGGCGGCATCGAGCTGCCGCTCGATCTCGCCGAGAGATGCATTCAGCTGGTCGGCCATACCGCGCCAGGCGTCGGGCATGTCGCCCTCGACCCGGCAGGAGAAATCGAGCCGGCCGAGCCCGCGCACCACCTCGCCGAACACCCGTTCGAGCTCGGCCTGATCAGCCTCGCGCTGCTCGCCGAGCGCACGATTGTGCTGATGCCGCATTTCGTTGACGCGCAGCGATACGGCGATTTCCGCATCCACCATCGCGGTCCGCACGAATGCCTTGACGAGGTCCGACAGCGCCTTGCGCCGGGCGTCGCCGCGGCCGGGCAGCAGCGATTTCGGCCAGTGGTCCTCGATCGCGCCATCGATGACATGTTCCATCACCACGGCATGACCGGCAAGCCGCCAACGGGGATCGATCCCCATCTGGCTCTCGGCATCCGACAGCACCTTGACCCGCTCGGCATAGAGACTGTCGAAACGCGCGTCCGTCAGCACGCTCCAGTGGGAGGCGTGCAGGTCATGGAGACGGTCGATCTGGCGCTCGCTCTGGAAATGGCGTGCCGCATCGGGGAAGGTCTGGAATCGCTGGAAAAGGTCGCGCAGCGCTGCTTCGACGCGGCGCTCGAGCGTCTGACGGTTGCTGCGCAGGATCTCGCCTTCGCGGGCGTCGATGCCGGCAAATCTCAGACGGTCGCGCAGGCTGGCCGCCTGTCCCGTTCGAGCCTGTTCTGCCGGCGTATCCTGCACCTTACATCCCCATGCAACGACGCGACGATCCCTCGGGCCGGAGGCCCGCTTTGGATTTCGCACATGGGGGCTGCCTTCACGCGGCGCGCCACAGATGGCTCACGCCAAACCGAATGACCGATGCATGACTTTTGCGGCCCACCGTCCATGACCAAATCCGGTGAAGCAATACCGGGCTGAAACCGGTACGGCGGGGTGGCGTCATGCCTGCTTGGGAAACCGTTCAAGCTCCCATTCCGACGTGTGTCCCAATGTTTATGGTTAATTCCTTGCCCGAAGGTTAATATTTCGTACAACGCTCATACTTCTCTTGAAATGAAAGCATTTGACGAAATTCAAACATACGCAAGCTACGCGCAAGCTCCGTGGCGCAGGCTCGTTCCGTTGACAATGCCGTCACATGAGGATCGAGCAATGATTGTTCTGGGCCTGAGCGCATTTCTCCTCGCCGCCACGACGCTGATCGCCGTCACCCTTTTGATCGACATAGAGCGGGCGCAGTCGGTCGAGGCCGAGCACCTCTTCTAACCAGCCGTTTCCACGGCGCGTCGCCACGCCGCCGCATAGCCGGCCGCGCCGGGAAGCGACCTGCCCTCAAAAGGCGCCAGCGGCGGCGCTGGAACCGTGTCGGCCGCGAGACAGGCCGCGCCGGCGCTGGTGCCAGTCGCGCCGCCCCCGGTCAGGACACGCCGCCCCGTCGCCGCCTCCAACATGACAAGATAGGCCTCGTTCGCAGCGAACGGCCCCTCCACGATCACCGGCCCGCCGGCGCCGATCAGGTCGAGGCACGTTGCCGTCATCAGGGCGAGGTGGAAGGCTATTACCACCTGAGCCTCGTCCTCGGACAGCTCTTCGCGCGGCACGGTCCAGCGAGCCTGCCGGCCGCGAAACGGCCCGGAATCGTCCGGGATCGCCGGCAGCAACATGGCACCCTTCTGCAGGACAGCGTGCAGCGCCCTCCCGGAAACGGCGGCGTTCGTACCGCCGAGCAGCGCGAAGGCCCGCCCGCCCATGAAACGCGCGGAGGGGACAGGCTCGCCGAGCGCGTTCACGTTGACGAGCGTGTCGCGGTTCTCGTCGAGCGGAACGTCGCGCCCGCCCATGGCGAGCACGACGACCCAGGTGCCTGTCGATACGACAGCATAGGGCGGCGGCATGGTGAGGACATAGGGCAGCAATGAGGCATTGGAATCGTGGATGCCGCAATGGACCGGCACCGCCGGCGACAGGCCGGTCGCCGCCGCGATTTCCGGCAGCAGCGGACCCAGCACGTCGGAGGCCCTTCGCACCGGCGGCATGAGCTCCAGCCAGCCCTCGTTCCTTACGAGACGCGAGAAGCGACCGTTGCGCGGCTCCCACAGATCGGCATGGCAGCCGAGCGACGTCACCTCGCTCGCAGCAACGCCCGTCAGCCGGAAGGTCCAGTATTGTGCATACATCAGGATATGCCGCGTGCGGGCGAAGGCTTCCGGAAAGCGCCTGGACTGCCAGTAGAGCTGCAGGCCGGCATTGAGGCCGCCCGGCAGCGTCGGCGTGCCGGTCTCCTCGAAGCGCGGACGGACCCGCGCGAAGCCGGCGAGCACGTCCTGCGGGCCGGGATATTCGTAGTCCAGAACCGGAAGCGCCAGCCCGCCGGCGGCGTCAACGAGAACCGCCGTCGCGCCATGCGTCGTCACCGAAATCGCGTCGATCGGCCGTTCTGTGTTCAGGGCCGCCAGGCTCTCGCGGATGAAGGACCAGAGGCGGTCCGTATCGTGGTGCGGATAGGGCCCGGCATCGATCACGCCGTTCGGCGTGGTGCGGACCGCGACATCCCGAAGCGTCGTGCCGTCGACGAGAACGACCTTCGCGTTCGTCTTGCCGATATCGATGACGGCGATCGTCTTCCCCTCGGTCATCCGGTCATTCCATGTGGAAGACGGTGACGAGCGGCACGGCAACCGGCTCGTTGTCCGGCTTCGTCTCCATGATGTCGGCCATATGCGCCCACCAGCGCTTCATGACAGGATGGTCCGGCAGGCCGACCATCCTGTGATCGTCGCGGCGCCAGAGCACGCCGAAGAGCAGGTTCGTCTCTTCGTCGAGGTGGATCGAATAATCGGAAACGCCGGCATCCTTCAAGAGGGCGGCGAGTTCCGGCCAGATCGCGTCATGACGCCGCTTGTACTCTTCGGCCATACCGGGATTGAGGCGCATGCGGAAGGCGTATTTCTCCATGGTGCGGCTCCCTCAATGCGCGGCGCGGCTGCGAAGGCGCCGATAGACGATCGGCAGCGCGATGACGGTGATCAGCAGCAGGCCGATGAAGATCGACATGACGATGCCCGGCACGTTCAAGAGGCCGAAGCCGAAGGTCACCATGCCCATGATGAGCGCTGCGAGCACGACGCCCGGAATGCTGCCCGAGCCGCCGAGAATGCTGACGCCGCCGAGCACCACCATCGTCACCACCTCCAGTTCCCAGCCGAGCGCGATGGAGGGGCGCGTCGAGCCGAGACGGGAGGTCAGGCAGATCGAGGCGACCGCCGCCATCAGGCCCGTCAGAAGAAACAGGATGAACTTCACGCGCGCCACGCGGACGCCGGAAAAGAGCGCCGCGGTCGGATTGTTGCCGATCGCGTAGACGACGCGGCCGAAATTCGTCCTGTGCAGCACCACGCCGTAGATCACCGCGAGGACTGCGAAGAGGCAGAACTCGAAGGAGAAGACCCACCACACATATCCCTGGCCGAACCAGGCAAAGCTGTCGGGATAGCCGGTGAAGGCCTTGTCGCCGAGGATGACGAAGGAGAGACCGCGGAAGAGGCTCATCGTGCCGATGGTCACGACGATCGACGGCAGGCCGAGGCCGCTGACGAGCAGACCGTTGAAGGCCCCGCAGAGAAGCCCCGTCGCAAGCCCGATCGCCACGAGGGCCGGTGTGTCGAAACCGAGTTGCACGGCATAGCCCATGACGGTCGAAGTGAGCGCGATGACGGAGGCGACGGAGAGATCGATCTCGCCGGAAATGATGACGAGCGCCATGGCGAAGGCGATCATCGCCTTTTCGGTGAAATTGAAGGTGGCGTCCGACAGGTTCCACGGATCGAGGAAATAGGGCGAGGCCAGCGAATTGACGATGAAGACCGAGAGCGCCACGGCGATAAGCAGCGTTTCCCAGCTTTTCAGCAGACGCGCACCGCGTCCCTCGAGCCGGTCAGGAATGTGGCGCGCGACCATCTGTGCATCAGACATGGACTGCCTCCGCCTTCTTCAGAATGACCCTGCCCTTGCGCCGTTCGGCACGGGCGTTGACGGCGACGGCGATGATGATGACCGTGCCGGAAATCGCCATCTGGGCGAAGGGCGAGATGTCGACCACCGGCAGCGCGTTCTTGATAATGCCGAGGAAGAGCGCGCCGAGCACGGCACCGCCGACCGAGCCGATGCCGCCGGCGATCGAGATGCCGCCGATGACGCAGGCCGCGATGATATCGAGCTCGAAGCCGGCCGCGATATCGACATAGGCGACCGCATAGCGCGACACCCAGAGATAGCCGGCAAGACCCGCAAGCGTGCCGGAGAGGCAATAGGCGAAGAAGCGGGTGCGCCCGACATCGATGCCGGCATAGACCGCCGCATGCGGATTGCCGCCGACGGCGAAGAAGGCGCGGCCGAGCGGCGTGCGGCTCATGACGAGGAACATGATGCCGATCATCACGAGCGACAGCCAGGACAGCACCGGAAAGCCCAGGAGCGGCGTGCGCGGCAGCGCCTTGAAGGCCTCGCTCATCTGGTGGGCGTTGATCCAGGCGCCGTTGGTCAGGACGAAGATCAGGCCGCGATAGATGGTGAGCGTGCCGAGCGTCACGACGATCGGCGGGATGTCGAGTTTCCAGACGAGCAGGCCGTTGAGCGAGCCGAGCACCGCGCCGAGCACCATGGCGATCAGGATGACGAGCGGGATCGGCAGGCCGGGCATCGCCGCGTTGATCATCGCCGCCACCATGCCGGAAAGCGCGAGATTGGCGGCCATCGAAAGATCGATGCAGCGCGTCAGGATGACGGCCATCTGGCCAAGCGCCAGGATGATCAGGATCGACGTGTCGTTATAGACATTGGCGAGATTGCGCGGTGCGACGAAGGGCGGGAAGCGGATGGCGATCAGCGCCACCAGCGCAACGATCGCCACGACCAGAAGCATCTCGCGGTTCTTGAAAAGCGTCTTCATCAGGCAGCCTCCTCGATGCCGGCAGCGGCGCGCACCAGCTTTTCGGCCGTCAGCTCCGCACGCTCGAAGCGGCCGGCGATGCGGCCCTCGCGCATGACGATGACCCGGTCGGCCATGCCCATGATCTCGGGAATTTCGGAGGAAACCATGATGACGCTGAGACCCTGCGCGGCCAGTTCGCTCATGAAGGCGTGCACGGCTGCCTTGGAGCCGATGTCGATGCCCTTGGTCGGCTCGTCGAGGATGATGACCTTCGGCTGCGTCGCCAGCCATTTGGCGATCACCACCTTCTGCTGGTTGCCGCCCGACAGCGTTCCGACATCCTGATCGAGCGAGGCGGCGCGCAGGTCGAGGCGGGCGGTATATTCCCGCGCCAGCGCGAATTCCTCCGCCAGCTTCAGGAAGCCGCTTCGCGAGGTGCGCGTCAGCGACGGCAGCGTGACATTCTGGAAGATCGGCAGGCCGATGATCGCGCCCTGCCGGCCGCGCTCCTCTGGCACATAGACGATGCCGGCCTCGATCGCCTCCGCCGGCGAGCGGATGACCTTCACCTCGCCGTCGAGCTTCACGGCCCCGGCCGACGGCCGCGTGATGCCGATCAGCGACTGCATGAATTCCGACCGCCCGGCGCCGACAAGGCCGTAGAAACCGAGGATTTCGCCGCGGCGAAGCTCGAAATTGATGTCCTCGAACTCGGTCGGGTGGCGGTAGCCGGAGACAGTCAGCACCGGCTCGCCGATGGCGACCTCCTGCTTCGGAAAGACCTGCCCGACATCGCGGCCGACCATCAGGCGCACGAGATCGTCCTGCGTCGTCTCCCCGATCAGTCCCTCTCCCACCATGCGCCCGTCGCGAAAGACGGTGTAGCGGTCGGCGATGCGAAGGATCTCGTCGAACTTGTGGGAGATGAAGAGGATCGCCTTGCCGTCCGCCTTCAGCCGGTCGACCAGTTCATAGAGCTCGTGGATTTCCTTGTGCGACAGGGCCGCCGTCGGCTCGTCCATGATGACGACGCGGGCGTCGATGGAGAGCGCCCGCGCGATGGCGACGAGATGCTTGTTGGCGATGCCGAGATCGCGCAGCCGGATGGAGGGATCAAGATCGGCGCCGACGCGGGCGAGCAACGCGCGGGCATTCGCGTTCATCGTCTTCCAGTCGATGAGGCCGAGGCCCGTGCGCGGCGCATGGCCGAGAAAGATATTCTCGGCGACCGACAGTTCGTCGAACAGCACCGTCTCCTGATGGATCGCAGTGACGCCGGCTCTTGCGGCGGAATTGGCGGTCGGGAAATGCGTTTCCGCACCATCGACGCGAATAGTGCCCTCGTCGGGCTGGTAGATGCCGGTGAGGATCTTGACGAGCGTCGACTTGCCGGCGCCGTTCTCGCCGACGAGCGCCGTCACCGACCCCGGATAGAGCGAGAGCGAAACTTCGGAGAGCGCCTTCACGCCCGGAAAGGATTTCGAAATCCCGTCCAGCGCAATGGCAGGCTTCATCCGCGATGTGGTCGTGTCCTGCAGCAAATGTCGGTCCACCGGTGGATTGCAAAATAGACGGCACGCGCAGCGGGTTTACGGGGCACCCTCTTCTCCCCTGCGGGGAGAAGTGCCGAGCGAATGCGAGGCGATGAGGGGGAGCCGCAGGCAAAGCGCTTGCAGCTTGCCCCCTCATCCGGCCTTCGGCCACCTTCTCCCCCAGGGGAGAAGGAACACCCGCCGCGATCAGAAGATCTTGGCGAATTCCTCGACATTCGAGGCATCGTAGACGAAGGGGTCGGCCATGGCGCCTTCGTTGTTGTCGTCGAGCTTGACGGTGCCCATGCGGCCCATCTTCAGTTCGGCGCCGGGCTTGGCTTCCGCGCCGCCGATCAGGTCATAGGCGATCATCGTCGCCGAATAGCCGAGGTCGATCGGATTCCAGATCGCGAAGGACTTCGACGCGCCCGACTTTACGTGACCGGCCATTTCGGACGGCAGGCCGAGGCCCGTGACGTTGATCTGACCCACCTTACCGGCGTCGGTGACGGCCTGCGCGGCGGCGACGATGCCGACGGAGGTCGGCGCGATGATCGCCTTCAGGTCCGGATGCGACTGGATGAGCCCCTGCGTCTCGCGATAGGACTTGTCGGCGAGGTCGTCGCCATAGACGGTCGCGACGACATTGATGCCCTTGTAGTTGCCGAGCACCTTGTTCATTTCCTCGATCCAGGTGTTCTGGTTGGTCGAGGTGGCGGTCGCCGAGAGAACGGCAACGTCACCGCCGTCCGGCAGCTGATCGGCGGCCAACTTGATGATCATGTTGCCGATCAGCGGGTTCGACGACGGATTGAGGTGCATCGAACGGCCCTCGGGGGCAACGCCCGAATCCCAGGAGATCACCTTGATGCCGCGGTCCATCGCCTTCTTGAGTGCGGGAACAAGTGCATCCTTGTCGTTCGCCGAGACGGCGATGGCGTCGACCTTCTGGGCGATCAGCGAGTTGATGACCTCGATCTGGCCTTCGGCGGTGGTCGTCGTCGGGCCGGTATAGATGACCTCGACGTCGCCGAGTTCCTTGGCGGCTTCCTGTGCGCCCTTGTTGGCGGCCTCGAAGAAGCCGATGCCGAGCGCCTTGACGACGAGCGCGATCTTTTTCGTCTCGGCCTGTGCGGTCGCCATCATCGCGACAGAGACGGCCGCCGTGACGAGCAATGTCTTCAAAATCTTCATGAACGTTTCCTCCCGTTGAAAAATCCGTCCCCGGCCTCATGCCGAGAAAGGTGCAGTCTCCCCTTTGGCATCCGCCTGAACGTCTGCGACGATCAGGTTGACGCCGGCCTCTTCCAGCATCGCGGCTTCCCTGTCCTCGATGCCCGAATCCGTGATGACGGTGGTGATGCGCTTCAGGCCGCAAAGAATGAGGCTCGAACGCTTCTTGAACTTTGTGGAATCGGCCAGCACGACGAGTTCGTCCGCCTGGTCGATCAGTTTCTGCTCGGCCTGGATCAGCAGCGGATCGGCCTCCATCAGGCCGAGGGGCCCAAGCCCTTGCGCACCCATGAACATGCGGCGCGCATAAAAATTGCGCGTCACGTCATTGTCGAAGGGGCTGAGGATGATGTTCTGCTCGCGGTAGATCGTCCCGCCGGAGAGCATGATCGTGTTCTTGGAATGCTTCAGCAGGTGTTCGGCGATGTTGAACGAGTTGGTGAAGACCTGCATGCGGCGGTTCGCCAGGAAATGCACCATCTGGAAGGTGGTCGTGCCGCCGTTGATGATGATCGGGTCGCCGTCCTCGCAGAGCGCCACGGCTTGCCTTGCGATCGCCTGCTTCTGGCGGGTGTTCAGCGCCTCGTTGACCCGGAAGGGCCGGCCGGCGAGGCCGACGAACTGCGGCGGATGCAGTGCCTCGGCACCGCCGCGCACGCGTCGCAGCTTCTTCTGCACGTGGAGAGCCGCGATGTCGCGCCGGATCGTCGCCTCGGAACTGTCGGTCAGGTCCACCAGTTCGGGAACCGTCACGACAGGCTTCTCCTGAACCGCGGACAGAATGATCCGGTGTCTTTCCTTCTCGTGCATAGCTCCTCCAGTGCGTGCAATGCTTCCATCACCATCGCGCAATGTCAATCACATTCAATCATATTTTTTCATTGTGCGGTGCAGTATGACTGATTCTGATCGTTTATGATTGACAGGCGCGACGCTTCCATGAGATTTGAAAGCACGCCATCAAGCGCAGTGGAAGAGCTGCGAACGAGAACGACCGGGAGGACTACCGATGCTCGACAAGCACCAGGGCGCACGCCTTGCGAACCTGTGGGACGACGCCAGAGCGTCCGCGATGAGCGAATCCGAGCGGCTTCTCTATCGCTCCAACCTGCTCGGCTCCGACAAGCGCATCACCAACTACGGCGGCGGCAATACCTCGGCGAAGGTCATCGAAAAGGACCCGCTCGGGGGCGGCGAGACCGAGGTGCTCTGGGTCAAGGGCTCCGGTGGCGACGTCGGCACCATCCAGATGGATGGCTTCGCCACGCTTTACATGAACAAGCTGGAAGCGCTGAAGGGTCTTTATCGCGGCGTCGAACACGAGGACGAGATGGTGGGGTATCTTCCGCACTGCACCTTCAACCTCAATCCGCGCGCCGCCTCGATCGACACGCCGCTGCATGCCTATGTGCCGAAGAAACATGTCGATCACATGCATCCGGACGCGATCATCGCCATCGCCGCCGCGAAGAACAGCCGGGAACTGACGCAGAAGATTTTTGGCGACGACATCGGTTGGCTGCCCTGGAAGCGGCCGGGCTACGAACTCGGCCTTTGGCTCGAAGAATTCTGCCGCGACAATCCGACGGCACGCGGCGTCGTGCTGGAAAGCCACGGCCTCTTCACCTGGGCCGATGTGGCGAAGGACTGCTACGAAACGACGATCGAGATCATCAACAAGGCAATCGCCTGGTTCGAACAAAACAACACGGCGCCCGCCTTCGGCGGTGCGGTGAAGCCTGTCCTGCCGGCGGCCGAGCGTCGCGCGGTGGCGGAAAAGCTGATGCCGGTGATCCGCGGCATGATCAGCGCCGACGAGAAGAAAGTCGGCCATTTCGAGGACGGCGAGGCGGTGCTCGACTTCGTCACGTCGAAGAACCTCCAGCCGCTGGCCGCCCTCGGGACGAGCTGCCCGGACCATTTCCTGCGCACCAAGATCCGCCCGCTGGTCGTCGATTTCGATCCGGCCAATCCGGATGTGGACAAGACCCTTGCCGGTCTCGCCGATGCCGTCGCCGCCTATCGCGCCGACTATGCCGCCTACTATGAGCGCTGCAAACGCGCCAACAGCCCGGCCATGCGCGACCCGAACGCGGTCGTCTATCTGGTGCCAGGCGTCGGCATGATCACCTTTGCCAAGGACAAGGCGACGGCGCGCATTTCCGGCGAGTTCTACGTCAACGCCATCAACGTCATGCGCGGCGCCTCCGGCGTCTCAACCTATGTCGGCCTGCCGGAACAGGAGGCGTTCGACATCGAATACTGGCTGCTGGAAGAGGCGAAGCTGCTGCGCATGCCGAAGCCGAAGAGCCTGGCCGGCCGCATCGCGCTCGTCACCGGCGGCGCCGGCGGCATCGGCAAGGCGACGGCGAGCCGGCTGATGGCGGAGGGCGCCTGCGTGGTGCTCGCCGACATCGACGAGGCGGCGCTTGCCGATGCGCATACGGAACTCGCCGGGCGCTACGGCAAGGATGTCGTGCGCGCCCTGCCGATGAACGTCACCGACGAGGGGCTGGTGGCCAAAAGCTTCGCCGATACCTTGGTCGAGTTCGGCGGGCTCGACATCCTCGTCTCCAATGCCGGGCTTGCCTCCTCCGCCCCGATCGAGGAGACGACGCTGGCGCTGTGGGAGAAGAACATCGGCATTCTCGCCACCGGCTATTTCCTCGTCGCGCGCGAGGCCTTCCGGATTTTCCGCCGGCAGAAGGCGGGCGGCAACGTCGTCTTCGTCGCCTCCAAGAACGGCCTTGCCGCCTCCCCCGGCGCGTCCGCCTATTGCACGGCAAAGGCCGCCGAAATCCACCTTGCCCGCTGCCTTGCGCTCGAAGGCGCCTCCGAGCAGATCCGCGTCAACGTGGTGAACCCGGATGCCGTGCTGCGCGGCTCGAAGATCTGGACGGGCGAATGGAAGGAACAGCGTGCCGCGACCTACAAGACCGATGATCTCGAAGCGCACTATCGCGAGCGCTCCATGCTGAAGCTCTCGGTCTTCCCGGAGGACATCGCCGAGGCGATCTACTTCCTCGCCTCCGACATGTCGGCGAAATCGACCGGCAACATCATCAATGTCGACGCGGGCAACGCCCAGTCCTTCACGCGCTGAGGAGGCCGCCATGACGATGATCGAAGGCGAGCTGATCGTCCGCGAGAACGACCGCCGCAAGGCCGACCTGCTGCGCGACTACACCCATCTCGGCGAGCAGCTGTCGCGCCGCGGCGTCGACATCGAGGCCGTTAAAGCGAAAGTCGCAGCTTACGCCGTCGCCGTCCCTTCCTGGGGTGTCGGCACCGGCGGCACGCGTTTTGCGCGCTTTCCGGGCCTGGGCGAGCCGCGCAACATCTTCGACAAGCTGGAGGACTGCGCCGTCATCCACGAACTGACCCGCGCGACGCCGACCGTCTCGCTGCACATTCCGTGGGACAAGGTCAGCGACCTCAAGGAGCTGAAGCAGAAGGGTGAAGCGCTCGGCCTCGGCTTCGACGCGATGAACTCCAACACCTTCTCCGACGCGCCTGGCCAGGAACAGTCCTACAAGTTCGGCTCGCTCTCCCATGCCAATGCCGCCACGCGCCAGCAGGCCGTCGAGCACAATCTCGAATGCATCGCGATGGGCGAGGCACTGGGCTCCAAGGCGCTGACGGTCTGGATCGGCGACGGCACGAACTTTCCGGGCCAGGCGAATTTCACCAAAAGCTTCGAGCGCTATCTCGACGCGATGAAGGCGATCTACAGGGAACTGCCGGAAGACTGGCGGCTCTTCACCGAGCACAAGATGTACGAGCCGGCCTTCTATTCGACCGTCGTGCAGGACTGGGGCACCAACTACCTGATCGCGCAGGAACTCGGCCCCAAGGCCTATTGCCTCGTCGACCTCGGCCACCATGCGCCGAACGTCAATATCGAGATGATCGTCGCCCGGCTCATTCAGTTCAGGAAGCTCGGCGGCTTCCATTTCAACGATTCGAAATATGGCGACGACGACCTCGACACCGGCTCGATCGACCCCTACCGCCTCTTCCTCGTCTTCAACGAACTGGTGGATGCCGAAACCCGCAAGGCCGAGGGTTTCGCGCCCGCCCACATGCTCGACCAGAGCCACAACGTGACCGACCCGATCGAAAGCCTGATGCGCAGCGCCACCGAAGTCTGCCGCGCCTACGCGCAGGGCCTCATCGTCGACCGCGAAGCGCTTGCCGCCCACCAGGACGACAACGACGCCCTGATGGCCTCCGAAACCCTGAAGACAGCCTTCCGAACCGACGTCGAACCGATCCTCGCCATGGCGCGCATGGAGAACGGTGGCGCGATCGATCCGGTCGCGGCATATCGGGCAGCGGGGTATCGGGCGAAGGTGGCGAGCGAGCGGCCGGCGGTGGCGGGTGGCGGCGGGGGGATTGTGTGACACACACTTCCAAGTGTCCAAATCAGTCTTCTTGCAAGCTAGAGAATACAGCATAGGCAACACATCGGCATAGTGCTTGCCAAAAATCTAGCTCGCCAGCGTCTACAGTAAATCGTTCAATAGGCTCGTTGATGTCGCTGCCCTTACGAGCCCAATAAATCAGTCCCTTGAAATCTGCCGCATAGGTCCAGTTTGAGTGTGCAACTGCATTTCGAAAAGACCTTACGGGATTGTCAGTAAGGTATTTCGCGCATTTTCGAGTCGCAGAATCTTTTGGCATGTTCTTTCGAAGCGTCAAGAAACACGCTTCTGGCAGATACACGAAACATACATATATCTGTGTAATGACCATCGCCCGAGTGACATAGGGTGATTCTTTTAGATGAGCTGCCCTCGCCTTTTCCATCCAACCTTGAAACGCTGTCAGCTCCATCAATCGATCATCAATGGGAACAGGAGTGGCGTTTGCGATTTCTTTTTTATGTTCCGTACTCAGGTTCTTTACTTCAGTTGATATAATTGTCGCAAGGCGACTTACAATTTCCTCTTGGATTTTCACGCGGCTGAGCAATTGGCAACGATAGAATTCCATTTGAGAATCGACTATGCGCCAGCTTGTCATCTAAAGCGGCCCTCGTTGCATTCCCCGAAGGCAAAGAGTTGTGGAGTTCGACACTGACACCAGTTACTCTTGGAATCTATCACCATCAGAAAGGTCACTCTATCGCGATGAATCGCGCGCCCGACTCATGGTCGAGGTCCCCAAGCGCGGCGACTATGAAACCGTCCAAGTCGCAGTCGCCCGTATCCGCCGCCGCGACCAATCGCGCCTGACGGCGGCACTCATTGGCGAAGCCCGGTCGGCTCGTATCCGTCACCCATATTTGCAAGGGAGGCGATCCTGCCGCCCGCACCGCGTCCCGACACCTCTGAAACCATTTGATGACAGGCGTCAGCATATCTAATCTTGCTCGCTTTTCGCCAAATGTGACGCATAAGGCGAGCGGCTTCAACCGTTTCTCTCCAGTTGCTTCAAACGCGGGGGATAAACCGCCGCACGACATGCAAAATAGGCGCTGGATGCGCTCCGGCTTCGCCAGCGTCCACAAACATCGGTCGAAGAATCCTCAGAGCGCCCCTACACCCTGACCGCCTGCTCGACAAAATCCTCCGTCCCGAAGAACCTGAGATAGCGCTCCACCGCCGCCGGATCGCCGGTCGCCTTCTGCGGATTGTCGGAGAGCTTGACGGCCGGGCGGCCGTTGGCGTCGCTGACCTTGCAGACGATCGAGATCGGGTCGAGGCCGCGCACGGTTTTGGGGGCGCAGCCGACGAAGTCGTTGGTGAGGTTGGTGCCCCAGCCGAAGCTCATGCGCACCCGGCCCTCGAAATGACGGTAGGTCTCGATGATCGTGTCGACGTCGAGGCCGTCGGAGAAGATCAGCAGCTTTTCACGCGGATCGCGGCCGCGGGATTTCCACCAAGCGATAATCTTTTCGCCGCCCTCGATCGGCGGCGCGCTGTCCGGGCGGAAGCCGGTCCAGTCGGCCACCCAGTCCGGCGCATTGCGCAGGAACGCCGCCGTGCCGAAGGCGTCGGGCAGCACGATCAGCAGGTTGCCGCCATAAAGCCGGTTCCAGTCCTGCAGGACCGCGTAGGGGGCGGCCGCCAGTTCGGCATCGCTGTCGGCCAGCGCGGCCGCCACCATCGGCAGTTCGTGGGCGTTGGTGCCGAGCGCCTCGAGATCGGTATCCATCGCCAGCAATACATTGCTGGTGCCGGAAAAGGACGGTCCGATGCCCTCCTTCAGCGCCTCGACGCACCAGCGCTGCCACAGGAAGGAATGCCGCCGCCTCGTGCCGAAATCGGAAATCCGCAGTTTGGGTTGCTCGCGCAGGCGCTCGACCTTCGACCACATCTTCGCCTTGGCGCGCGCATAGAGCACGTCGAGCGCGAACGGCCCCATCTCCTTCATGGTGCTGCGCGAGCGCAACTCGTTGATGATCGCGAGTGCCGGGATCTCCCACATCGTGGTGTGGGTCCACCGACCGGGGAATGTCAGCTCGTACTGACCGTTGCGGCGCGTGAGTTCGTAGTCGGGCAGCCGGAAATCGGCGAGCCAGGCGAGGAATTCCGGCGAGAATATCTGTTTGCGGCCGTAGAAGCTGTTGCCGGCGAGCCAGATCATCTCCTTCTTGGTGAAACGCACGTCGCGCACGTAGTCGAGTTGTTCGCGCAACTCCTGCTCATCGATCTCCTCGGTCAGCTTCACCGTCTTCGAGCGATTGATCAGCGAGAAGGTCGCCTCGACGTCCGGATAGAGCTTCCAGATCATCTGCAGCATGAGAAGCTTGTAGAAATCCGTGTCGAGCAGGCTGCGCACGATCGGGTCGAGCTTCCAGGCATTGTCGTAGACACGGCGGGCGATGTCCGTCTTCGTCATGTGAAAGCCCTCCGATCCCTTGCCTTCCGAAAGATGCGACCGACGGTGCGGCGGCGCACGCAGTCATGGCATGCAAGGTGGCTTCACCGCAACCTCGATCGCGGGGATGCCGGCGGCAGCCGCAGGGCGGTCGCGACGGCAATGTGCGCTCTTGTAATCCAATCGTCGCCGAACAATGCTAGCGACTGTTCATAAACCTGCACGGGAGACACCTATGGGTATCGAAAGCATCCTCGTATTCCTCATCGTCGGCGCAATTGCCGGCTGGCTGGCTGGCCTCATCGTATCCGGCTTCGGCTTCGGCCTCGTCGGCAACATCGTCGTCGGCATCGTCGGCGCCTTCATCGCCGGCTTCCTCTTCCCGGCCATCGGCGTCAGCCTCGGCGCGGGCATCATCGCCGCGATCATCCACGCGACGATCGGCGCCGTCATCCTCCTCGTGCTGATCAAGGTCATCAAGCGGG
Source organism: Rhizobium alarense (assembly GCF_021555155.1). Taxonomy (GTDB): domain Bacteria; phylum Pseudomonadota; class Alphaproteobacteria; order Rhizobiales; family Rhizobiaceae; genus Rhizobium_D; species Rhizobium_D alarense. Next base: position 28,312 of record NZ_JAKGBU010000057.1, read on the forward strand.
CCTGAGCCGCTCCGCCGGGGTCCCGACGCGGCATTGCCGGCCGGCTCATTCGCCGGGTGTCAGGACCTCGGCCGCGGCCTGCCGCCGTGTCCCGCGCCAGGATCCTCCAAACACATGGCGAACCATCGCGACGATGTCGTCAAAGGTCTGGCGCTCCTGCAGCCGCAGGAGGATGAGGGAGCCGAGGGCAACGACAATGGCCGACACGAGGAGCCACGTCAGGCTCCGTTCGAAGAGAACCTCGCAAAGGCAGGCAAAAAGGATCAGTCCGGCCGACGGCAGCAGGGACAAAAGGATGCGGTTCTTCATCGGCGAGATGACGACGAGCAGGCCGAAGTCGAAGAGGTTGCGCAGCAGGTAGGCTGCGGCTGCCCCCATCAGCCCGAATTCACGGACGAGCACGAAGAGCACCAGCGCATAGGGCAGCATCTGCGCCATGTGGAACTTCGCCGTCAGGTCCGGCCGCCCCTGGGCCTGAAGCAGCGTATAGGGTGCGAAGGTCAGCGCGTTCGGCAGCACGCCGGCAAGAAGAAAGACGCCGATGCCGCCGGCCGACGCCGCGAAATCCGCGCCCATCCACAGCGTCAGGAGCGGCCGGAACAGGATCAGGCCCACGGCGCAGAATCCGCCGTAAAGGATGGCGCCCGCCACCAGCGCGCGGCCGGCGACCGCCGTCGCCTCCCGGACGGGCAGGCTCGACAGGCGGGGGAAGAGCGTTCGCGCCAGCGCATTGGTGATCAGCTGGCTGCGCGCCACCAGCGTCATCGGAACGGCGTAGTAGGTGACGGAGGCGACGCTCAGGACCCGGCCGATCACGAACTGATCGAGCGAGTTGAGGAAGGGAAGCAGCACGCCGGAGACCGTTACCCAGCCGCCATAGCCCATGAGCTGCCGGGCGCTCGCCCGGTCGAAATCGGAAAGCCGCAGCGGTCGTTCCAGGTGGGCCACGGCGGCAAGCACGGCGAGCACGGACATCCCGCGGGCGATTGCCGCAGCGGGAACGACGACCGCCAGACTCGGCGAGACGAAGACGGCAACGACGACAGGCACGATCTGGGCAACCGCAAGACCGGACACCTGCAGGACATTCGCCACGAGGAACCGTTCCCGCGATTCAATGACCCCGAGCCCGACGCCGTTGAGCAGCGCGATCGGCAGCAGGCAGGCGATCCAGGGCATGGCCGCGGCCACCTCACCCTTCAGATCGTCCGGCACCGACATGACATCGTTCAGGAGGTAGCCACCGGCAAGATAGAGAATTGCGCCGCCCACGACCGCGAGCGCGAAATTGAGGCCGAGCGACGTCACGACGACCCGCGCACGCTCGCCGGGCGCGCCGGCCCCGATCCGCGCCAGCGCATTGGCGGAGGCGCGCGAGAGCCCGAGGTCGAGGAAGCCGAAATAACCGAGCAGCACCCAGACCAGCGCCATCAGGCCATAGCGCTCATCGCCGATATGGCGCACATAGATCGGCAGCGTCGCGAGCGCCACGACGACGGGAACCACGGCGCCGACCAGGTTTATCGCCAGGCTGGCACCCAAAGGCTTGCGCTCTGCCGTATCGCTCATGTCAAAGGCGTCCCTACATAGACCCGGCCTTCGAGCGCCGGCGGGCCGGCGGCCGAACCGCATCGTCCGACGGACAACTCCGATCGGGATGCGGCGCCCTCAGCGCATCATGCCGCTGATCGGGCGGACACTAGACCGCGGACCCTTAGCGAAGCTTCGACAAAATCGACGGTATTTGAGCGAATTCGCAAAATGGGGCAGAATCGGCGATCCCGCATGCAGCATCACCCCTCGTCGCCGACAAAACGATACCCGACGCCCGGCTCCGTGCGCACGATGCGGGGTTCGGAGGGGTCAGCTTCGATCTTCTGGCGCAGTTGTCCGACGAAGACGCGGAGATAGTGCAGATCCTCCGCATGCGCGGGTCCCCAGACCGAGGAGAGCAGTGTCCGATGGGTGACGACGCGCCCGGCATGGCGGGCGAGCGTGATCAACAGGTCATATTCCTTGGGCGTCAGTTTCACCGCCTCGCCGTCGCGCGATACGCTGCGCCGCACGGTATCGACCGACAGGCCGTCGGCGAGGAACTGGGTGGCGCCGGCCTCGGCGCGGATGCGGTGCCGAAGCGCCGTGCGGATGCGGGCGGTCAGCTCGCCGATGCCGAAGGGCTTCTCGATATAGTCGTCCGCGCCGAGATCGAGCGCTTCGATCTTCTCGCTCTCGCGATCGCGCGCCGACAGAATGATGATCGGGATTTCCGACCAGCCGCGGATGCCGGCGATCACTTCCTTGCCGTCCATGTCCGGCAGACCAAGATCGAGGATCACCACATCGGGGGCGGTGGTCGCGACCATCTTCAGCGCATCGCCCCCCGTCGCCGCCTCGACCACGTCGTAGCCCGCCGCCCCAAGGGCGGGGCGCAGGAAACGCTGGATCTGCGGTTCGTCGTCGACGACGAGGATGCGGTCGCGGTTCATGATGCCTTCTGTCCGATCTGGTCCGGTGCTGCGGGGAATCGCATGAGGATGCGCGTCCCCTTGCGTTTAAGCGCCGGACTTTCGGCAAATATGCGGCCGCCCATCGCCTCGACGAACCCGCGCGCGATCGAAAGCCCGAGCCCCGTGCCGGGCGAGCGCCCGTCGGCACCTCCACGGCGATAGAACTTGTCAAAGACGCGCTCGAGATCTGCCGGCGGGATGCCCTTGCCGAGATCGGTGACGGAAATCAGCACCGTGTCGCCGTCGCGCCGGGCATAGACGTTCACCGGTTCGGCACCGCCGTATTTGTGGGCATTGTCGAGCAGGTTGAACAGCACCTGCCCGAGCAGCACGCTGTCGCCCCGGATGAGGGGCAGGTCCGGCGCGATCCCCGTCTCGATCGCATGGCCGGGGAAATATTTACGGGCGCGTTCGACGGCGCCGCGCACCACGTCCGCGACGTCCACCCAATCCTTCCTGGCGTTGAGCGTTCCGGCCTCGATGCGGGTCATGTCGAGCAGATTGGCGACAAAGCGGCTGAGCCTGCCGCCCTCCTCCTCGATCGACTGCAGCAGGTCGTCGCGACTTTCCGGCGGCATCCGGTCGCCGAACTGCCGGAGGCTGGTGACCGCGCCGGTTATGGTGGCAAGCGGCGTGCGCAGGTCATGGGAGATCGAGGAAAGCAGCGCGGACCGATAGCGCTCGCCCTCCAGCCTCGCGGCCTGGTCGATGCTTTCCTGCGACAGCCGCGCCCGGTCGATCGCGACCGCCGTCTGGTCGAGGATCGCCGACAGCGCCCGCTCGGCATTGATGTCGAGCGCTTCGCCCGCCTGCTCGTAGCCACAGACCCCCACGACGCCGTGCGGGCTTGTCAACGGCCGGAACTGGAATGGGCTGCTCGGCAGAGTGCCGGTGCCGTTGCCGGCGGGTTCGCGTTTGTCGTGCGCCCACCGGGCGGCCGTCATGTCGGCGACGCCGAGCTCCGTATCGGGCGGCCAGGCCGCCGCGGCACGCAACTCGCCGCCCTCCGGCAGGAGCAGGATGACGTTGCGGCGCAGGCTCGCCTGAAGCTGCGTCACCGCCGCCCAGAGAACTTCGTCCGCTTTCGTGGTCCCGGCGAGCTTGCGGGAAAAGTCATAGAGCGTCTGGACGGCCGTCGCGCGAACCTTCGCCGCCTGCGCCTGCTCGCGGATGCGGGAGGCGAGGCTGCCGGCCAGAACCGCGGCCGCGAGGAAGACGAAGAGTGCGAAAACCTCGTGCGGCGCGGCGATGGTGAATGTGTGCAGCGGATCGATGAAGAAGAAATTGTAGGCGAGTGTCGAAAGCAGAGCCGCCAGGAAGGCGGAGGCATAACCCGCATAGGCAGCCGACGCGAGCACGGCGAGCAGGAACAGCAGTGAGATGTTCGGCAGATCGACGAAGCGATCGATGATCAGGCCGACAATCGTCGTACCTATTACGGAGGCGACGGCAATGATCGTCGAGCGCTGCATATGGGCGAGCGGCAGGCGCCGAAACGGCCGTGTGCGGCGGCGCGACGCGTCCTCGTCGGTCGTGACGAGATGCACGCCGATGCCGGCAGCCCTTCGGGCCAGCGCATCGGGAAGCGACGGGCGCAGCAGCGTGAACCAGCCGGGAATCCGGCGGGCGCCGATGACGATCTGCGTCGCATGCTCCCGCCGCGCCAGCTTCAGGATCTCCTCGACAAAGTCGTTGCCGATGATGCGGCGCGTCTCCGCGCCGAGTTGCTCGGCAAGCCGGAAGGTGTCGTCCAGCCGCCGAACGGCGGCGCTGTCCTCCGCCTCGCGGTCGGCCCGCTCCACCGACACGACGATCCACGGGGCATTGAGACCGGAGGCGAGCCGGCTCGCGACGCGCACCACCTTCTCCGACAGGGGATCCGGACCGACGCAGACGATGAGCCGCTCGCTCGTCGCCCACGGCCCCTCGATCGCGTTCTGCTTGAGATAATCGACCATCTGGTCGTCGACGCGGTCGGCGGTGCGGCGCAACGCCAGTTCACGCAGCGCCGTCAGGTTGCCGAGCCGGAAGAAGCGGTCGACGGCGCGTTTGGCGCTGTCGGGCAGATAGACCTTGCCCTCGTTCAGCCGCTCGATGAGTTCGGCCGGCGGCAGGTCGACCAGGATGACGTCGTCCGCGCGCTTCAGCACCACGTCCGGCACGCGTTCGCGCACTGTCACGCCGGTGATCTGGGCAACGAGATCGGACAGGCTCTCCAGGTGCTGAATGTTGAGCGCCGTCCAGACGTCGATGCCGGCGGCGACCAGTTCCTCGATATCCTGGTAGCGCTTGGGATGCCGACTGCCCTGCGGATTGCTGTGCGCGAGTTCGTCGACGACGATGATGCGGGGCTTTCGCGCCAGCGCCGCGTCGAGATCGAACTCTTCGAGCACGTGGCCGCGATGCTCGATTCTGTGCCGCGGCAGGATGTCCAACCCCTCCGTCAGCGCGGCCGTCTCGTTGCGGCCGTGCGTTTCGACGAGGCCGATGACGATGTCGGCGCCGTCCGCCTTCAGCCGCCGTGCACGCGACAGCATCGCATAGGTCTTGCCGACGCCTGGAGCGGCACCGACGAAAACCGTCAGCTTGCCCCGGCGGTCCTTGTCCGCCAGGGCAAGCAGGGCATCGGGATCGGGACGGCTTTTCGGTTCGCGATCGGTTTCAGGCATTCTCGTCTTCAGGTCTTCAGCGCGTCCAGCGCAAGATTGAGTTCTAGCACATTCACACGCGGTTCACCGACGATTCCGGCCGAGCGCGCTTCAACGCTTCGCTCCACCAGGTCCGCGACATCCGCCTCCGGAAGCCCGCGCGCACCGGCGACACGGGCGACCTGCGCCCGGGCGAAATCCGGCGAGATGTGCGGATCGAGGCCCGATCCCGAGGCAGTGGCGGCATCGGCCGGCAGAGGGCCCGAGATACCGCTCGCCTTCAGTCGCTCGACATCCGCCGCCACCCGGTCGCGCAGTTTGACCGAGGTGGCGCCGAGATTGGAGCCGCTGGAAGCGCCCGCATTGTAGGCGTCCGGCCCGGTTGCCGACGGGCGCGGCCAGAAATAGCGCTCGCTCGCGAACCCCTGGCCGATGAGCGCGGAGCCGACGACGGTACCGTTGCGCTCGACGAGACTGCCATTGGCCGCGGCCGGCAGGGCGACCTGCGCAATACCGGTGACGGCCAGCGGATAGGCGAGACCCGTGATGAGGGTCATGAGCACGATGAGCGTGAAGGCGGGTCTGAGATGGGTCAACATGTCTACACCAGATTGAGAGCAACGATGGCGATGTCGATGAGCTTGATGCCGGCGAAGGGCAGCAGCAGGCCGCCGAGACCATAGACGAGCAGGTTGCGGCGCAGCAGGGCGGCCGCGCCGGACGGACGGTAGGCGACGCCCTTCAGCGCCAGCGGAATGAGCGCGACGATGATCAGCGCATTGAAGATCACCGCCGACAGGATCGCCGAACGCGACGACGCGAGCCCCATGACGTTCAACGCCTCAAGCGCCGGGTAGGTCGCGACGAAGAGCGCCGGGATGATGGCGAAATATTTCGCAACGTCGTTGGCAATCGAGAAGGTGGTCAGCGAGCCACGGGTCATCAGGAGCTGCTTGCCGATTTCCACGATCTCGATGAGCTTTGTGGGACTCGAATCGAGGTCCACCATGTTGGCGGCCTCGCGGGCCGCCTGGGTGCCTGTCTGCATCGCCACGCCCACGTCGGCCTGGGCAAGCGCCGGCGCGTCGTTCGTGCCGTCACCGCACATGGCGATGAGCCGGCCGCCCTGCTGCTCCTTCCGGATATAGGCGAGCTTGTCCTCCGGCGTCGCTTCCGCGAGGAAATCGTCGACACCGGCTTCCGAGGCGATCGCGGCCGCCGTGACCGGGTTGTCGCCGGTGACCATCACGGTGCGGATGCCCATGGCCCGAAGCGCAGCGAAACGCTCCTTGATGTCGGGCTTCACGACGTCCTTCAGGTGGATGACCCCGAGCAGACGGTCGCCGTCGGCAACGGCGAGCGGAGTGCCGCCGGTGCGGGCGATCCTGTCGACTGCCTGGCGGAAATCCGCCGGGACCTGACTGTCGGCAAGGCCTGCAAATTTGATGACGGCGTCGACCGCACCCTTGCGCAACCGCCGGCCGCCGGC
>NZ_JAKGBU010000058.1 GCF_021555155.1 Rhizobium alarense
CATATTCCGGCGCACCGGCTTGAGCTCAGCGCTGCCGGCCCTGGTGATGTCGGCTCCGTCGAAGGCGAGCGTGCCGGAGGTAATATCGTAAAACCGCGTCAGGCAGCGGCCGAGTGTCGACTTGCCGCTGCCCGACTCGCCGACGAGCCCCAGCGTTTCGGCCGGCCGGACCTCGAGGCTGACGGCGTCGACGGCGTGCAGCACCTGACCGGAACCGGGCCGGATCGTCTTGCCGACCACGAAATTCTTGGTGAGCGCGCGGGCCTGCATCAGCGGCACGGTTGTCGGCATGGAAACGCTCATGCGGGCTCCTCCACGGCAAGCGCCGTACGACGGAGGGATTGCCGTTCGCCGTCGTCGATCACGCAGAGCGCCGAGTGCTCCCCGGCACGGCGCAGCGGCGGCCGTTGCGCGCAGGCCGCCCGCGCATAAGCGCAGCGGGGCGCGAAGCCGCAGCCCTCGGCGATCGTTTCCGGCGTCGGCGGCATGCCCGAGATCGAGCGCAGGCGCTGGAGCCGGACGCCAGAAAGCGGCGGGATGGAGGCCATGAGGCCCCAGGTGTAGGGATGGATCGGCGAGGCGAAGACCTCTTCTGTCCGGCCGCGCTCGACGATGCGGCCGGCATACATCACCGCAACCCGATCCGCGACTTCCGCCACCACGCCCATGTCGTGGGTGATGAGGATGATGGCCGAGCCGAAGTCCTTGCGCAGCCGCAACAGCAGGTCGAGCACCTGCGCCTGGACGGTGACGTCGAGTGCGGTGGTCGGCTCGTCGGCGACGAGCAGCGCCGGGTTGCAGGAGAGCGCCATGGCGATGACGGCGCGCTGGCGCATGCCGCCGGATAGCTGGTGCGGATAGCGATCCACCGCCTCGCCGGGGTTGGAAAGACCAACTTCGCCGAGTAGCTCGACCGCGCGCCGCCGCGCGACACGGGCGGAGACCGGCTCATGGGCGCGGATCTGTTCGGCGATCTGCCAGCCGATCGTATAGACCGGCGTCAGTGCGGTCATCGGATCCTGCGAGATGAGGGCGATCTCCTTGCCGCGGATCGCCCGCATGCGGCCTGCCGGGAGGTCGAGGATGTGCCGGCCGCGGAACGAGACGGCACCGTCGACCTTCGTCGTCTTGCGGTCGTGCAGGCCGAGCAGCGACAGCAGCGTCACCGACTTGCCGGAGCCGGACTCGCCGACGATCGAGAGGATCTCGCCCTCGTGCACCCGGAACGAGACGTCGCGCACCGCCCGCACCATGCCGCGGTCGGTCGCGAAGGAGACGGAGAGGCCGTCGACGTCGAGGAGGATGGGTTTCGTCTTCTGTTCCATGGCGTCAGTCTCCCCTCACCCGCGGATCGATCAGCACGTAGACGACATCGACGAGCGCATTGGCGAGCACGACGAAGAAGGAGGCATACATCACGGTGCCGAGGATCATCGGCAGGTCGAGGTTGAGCAGTGCCTGGTAGGTGAGCCTTCCGACGCCGTTCAGTCCGAAGACCACTTCCGTCAGCAGCGCCGCACCTCCGACGAGCACGCCGAAATCGAGTCCGAACATGGTGACGAAGGGAATGAGCGAGGTCCGCAGTGCATGACGCAGCATGACGCGGGCGGGGCTCAACCCCTTGGCGCGGGCGGTACGAATGAAGTCCTCCTGATAGGCCTCGACCAGGTTGGCGCGCAGCACCCGGCCGTAGATGCCGATATAGAGCGCCGCCAGCGTAAACCACGGAATGACCAGCGTCTTGAACCAGCCCGCCGGGTCGGCAAGCAGCGGTTTGTAGCCGAGCGCCGGCACCCAGGAAAACAGCCAGGTATCGTGGAAGCGGCTCTGCGTCAGGAGGTTCATCACCTCGCCCAGCCAGTAGACGGGCATGGAGACGCCGATGAGCGCAAGCGCCATCAGCCCGCGGTCGAGCAGCGTGTCGCGTGCAAGCGCCGCGACCACGCCGACGACGATGCCGCCCACGACCCAGAGCAGGGCAGCACCGGCGACCAGCGAAACCGTCACGGGCGCGGCCGACATTACCGCGGGAACGATCTTGTAGCCGCGGTTGACGAAGGAGGTGAGGTCCTGCGTGACGAAGAGCCGCTTCATCATGATGGCATATTGCACCGGCAGCGGCCGATCGAAACCGAACTCCTTGCGGATCGCCTCGACGGTTTCCGGCGACGCGTTGCGGCCTGCGAGCCGCGCGGCGGGATCGGAGCCGGGGGTGGCGAAGAAGATGAGGAAGACGAGTGCAGAGATGCCGAACATCACGAAGAGCATCTGTCCGAGGCGCTGCAGCACGGCGAAGATCATGGCCTGTCCCCTCACACCAGCTTCGTGCGCGGATCGAGCGCGTCGCGCAGGCTGTCGCCCAGCACGTTGAGCGACAGGACTGTCAGCACGATGGCGATGCCGGGCGCGAGGGCCACGGCCGGACGGGTATAGAGCAGCGTCTGGCCGTCCTGGATGATCGTGCCCCAGCTCGCGTCCGGCGCCTGCACGCCGATCGAGAGGAACGACAGCGACGACTCCGTGATGATGTTGAGCCCCATCATCAGCGGCACGAAGACAATCAGCATGGTCGAAACATTCGGTAGGATGTCGTTGACGAGAATGCGCCAGGCCGGAATGCCGAGGCCCTTCGCCGCAAGCACGAATTCGCTCTCCTTGAGCGCCAGCACCCGCCCGCGCACCGGGCGGGCGACATAGGGCACGTAGATGATGCCGATGATGAAGATCGGCAGGAGCAGGCTGTCGCCGGTAATCTCGATCGGTCCGATGACGATCCCCTGCGAGATCAGCACGATCGACAGCGAGATTGCCAGGAGATAGACCGGAAACGCCCAGAGGATATCGAGAATCCGCGACAGGATCTTGTCGACGATGCCGCCGAAGAAGCCGGCCGTGATGCCGACGACAGCGGCGAAGAAAAGACAGATCGCGGTCGAGGCGGCAGCGATCAGCAACGAGTTCCGCCCACCATAGAGCAGCCGCGCCGCGACGTCGCGGCCCTGCGTGTCGGCGCCGAGAAGGTACTGTGCCCGCCATGTCGGGCCGATTGGGGTCACCCCGAGGCCCAGCCCCTCGGTGGAGGGCTGCATGAGCTTCACCCGCTTCCCGTCGACCGTGATCTTCGCGCTGAGGCTCGAGCGGAAGGGATCGGTTGCCGAAACGTACCGGGCGTAGAGAGGTGCCGCGAGGCTGGCAAGAACGATCAGCACGAGCACGGCGGCCGCCAGGAGCGTCGCACGATCGCGCCTGAGGATGAGCCACGCGCGCCGCCAGGGGCCGGCGGCCGAACGGGCCTGCCCCAACGATTCGGCGGAGCTTTCGACGAAAGCGATCTCTGAAGCATCTGTCATCGGTTACACGAAGATCCGGATGGGGTCCGCCGGCAGCGGACGGCGGACGGCGGCGAGACGCCGCCGTCCGGTCGAGGTGTCACTTCACCCAGGACTGCGAGACGATCCAGCGGTTCTGCTTGTTGAACAGGTAGTTGCCGAGGCGTGCCGAGGCGAAGTTCACGCTCTTTGGCGTGAAGAGCGGCGCGAGCGGTGCCTGTTCCATGAAGCTCTTGTCGATCTCCGCCCATTTGGCATTGGCGCCGTCGGGATCGGTGAGCGCCAGCGTCATCGCCTCCTTCATCTTCGCGTCCAGCCCTTCGTTGCAGTAGCCGGCGATATTGATCGACGCGTCGCTGCCCGGCGTGAAGGAGGCGCAGGAGAGCAGCACGTTCAGGAAGTTCGACGCCGCCGGATAGTCCATGTACCACTGAGAGACACTGATCTGGACGTTGTTGTTGGTGTTCTGGATGTAGGTGAACTGGATATTCGGCGACACCGCCTTCATCGAGGCGTCGTAGCCGAGTTCGGAAAGCACGCTCTGGATATAGGTGCCGATGCCGCGGGCGACCGCATTGTCCTCGGCGATCACCGTGACCTTCTGGCCCTTCGTGCCCGATTCCTCGACGAGCTGCTTCGCCTTCTCCATGTCCGGCTCGACCCAGGCCGGGCCGGGTTCCTTCGTGTAAAGGCAATCATCCACATGGCCGGGGAAGTCCGGCGGCAGGACCTGGCAGGTCGGTTGGGCGAGCACCTCGCCGCCGAACAGGCCGACGAGCGCATCGCGGTCGAGCGCGTAGTTCAACGCCTGGCGGACCTTCAGATCATTGAAGGGGGCGATGTTGGTGTTCATCGGCGCGTACCAGAAGGCTGCGAGCGGATCGATATGGATCTGGCTCGCGTAGTTCGCGCCGATTTCCGGCAGGCGGTCGGCCGGCGGCGTGTCGAACAGCCAGTCAATCTGGCCGTTGATGATGGCATTAATCGCCGCCTCCTCGGTGAGGCCGAACTTGTAGACGACCTCGTCCGCAAAGCCGTCCGGCTGGGCGTCGGCGCTCCACTCCTTGAAGTGCGGATTGCGCTTCATGACCATCTGTTCGTTGGGATTGTAGCTTTCGATATAGTAAGCGCCCGTGCCGGGGATCGGCGTCGTGCCGGCATCGGCAAGCGGCGCGTCGGCCGGCAGGATCGAGGCGTGCGGAACGGCGAGCTTGGAGAATATCTCGGCGTCCGGCGCGACAAGATTGATCGTCACCGTGCCGGTCGCGTCGTCGCCGATCACGCCGCCCTCCAGCGTGCAGGTCTCGGCGGTCTCGATGCATTTGTCGGCACCGACGATGCCGTTGTAAAAGCTGCCCGTCGTCGGCCCCTTGACCTTGAAGATGCGCTGGAACGAGGCCTCCACGTCGGAGGGTGTCACTTCCTTGCCGTTCGAGAACTTGATGCCCTTGCGGATCTTGAAGACGTAAGTCTTGCCGTCGTTCTCCGCCGTCGGAATGGCTTCGGCGATCGACGGAACGATCTCGAAGCCGTCTGTTCCGCCCGCCTGCTTGAACTTGACGAGCCCGTCGTAGGTCATCTGGTAGAGCTGCCAGAACTGCGCCGTGTAGTTGATCATCGGATCGACGGAACCGGCGGCCGAGACGGCCGCGAGCGTGATCGTACCGCCGCGGTGCTTGGCCATGAGCTCCGCGCGGTCCTCGGCCATTGCGACGCCGGAAAGCGCCGTTTGAGCGAGCAGCGCGCCGGCCAACAGCAGGCCGGCACGTCGGAGGTTCGGTTTCAGGAATATGGTCATGATATCGTTTCCCTCTGGTTCTTTGTGTGAGCGGTCATCGCGCCCTTTGCGGGCGGCTTCTTGTCTTCGCGATACTCAAGGGGCTGTCTGGTCGAGGAAGCCCGCGACCTCGGCCATGCAGGCCTCCCTTTCCTCGACATGCGGCATGTGGCTCGATTGCTCGAAGATCCGCCAGCGCACGTCCGGTATCTCCTCTGCATAGGGTTTGACGCAGGCCTCGGTCGCCTCGTCGTGTCGGCCGGAGACCAGCAGCGTCGGAACCGCGATGGTCGACAGCCGTCCGACGATCGACCAGTCCTTCATCGTTCCGATCACATGGAACTCGTTCGGCCCGTTCATGGTGTGATAGACCGTCGGATCGTTTGCGATCGCGTCGAAGGTCCGCTGGACCTCCGGCGGCATGGGCACGACCCGGCAGACATGACGCTGGTTGAAGACGTCGGTTGCAGCCATGTATTCCGCACTGTCCGTGGTGCCGGCCGCCTCGTGCTGCAAGAGCGTCGCCTGTACCTCCGGCGGCAGCGCCTCGCGAAGCCGGTTCGCTTCGGAAATCCAGGTCTTCATGGCCGCCGGGGAGTTCGCGATGACGAGCGCCTTCAGGCCCGCCGGACGCTCGACCGCGAACTCCGCCGACAGCATGCCGCCCCAGGATTGTCCGAGCAGGCAGTAGGCGTTCCTTATGCCGAGATGATCGATCAGATTGTGCAGTTCGGCCCGGAAGAAGGCGACCGTCCAGAAATCCCCGCCCTTGTCAGGGAGATGCGTGGATTTGCCATTGCCCACCTGGTCGTAGTGGATGACCGCCCGGCCGGTAGCCGCGATGTCCTTGAAGCTGTCGACATAGTCGTGGGTGCAACCCGGGCCGCCATGGGCAACGATGAGCGGCGGCTTGCCGGAGGCGAGGTCGCCGGTGACCCGATACCAGGTCCTGTAGCCTCCGTAGGGCGCGAAACCTTCAACAATGGACACCAAACTGTACTCCTTCCTTCCGTTTCGTCAGGCGCCGCTTCGCGTGCGCCGGTCATCCCGACAGATGGCCTCTGCCGTCTCCTCGATGGTCATGCCCCAGTCCATGGCGATCTTGCGCAGCCGTTTCCAGGCGCCCGCCTCGTCCAGCCCTTCCTGCTGCAGCAGCTTGAGGATCGCACGCACCACGATCGGCCGCTGACGCAACCGATCCTCGAGCGCCCTGATGTCGTCGGCCTGGCTGCGGGCCATCCGGTAGGCATGGGCAGCGATCAGGATCGCGCTATAGGCCCCGGTGGAGCCGATCGGCTTCAGGAGATGCGCGTTCGATCCTTGCGACAGCGCCCATTCGATACGCCCCGGCGCCTCGGAACCGATGAGTGCGATCATCGGCATCGGCGCAAAACCCGTCGGCCACGGAAACTGCCCGTCATGGCCCATGTCCGCGTCGAAGAAGATGACATCCGCGCCGGTATCGGCCTCGTCGATCTGCGGCCAGGCGACGTTGACGCGGATGTGCAAAAGCTCGAGCTGCCGCTTCAACGCATCCACGGACGGGTGGTCGCGGTGCAGGATCACCGCACGCCATGTCGCCAGTGGGAGCCGGTCAGCGCGCGTCATTTGATGACTTTCAGCGCGCTGCCCGTGTCGCCCGGCGCGGCGGCCTTCGGCGGCTGTCGGAGGAGCGACCGCACCAGATAAGGATCGGCCTCGATCGGCGCCGGCGCACTGCGAAAGAGTTCGAACTCGCCTTCCGCGTCCGACACGCCCATATGCGGCCGCAACGCGGCATGATGCGTGCGCGGGTCCACCGCGATCGGGCCAATCGGCGTGTCGAACAGACGCGATGTGACGGCCCGGCGGATCGCTTCCGGCGCGTCCGTCGCCGCATCGGAAATCGCGCGGGCGAGGATAGAGACGGCGTTATAGGCGGCCATGAAGGGCGTCGTGATGCGCCTGTCCCGTCCGTGCCGGGCGGCCATACGCGCCTTGAAGACCCGGTTCTCCGCCGTATCCAGCCGGTCGAAATAGATCGCCGTCGTGATATGCCCTGCCCGCGCCTCGCGGCTCAGGCCTTCGAGGTCCGTTTCCGACAGGTTGCAGGCGACGATCGGCGGCGGCTCGACGCCCTCGGCACGCAGCGCGTGATAGGCCGCGAGAAAGGCGGTTACCGTCTCGCCGACAAGGTTGCTCAGCACGAAGTCCGGGCGTTTCTGCCGGATTTCGGCGATCAGGTGATCGACCTCGACGGAACCCAGTGGAACGAAACGCTCGGAGACGACCTGCCCGCCGGAGGCTTCCGTCACCTCGCGGGCGATGCGGCTGATCTCCCAGCCCCAGATATAGTTCGACCCGACGATGAAGGGCCGGCGCCCGTAGCGCGGCAGCACATGGTCGAACAGCGGGAGAAGATGCTGGTTCGGGCATGCGCCGAGATAGATGGCGCTGTCGCTCGCCTCGTAACCCTCATAGGGAAAGGCATACCACAGGAGCGCACCATGACGTTCGATCACCGGCAGCACGTCCTTGCGGCTCCAGGACGTGATGGTGCCTATGACATGACGGCACCCGTGCTGGCGGATCGCTGCGTCCGACAGCAGGGCGTATCGCTCCGCCCTGCCCGCCGGATCATCGATCTTCGGTTCTATCCGGAAGGAGAGGGATGGATCGGAATTGACTTCGGAGATAGCAGCCATGGCCCCGTCGACTGCCTCGCGACCGAGGGCGGCGTAGGCGCCCGTCGTCGAATAGAGGATTGATACCGGAACCGTTTCGCGCGTCATCGGTCTGCCGACTGCCCCGCCACCGTTCTCGAACCCGTCTTCCGCATCCGCCGCTCCGATCCAAAAAAGCAAAAAGCCCCGAACCGCGGAACGCGGTGTCGGGGCTCTATCGCCGTTGGCAGTCATTGCCGATTTCTGACGACAGGCTACGCCTCGGCTAAATTATAGTCAATCGGTTTTCTCGGTCATTTTTTAAGCAATTCTGGCGCGATTGAGCAGGCGCCGGGCACCGGACAGTTGCCGGTTCCGTGCATCGCCGGCGCCCTTCGCGGGAAGGCCGTTCATGCCTCCAGCCATTCCACCTCCGCGCGGGTCAAGGTGATGTCGAGTGCGGAGAGACTGTCCTCGAGCTCGGCCACGGTACGCGGCCCGATGAGCGGAAGGACCGGGAAGGGCTGCGCCAGACCGTAGGCCAGCGCCACATGGATCGGCTTGCGACCCAGTCGGGCGGCAAGCTCGATGGCGCGGTCGCGGCGGGTGAAATTTCGCTCGCTGTACCAGCAGCGAACCAGTTCCTCGTCATCCGTCCGATCACGACCGGCACGTTCGGTGAAGAAGCCACGCCCTTGGCTGGACCAGGCGAAATTCGGGATCTGCCGCTCGGACAACCACCGCTTCCATTGGTCGTCCGAGGCGGCGACGCACCCTGGCCAGATCGGGTCGCGCATCTCGGCAAGCGAAAAATTGTTGGAGAGCGCGGCGGGAGGCGTCCTGCCCGCCGCCTCGGCGTAGGCGATCGCCTCCGCCAGCCGTTCGCGCGTCCAGTTCGATCCGCCGAAAATGCCGCGAATGCGTCCCGCGCGCACCTCGCTGTCCATAGCGTCGACGAACTCGCCGACCGGAACGTCCGGATTGTCGCGATGCATGAAATAGACATCGACATAGTCGGTCTTGAGCCGCTCCAGGGACTGCGACAGCTGCCTGCCGATCTGGTCCGGATAGACGAGCGGCGAATGGGCGCCCTTGCCGATCAGCACGATCCCCTCGCGCGGGACCGCACGGCTCCTGTGCCAGTCGCCGAAGATCACCTCGGTAGTGCCGCCGTTGTAGATCCAGGCGGTGTCGAAGACGTTGCCACCCGCCTCGTAGAAGGCGTCGAGCGTCAGCGAGGCGGCGGCGAAATTCGGGAAGAACTCGAAGCCGAGCGCCACCGCCGAAACGGGTTTGGCGATGCCCGGCAGGCTCCGGCGCGGTATGCCGCTGCCGGCCCTTACCGTCTCGCCCCGGATGTTGACCGGGCGCCCGGCCGGCTTTTCGCATTCGTACTCCAGGCCGATCGCAGCGCGCCACTGATCCATGACCCTGAGATTGCCGATGGAATCGGCCCAGTTCATACCGGGCGATGCGAATTCCTGCCGTCCGCCGCGGATCGCGTCGGCGACCGCATCCACTTCGAAGGAATAGAGCCAGCCCTGTTCTTGAACGTCAACCACCTGCCTGCTGCCGTCCTTCCGCACGATCTCGAGCCGGCCCGTCCCGCCCTCGTGACCGGATGCGAACCAGAAATCGGCAACGTCGATCCGGCCCTCGGCGCCAAGGATGCGCAGCACGTTGTCCTGCCCGGCACGGATCGAGCAGGAGACCTCCGCGACGACACCGTTCGAGAACTTCAGGACGGCGGAAGCCCATTCGTCGACGCCCGTCGCACCGATATGGCCGACGCCGAAGACCGCCTCGGGTTCGGCGAAGGACGTGCCGGCGGCAGCTCCGGCGACGAGCCTCGCCATGGAGACCGGATAACCGCCCACGTCGAGTATGCCGCCACCCGCGAGCGCGTTCGAAAACAGCCGATGCTGCGGCTTCACCTCCCCCATGTCGAAGCCGAAGCTCGACTTGATGAGCCGTATTTCACCGATCATGCCGCTTCGTGCCAGATCGACGATCTTCGCCGTTTGCGGATGCAGGCGGTACATGTAGGCTTCGCCGGCGAAGACACCCGCCTTGCGGGCTTCGTAATACACCGTCTCGGCCTCGTAGGCGGAGAGCGCGATCGGCTTTTCGACGAGCACGTGCTTGCCGGCGCGGATCGCCTTGATCGCCCACGCCGCATGACCCGTGTGGGGCGTCGCGACATAGACCGCGTCGATCTCCGGATCGCCGAGCAGCGCCTCGTAGCCGGCGACGATCCGGGCACCCGGAAAGCTTTCGGCGAGCCCAGCTTTTGCCGGATCGCGCGTGGCGATCGCGACGAGTTTTCCCGTCCGGGAATGGGCAATGCCGCCGGCAAAGGTCTTCGCGATGGCGCCTGGCCCGATGATGCCCCAGCGCAGGGTTTGCGTCTCGTTCATCGTACTCTCCCGATGATAGGTGCGGCCCGCTATCGGACGCGGACGCCGGCACTGTCGAAGAGGAAGGATTTTTGGGCCGATAGGCTGATCGTCAGCGTGTCCCGGTTGGCGGTGGCGCGGAATTCTTCGCGCTCGATGATGATGCGCTCGTCGGCCGAGACACGCGCATAGACATAGCTCGTGTTGCCGAGATGCTCGGCGACGTCGACTTCGACGGCAAGATCCGTATCGCCCTCGCCGGCGGCCAGGAAATGTTCCGGCCGCACGCCGACGCTCACCTCGTCGCCGGCCTTTACGGTACCGGATGCCACGGCGAGGGTGAGCTTTGCCGTCGGCTGGTTGACAAGGGACACCGTGACACAACCGGCCTCGGCCGAAATCACCGACGCCTTCAGGAAGTTCATGCGCGGCGATCCGATGAAGCCCGCGACAAAGGTGTTCGCCGGATCGTCGTAGAGGTCCAGCGGCGCGCCGACCTGTTCGACCTCGCCGGCGCGCAGCACGACGATCTTGTCGGCAAGCGTCATCGCCTCCAC
Organism: Rhizobium alarense; assembly: GCF_021555155.1. GTDB lineage: Bacteria > Pseudomonadota > Alphaproteobacteria > Rhizobiales > Rhizobiaceae > Rhizobium_D > Rhizobium_D alarense. The sequence goes on from NZ_JAKGBU010000058.1 coordinate 10,702, forward strand.
CTGGTCATGCGTGACGTAGATGATGGTCGACTTCAGCTCCTTGTGCAGCTTGGCGATCTCGACGCGCATATGCACACGCAGTTCGGCGTCGAGGTTCGACAGCGGCTCGTCGAACAGGAAGACGTCCGGGTTGCGCACGATCGCGCGGCCGATCGCCACCCGCTGGCGCTGCCCGCCGGACAGCGCCTTGGGCTTGCGCTCCATCAGAGGACCGAGCTCGAGGATGCGCGCCGCGTCGGCGACCCGCCGCTCGATCTCCGCCTTGGCCATGCCGGCGAATCGCAGCGCAAAGCCCATGTTCTCGCGCACGCTCATGTGCGGATAGAGGGCGTAGGACTGGAACACCATAGCGATGCCCCGCTTGGAAGGATCGACGTCGTTCATCACCTTGCCGCCGATGGCCAGCGCACCGGAGGTGATGTCCTCCAGGCCGGCGATCATGCGCAGCAGCGTGGACTTTCCGCAGCCGGATGGGCCGACGAAGACGACGAACTCTCCGGCCTCGATCGAAAGGTCGATGCCCTTGATGATTTCGAGAGCTCCGAAACGCTTGCGTATGTCGGTGAGGCGAACATCGGCCATGGCGGGTTCTCAGTTGATGATGAAGGTGACTGTCTGGGTCTCGAAGCGACGGCTGGTGACGGTCAGGTCGAGTGTGCCGGCCTCGTCGCCGGCCTCGATCCAGAAACCGGTCGCGCCGCCCTTGAGCGTATGGTCGGCCGGGCCGATGATCCGTCCGGGACCGACAAGCGACAGCGTCACCGGCTCCTCGAAATAGGGCAGAAGGTTGCCGCACTGATCGAGCACGCGGACGACGACGCGCACCGCGTCCTTCTCGGCTGCCCGAAGCTTCGTGTCATCCGGCGCTACCTCCAGCCTTGCCGGCACCGGATCGGCCGGCAGCGTCACCGTCTTCACCGCCTTGCCGTCGACATAGCCCGTGAACGTTCCTTCGCGCCAGACGCGTCCCCAGGTCCCGAATTCCTCCGGCGTGACGTTTCGAAGGTCGAGAACAACGGGCGCATGCGGCAGGTGCGGATAGGTCTCCCTGTCCGGATAGATGCGCTTCGCCGGCCATTCGCCGAACGTCACGTCGACGTAGTCGCAGTTGGTGAGAACGATCAGCGGCAGTACGCCGCCCATGTTGCGCTCGCCGCGTGCCCAGAAGGTGACGGGCTGCAGCACGACGCCGTCCTTCGGATCGCCCTGCGAGGCATAGGCATAGGCCGCGAATTTCGGAATGCGGTACATGTCGAGCACGCCGTGATAGCAGATGCGATCGCCGGCGCCGAAGTCCTTGTGCGTGTTGTAGTCGAACATGCACCAGCCGGTGGAACCCGAGATGTTGCCGTCGCCCGCCACGGCATCGAGGATCAGCAGGTGGCGCGTCACGTGTTCCGCCTGCCGCTGCTCCTGATCGAAACGTTTTGTCGGATACATGTGGCCGTTGTATTCGGTGATCATGTAGGGGATCGGCCGGGTGATGCCGGTCGTCTCCACCCGGTCGCGCAGCACGACGCGGCCGCGGTTGTTGCCCGGCAGTTCCTCGTTGCCGAGGATGAAGTCGTTCATCGTGTAGACGTCTTCGAGCAGTTCCGAATTGGTGATGAAACGCACGCCACCGGTCTGGCGCGTCGCATCGAGCGCACGGGCAAGCCGGTTCGTTTCGGCGTAGAAGGCGTGGCTGTCCTGGCTCTCGTTGATGCGCACGCCCCAGATGACGATCGACGGATGGTTCCAGTCGCGCTCGATCATGCGGCGCACGTTCTCGATCGATTCCTTCTGCCACGCCTCTCCGCCGATATGCTGCCAGCCGGGGATTTCCTCGAAGCAGAGCAGGCCGATTTCGTCGCAGCGCTCGATGAACCAATTCGACTGGGGATAATGCGAGGTGCGCACGATGTTGCAGGCAAGCTCATATTTGAGGATGTCGGCGTCCTTTTCCTGCGCGCGCCGACCCATGGCGTAGCCGGTATGCGGCCAGGCCTGGTGGCGGTTGAGGCCGCGCAGCTTCAGCGGTTTTCCATTGAGCAGGAAACCGTCGGGCGTGAAAAGCGCGGTGCGGAAACCGAAACGCTGCGTCAGCACGTCATCGCCATGCTCGGTCGAGAGCTTCAGCGAAAGCGCGTAGAGCACCGGATCGTCGATGTTCCAGAGGTCGATGCCAGTGAGATCGGTGAAGGTCAGCGTCGCTTCATTGCCGTCTACCTCGACCGACGTAGCGGCCACGTCGCCGCCACCCCTGCGGCGAATCTTCGCGTCGAGCGTGCCGGAATTGGCGAGCGCCCGCGGATTGGCGAAGAAGACGCGGGCGGTAACGGTCTTTTGTTCGGCGAGCGCATCGGGCGTCTCGATCTTGACATTGGCGATCGAGACCGGACTGGTAACCTTCAGCCAGACGTCGCGGTAGATGCCGGCGTAGCAGAGATAGTCGATCTGGCCGCCGAAGGGCGGGATCTCCGGATTTTCGGAACCGTCGATCTTCACCGTGATGAGGTTCTGTCCACGCTTCAGATGCGGCGTCAGCCGCGCCTCGAAGGGCGTGTAGCCGTCCTTGTGGGCGACGATCTCCTCGCCGTTCAGGTAGACGACGCTGTCCGCCATGGCGGCGTCAAAGATGAGCGACACCTCGCGGCCCTCGAAGTCCGGCCGCCAATCGAACACCTTCTGGTAGGTGAAGGGCTTCTGGTAGTCCGTCTCGTCGAAATAGTTGTAGGGCAGTTCGACGGCGCTGTGCGGCAGGCGTACCGTCTCGCCGGTCTGCAAAACGTGTACATATGCCGGCTCGAAGCCGTAGCGGAAGGTCCAGTTGCCGTTGAATGTCTCGGTAATGCGCATTGACGGATAGTCCTATTTCACTGAGCCCAGCATGCCCTGGACGAACTGGCGCTGCATGACGAAGAAGACGAGGAGGGTGGGCAGCGTGGCGAGGATCGTGCCGATCATGACCATGCCGTAGTCGGGGTAATAGGCCGAGGCGAGCGACGAAACGACGAGCGTGATGGTCTTCGTCTCGTTCGATTGCAGCACGATCAACGGCCAGAGATAGTTGTTCCAGTTCGTCATGAAGACGATGACGAAGGCGGCTGCGTAGGTGGAGCGCATCACCGGAACGTAGATGAAGAGGAAGATCTGCCACTCCTTCAGGCCGTCGACCTTGGCGGCGTCGCGCAGTTCCGTCGGAAAGGCCTTCGTCGACTGGCGGAAGTAGAAGATGATGAAGGCGGAGGCGACGGTCGGCAGCATGATCGCGATATGTGTGTTGATGAGCCCGGTCTTCGCCATCATCATGAAAAGGGGGATCATGAGCGCCGCGAAGGGCACCATCAGCGTCAAAAGCACGAACGAATAGATCCGGTCGCGCGCCCTGGATTTGAACATTTCGAATCCGTAACCGGCGAGCGACGACACGGTGATCGTCAGTACCGTGGCAAGAACGGCGACCTTGGTCGAATTCCAGAAGACGAGCGGCACGTCGACCTGGGCGAAGAAGTTCGCAACGTTCGTCGCGAAGGCTTCGCCGACACTGACCTTGCCCTTGATGATATCGATCGAGGTGTTGGACGAGCTGATCACCATCCAGAGAAACGGAAAGATCGAGAGGAAGGCGGCCACACCGAGAAAGGCATACTGCAGCGCCGAGCCGAAGAGACGCGAGGCGTTCATGACCGGTCCCTCGCCGCGTAGAACTGGAGGAAGGACAAGAGCGCCACCATGATCACGATGACATAGGAGATCGTGGCCGCGTAGCCGAAGCTCGGCATGAAGCGGAAGGTGAGGTTGTAGATGTAGAGCGACAGCGTCAGCGTCGAGTTCGCCGGGCTTCCGCGCCCCTCCGTGAGATTGTAGACCTCGTCGAAGAGCTGAATCGTACCGATCGTCGAAATGATCGTGGTGAACAGGATCACGGGCTTCAGCATCGGCACGGTGATGTGGACGAAGCGCGCCCAGGCCGGCACGCCGTCGATCCGCGCCGCCTCGTAGATCGACTTGTCGATGTTCTGCAGGGCCGCGAGATAGAAGATCATGTTGTAGCCGGTCCAGCGCCAGGTGATGGCGAGGATCACCAGCACCTTCGCCCAGAAGGGCTCGGTCAGCCAGCCGATCGGCGAGGACACGAGGCCGGTCGCCATCAGCGCGGCGTTCACGACGCCGTCGACGGAAAACATGCTCTTGAAGAGAACGGAATAGGCGACGAGCGAGGCGACGCAGGGCAGGAAGATCGCCGTGCGGAAGAAGCCGATGAATTTCAGCCGGTCGTTGTTGAGCACGGCGGCGAGCATGAGCGCCAGCGTAATCATGATCGGCACCTGCACCACGAAGAAGGTGACGGTGTTGGTGAGCGCCTGCAGGAAGACCGGATCGTTCCAGAGCCGGACGATATTTCCGAAGCCCGCGAACTTCAGCATCATGCCCTTGCCCGAGAAGAAGGACAGATACAGCGAACGGGCGATCGGATAGACGAGGAAGATCGAGATCAGCAGGATCGACGGCGCGATGAACAGCCAGCCGTTCAGATCATAGTACCGTTTCAATCCGCCCGTTCTGCCGGCTGCCATGGGACGACCCTTCGCGCAAGGGGTGACGGTTCGGAACGCCTGCGGCCGACGAGCCGCAGGGCGCCCGGGAGGACGGCAGGCGGACTTCGCCTGCCGGTCGCTGACTACTGGATCTGGCCTTCGGCCTGCCCCTGGATCACCGTCAGCACCTCGTCGACGGAGGCACCCTTGGCAAGGTCGGGCAGGTGCGCCGTGACGGCGGTATCCACCTCATTGGTGAAAACGCCGTAGTTCACCGACGGGATCTTGGCGAGCCAGTCGGAGAAGTTCTGCCAGACCTTCTCGCCGCCGAAGAAGGCGTCGGCCTCCGAATAGGCAGGGCCGGAGCGCGCGGCGAGCAGGGAACCGACGGCACCGCGCTCGGTCAGGATCTTCTGGTAGAAGTCGACATCCTTGGCGTAGATCTCGTTCAGGAAGTCGATCGCCTCGTCCTTTTCCGCCGAGCTCTCGGTAACGTACCAGCTCGAGCCGCCGAGGTTCGAGGCATGCGATGCGCCTTCGACATCGAGTTTCGGGATGGGCGCCACGCCCCACTTGCCGGCCTGGTCGGCCTGCGCCTTGACCGTACCGGTGATCCAGACACCGGTCGTCACCGTCGCCACGTCGCCGGACGTGAAGGTCGCGACCCATTCTGTCCAGCCGGCCGCCGGCTTGTGGATATTCGCCTGCAGGATCTTCTGCTCGGTTTCCAGCGCGGCCTTCAGCGCCGCGTTGCCCTCGATCGCCAGATTGCCGTCCTTGTCGAAATACCAGCCGCCGGCAGATTGCATCAGGATGCGGACGAAGCCGGCATCGTTGACGTCGAGGCCGAGCATCTTCTTGCCCGTCTTGGCTTCCACCTCCCTGCCGATCTCGACAAAGCGGTCCCAGGTGAGGTCCTGCATGTCCTCGGGCTTGAAACCGGCCTGCTCGAGATAGTCCTTGCGGTAGTAGAGCCCGGTCACGCCGGAATCGAAGGGCATTCCGTAGACCGCTCCATCGACGGTCATGAGCTCGACCTTGTAGGGTGCAAAACCGGAGAAATCGATCTTGCCCGACAGTTCGGCAAAGGCACCCGGAAAGGACTGAAGGTATTTCTGCGCGCCGTAGTCCTCGATCAGCACGATGTCCGGCAACGCATCGGTCGTGCCGGACGAAAGCGCGGTCTGCAGTTTCTGCTCCACGTCGGCCTTGGCGAAATCGACAATGTTGAAGGTGGTGTCGGGATGTTTTGCCGTGTAGCGGGCAGCCGCCTCCTTCATGATGGCGACGTTGAAGTTCGGGTCCCAGCACCAGATGGTTACTTCCCCGGCGAAGGCAGCCGTGGACGCGAGAAAGCTCGCGCCGGCAAGCGTGGCGGCCGCGAAACGCGACAGAATCGTCCTGCGATACATGATTTCCTCCCTGGAAATTGTGGCGTCACGGTCTCCTCCCCGGCCGCCTGCGCAAGGTTTACCGAAAATCGGAAAACAGGCAAGTAAAATTTAGTAAATATTTATCGCGCCAAGGGGAGCCGCGCCGTCGTCAGGATTGCGGCGGTCTGCGGCAGCTTTCACGCCAGACCATTTCCGTCGCGATGCGCACTTGTTTGCCGTAGGCGCGTCCCGCGAGGCGTTCGAGCAGCAGGTCGACCGCCACCTCGCCGATATGCTCTCCGTGAATGCGCACGGTCGTCAACGGCGGTGTCAGGAACTGCGCGACCGGGATGTCGTTGAACGAGATGACGGCGACGTCGTTCGGAATCGACAGGCCGAACTCCTGGATGGCCCGATAGGCGCCGATCGCCATGTTGTCGTTGGACGTCACGATCACGTCGGGCCGGTCGGCAAGGGAAAGAAGGTCGCGGGCGAGCCGATAGCCGGTTTCGAGCCGCAGGCTCTGCCCCGACGAACAATCGGCGAGCGCCAGAAGATCCGGGTCGAAGGTTGCGTTTGCCCTTTGCCATTCGATATAGGCGGCGCATCGGCGTTCGGCAAATGGCTGCACGGCGCCGTTCAGGCGCTCGTGGCTGCCGATGAAGCCGATGCGGCCGTAACCGACCGCCTTCAGGGCGTCGAGAATCTTGGTCGTCGCCAGTCCCATGTCGGAAAAGACGCTGTCGATCCGATCGATCCGCGGGTCGAAATCAGCAAAGACGACATGCCGCGCATTCTGCTCAAGCCAGGCGATCTCCTGATTGGAGTGTTTGCCGATGACGATTACGCCGGAGGCACCCTCCAGCAGCGCTGCTTCCGGCAAGACATCGGAGTGGAAAACCTTGACGATCTCGGTCTTGAGTTCCCGGCACCGGGTCTCGATGCCCAGCCGCACCCCGACATAGTAGGGGTCGGCGATCTCGTCCGACGGCTCGAGGAAATGCACGATGACGAGCCTGGTGAGCAGGCTTGGCGCGGTGTGCCCGTTTCCCTTGTTGCGATTGCGCGGCGTCTCGTAGTTCAGCGCTTCGGCCGTCTCGATGATCGCCTGCCGCTTGGCCGGGGAAATCGACAGCGCCGGGTCGTAGTTCAACACCCGCGACACCGTGGCCGAGGACACTCCGACGGCTCTCGCGATTTCCTTGATCGTTACCATCCCACCATTCCAATCCTGCGGCTTCCACTCTGCCACGGCAGGCCAATTGGGGGAATAGATTTCAGTAAATTTTTACTAACACCTCGGCGATCCTGGCCCCCGATTCGTCATAACCGAGCACGCGCTTGCCCTCAAGCCGGCATGCTCTCCTGAAATGCCGGGCGCCAAGGCACAGTTGCAGCCGAAGACCTCACGCCTGGTAGGTGATGCGGCCGTCGCAGATGGTCGTCACCGGGCGAATATCCGCCAGGCGATCGGACGGTGCGGCCTCGACGTCGCCGGACAGCACAACCATGTCCGCGAGATAGCCCGCCTTCAGCATGCCCTTGCGGTCTTCCATAAATTCGACCCAGGCACCGGTCCGAGTGTAGGCGGCGAGCGTTTCGAAGAGTGAAAGGCGCTGGTCCGGCAGGTTCTGCGACCAGGGTTTGCGGCACATGGCCTCCTGGATGCAGGCCATGGGGTCGAGCGGCGTGACCGGCCAGTCGGTGGCGAAGACGATGCTGGCGCCGGCGTCGGCGAGCGTCCTCCATGCGAAGGCATAGGGCCAGCGCTCCTCACCGATGAAGCCGAGATAGGGCTCGAGCGACATGCCGGCGCTCCCAGGCGGATGGGTCGGCTGCATCGAGGCGACCGTGCCGAGTTCGGCGAAGCGCGGAATGTCGTCGGGGTGAACCACCTCGATATGTTCGATCCGATTGCGGCTGTCGCGCCGGCCGTTCGCCTCCATCGCCTTCTCGTATCCGTCCAGCACCATGCGGACCGCGCCGTCGCCGATCGCGTGCACGGCGACCTGCAACCCAAGCCGATCGGCCTCGGTCGCGATCGTGTCGAAATGCTCCTGGCCGAACAGCGGCTCGCCCTTCCAGCCCGGCCTGTGGGTATAGTCGTCGATAAAGACGGCGGTCTCGCCTTCCGTGACCCCGTCCATGAATATCTTCACGAAGTCGCAGCGCAACCGGTCGCCGGAAAAGCGCGCGCGCCACGCCGCCGCCTTGTTCTCGATATCGGTAAGCGGCATGAAATTCTTCATGTGGAAAGGAATACGGATGCGCACCGGCAGGCCGACGGTCTTCTCGATCTCCTCCATCATGTCGAGCTGATAAAAATTGCCGTCCATGTTCTGGATCGAGGTGATGCCGAGGGAGGCGCAATAGGCGAGCCCCCGCTTGAGCATTTCGATGTCGCCGGCGCGCTCGTCCGCACTGACATTTTCGGGCTCGCCGCCCGTGCCGATGCCCAGCATCTCGCGGCCGCCCGTTTCCCCGAGTGCGGTGACGGGGCGGATCGCATTGCTCTCGCGCAACTCGCCGCTTGCGAGCCCGTCCTCGCCCATGACGATCTCGTTGCCGACACCGACGTCGCGTCCTTCGAGAAGGCCGGCCCTCGTGAGCGCGATCGTGTTCGCCCAGGCCGTATGGTGATCTGCCGCTACGAGAAGGAGCGGTCGGTCCGGCAGGATGCGGTCGAGATGGTGACGGCTGAGACGCTCGCTTTCCGAGATGACGGCATAGTCGGCGTGTTGGGCGATCAGCAGGCGCCGGTCGGGGTTGGCCGCGGCATAGGCGCGGACGGCCTTTTCGAGTGCGGCGTAGCCCCTCAGGCCGTAGAGCGACAGTTCGGTCAGTTCCACCGCCCCCCCGAAGATGTGCATATGTGCTTCGTTGAAACCCGGCAGCACCGTTCCGCCGCGCGCATCCAGGATATGCGTATCCGGTCCGGAAAAGGCGTCGATCCCTGCTTCCGACCCGACGGCGAGGATGCGGTTGCCGGAAATCGCGATTGCGCCGGCGCGAGGATTGGCGTCATCCATCGTGAGGATACGCGCGTTGCGAATGATGAAGCTCGCTTCGGCCTGCATGATGAACGGCCCTCGGGATTGTGTCGTCGAAGCGCATGCCGCACGGAATGCGTATGCAGGCGAAGTGGCGCCGTTTCACGCGGCCGTCAAGGGATTTCCACCGGCGCGTTGGACACCGACCACCGCTGCCGTGAACATCGGGCGGGATGTCCCTGCGGATACGGCTAGCCGTGCGTGCGGGGATAGGCGTTCTCGCGGGGCGGCGCCCATCCGGCGAGTGCACCCGGCTCGGGCCTGAGAACCTCGACTTTCAACGGATAGCAGGCGACCGTATCGCTCGAATGGGTTTCGCCGCAGTCGCCGCCGGGACAGGCCGACAATGCGCCGACGAGGTCGATCTCGGCGAAAAGTTCGAGGAAGTCGCCCGGCCGCACGGGACTCGCCTTCATGAAATACTGGTGCGTGTCACGCGTGAAGCCGGTGCACATGAAGACGTTCAGCACGTCATGCACGTGCGGCTCGGCCTCGGCGAGCGAGAGGTCCGCGGCAGATGCCAGCGCGCGCGTCAGGTTCGAGTGGCAGCAATTGTGATAGTCGCTCCCCTTCAGGAGCCGGTTTGTGTAGGGGTCGCAACGCGTGCCGATGACGTCGTGCACGCCGGCACCGTCATCGTCCCAGCCGTACCAGCCGAGCGTGTCGTGCGTTATCGTCGCCATGGGACGCAGGTAGGGCAAGGTGCTCCAGAGGCGATCCCCGACACCGACATGGGTGGCATGCAGCGCCCGCGTCTTGCCGCTGAAGAACCGCTCGGCAAGATTGCCGGCGTTCCACAGGTTGAGATCGCCGACCTGCGGCCCATCGATGCTGACGATGCGGAAAAAATGTCCCTGCGGCACCCGGAAGGCGCGCGCGTCACGCGGCGGCACCACAATCTCGTCCACCGTCGTCAGCCCCTTGCGGGCCGCGCGCAGGAGATCGAGATCGGCGATCGGCAGCGTCTCCACGGGATAAACGACAACCCGGCGCCTCTTGCGGCGCTCCGCCGCATCCGACGGAACCACCAGGTCGCTTGTGCTGTGCATCTCGTTTGCTCCTTCACGCCCGCCTTGACTTCTGGCCCGCCCCGCCGGACTGGAGAGGTGGCGGAAGGCACCGTCGGTTCTAGCAGGGTCTCTCGTCCTTGCAACGGCGAACCTTCTTGCCCATTGGCTAAGCATGACTTAGTCATGCTTCATGGATCCGCTTCCCCTCGCCTCCCTTCGCGCCTTCGAGGCCGCCGCGCGCCATGAGAACTTCGTCAGAGCCGCCGCCGAGTTGCGCCTGACGCCCGCCGGCATCAGCCAGCATGTGCGGGCACTGGAAAGCCGGCTCGACGTGACCCTGTTCCTCCGTCATCCGCGCGGGGTCTCGCTCACCGCGGCCGGGCGCGAGTTCGGAATGGCGGTGTCGCATGGGCTTTCCCACATCGAGGAGGCCGCCCGGCAATTGAGGCGCGAGGCGAAAGGCCGCACGGTCCGCGTCGCCTGCATCCCCTCGATGGCGACTCGGTTCCTCGTACCCCGCCTGCCGTTCTTCGGGGCCGCGCATCCCGACATTCGCGTCAACGTTCTCTATGCCCTAACGGCCAAGACGCCGGAAGCGGCGGATGCCGACCTCCTGATCTGCCACGGACATCGGCCGACCCCGGCAGCAATCGCCCTGCTGCCCGCCGAAACGCGGCCGACCTGTTCGGCGGACTTCCGGTCGCGCCACGGTCCGTTCGCAGCCGCGGCAGACCTTCTGAAGGCGGACCTTCTGCACGACGAGACCACGGACGCCTGGCCGCGCTGGTTTGCGGCCGCCGGTATCGGGACCCCGTCGAAGGCCGGCCCGGTCTTTGCGGATTTCAACCTGATGATCGGATCGGTGATCGGCGGCCAGGGAGTTGGCCTGTGCCCGACTGCGTTGGTCGCCGACGAGATCGCGAACGGCCTGCTCGTCACGCTGTTCGACACGCCCTCGGATACGGACAAGGCCTATTGGCTGGTGGAGGCCAGGGCCGCGTCGCGCGAGGCGCGGACGCTGCGCGACTTTCTGGTGTCGACGGATATGCCGAAACGGGCGGCAAGCGAAGGCCCCTAACCCGCTTCGGCGCGCCGCGGTGCGTCCTCCGGGTCACAGGCACGGCACCAGCCGTTGCGACCGGCAGCCTTCGCCCGGTAGAGCGCCCGGTCGGCGGCCTGAACGATCGCCTCGCCGTCCACGCCGTCCCGGGGCGCGGCAGCAATACCGATGCTGACGCCCAGGCGGATCGGCAGGCCGCGCACCGTGAAGGCCGGCTCGAAGGCGGATACGCAGCGTGCGGCGAGTTCGTCGCCCGTCGTGCCGTCACCGGCCGCGAGTATCGCGAATTCGTCGCCGCCGAGCCGTGCCACGAGATGCCCGTGCGCTACCTCCAGCAGTCGTTCCGCCACCATGCGCAGCACTTCGTCGCCGGCGGCGTGGCCGAAGGTGTCGTTGACCGGTTTGAAGCCGTCGAGATCAAGGCAATAGACGAGCACGCCCGCTTCGCCGCCGTGCCGCAACGCGTCCTCGAGACTCTTGTAGAACTGGATGCGATTGGGAAGCCCCGTCAGAACGTCGTGATGCGCGAGGCGCGTCGCCTCCCGCTCCGCCAGCACGCGGTCGGACACATCGGCGACCGTCAGCAGCAGGCGGCGCTTCCCGCCTTCCCGCAAAAGGCGCACATAAATAAGCACGTGGCGCTCGCTTCCATCCGCCGTGGTCTGGCGCCACACGGTTCGTCCCTCGCAGTCGCTGTGCAGCGCCCGCAGCGTCGCAGCAAAGGTCTGCGCCTGATCCTCGGCGTGCATGTCGAAGGCGTGCTTCGACGGGAGGCCATCCGTCCCGCAACCGTAGAAATCGATCGCGGCCCGGTTCGCCTGAAGGATCGCGAGGCTATCGCCGTCGCACAGCAGCATGGGCATCGGATTGGCATCGAAGAGCTGCGCCAGCCACTCCTCGCGCTGCTTGAGTTCGGTGATGTCGATGCGCATGCCGATGGCGCCGCCGTCCGGTGTTCGCCGATCGTCATGCCGCAGCCAGCGGCCGTCGCGCAGCTGCTGCTCTTCACGCGACGAGGGCTGGCGGAATTTGCGCATGCGCTCGCGAAGCCAGATTTCGCCTTCGTCGACCACTTCCGGCATCCGGCCGCTCGCAAGGCTCAGCCGCAGGATATCCTCAAAGCCGATACCAGGCCGGAGATCCGCGGCGATGTCGTCGTAGAGTTCGGCATATTTTTGGTTCCAAAGGACATAACGATCCATGGCATCGAACACGCATACAGCCTGCGGCAGCATCTCGATGACATAGCGCAGGCGCCGGTTGGCTTCCTGCTCGGCAAGCTCCTCGTCCCGTGCGCGCTGCGCCGGCTCGATCAGGATGGCGGTGGCCGGTCCGTCGGTACCCTGCCAGCGCATCGGCAGGACACGGTAGAGGCGGTTGCCCGCCCCGGCGATCCGGACGACGTCATCGGTGGAGGCCGGCCATTCCGGAAGCAGCTTGGTTACGGCTCGTCCGAGGATGTCGCCAACCGCGCATTCGAAGATTGCCTGCGCGCCGGAATTCGCGAAGACGACCATGCCGGACGCGTCTGCGACGAGCGCCGCAAGCGGGCACGCCTCCAGGAACGCTCTGATCTCCGGCCCAAGCATCTATACCTCAGCCCTGCAAAATCGCGTCGACCTTGACGCGAATGCTCCTGTTTAGCAGGCGAAAGTAAAGGAAGGGATATCCCGGAGACCGGCGGTTCCGGCCGGAGATCCGGGCTCTGGCTCCTAAAGGGTGCCGGCGCCGACGCGGTTGAGCGTGACCGCGTAGAGACTCGTCGAGGCCGTGATGAAGAGCCGATGCTTCGCCCGGCCGCCGAAGCAGACATTCGAGACGACCTCCGGCACCAGGATCTTGCCCATGATATGGCCGTCCGGAGCGAGGCAATGCACCCCGTCGGCAGCCGACGACCAGAGGTTTCCGTCGGTATCGAGACGGAACCCGTCGGCGCAGCCGGGCGAAATTGCGTGAAACACCTCTCCGCCGGACAGCCTTCCGCCTTCCGCCACCGTGAAGGCGCGGATATGCTGTGGGTCGGATCCGAACATGCGGCCGGTATCGGCGACGTAGAGCCGTGTCTCGTCCGGGCTGAAGGCGAGCCCGTTCGGGCAGGCAAAGTCCGTCAGCATCGCCTCGATCGAGCCAGAGGGATCAACCCGGTAGACGTTGCAGGGCAGTTCCTGTTCCGAGCGGTAACCCTCGTAGTCGGTCATGATGCCGTAGTGCGGATCGGTGAACCAGACGGCACCGTCGGAGGTGACCACGACGTCATTGGGCGAGTTGAGACGCTTGCCCTGATAGCGGTCCGCGATGACGGTCACCGACCCGTCGAGCTCGGTGCGCGTGACGCGTCGGGCGCCGTGTTCGCAGGTCACGAGCCGGCCTTGCCGGTCGCGGGTGTTGCCATTCGCATAGTTGGACGGTTCGCGAAAGACGGAGATCCCGGCGCCCGGCATCCAGCGCAGGATGCGGTTGTTCGGTATGTCCGAGAAGAGCAGGCACCCGGCGTCGCCGAACCATACAGGACCTTCCACCCAGTCGAAGCCGGTCGCGAGCTGCTTGACCGGGGCGTTGCCGAGAACGAAGGACGAGAAGCGGGGATCGACCACTTCGAAGAACGACATCAGGATTTCCTTTCCTCCCGGAGAGCCGGGATGTTACCGATAACGACGGGATTGTCACCCGGCCAAGCCACGATGAAGGCAGACAGAATGAACATCACGAAGCCACCAGGGTATTGACCGACGACGCGGTGCTTGCCCTTCTCACCGCTGCCCGCAAGGCGGCGGCCGGGATGGGTCAGCCCCAGTGCATCGTCATCGTCGACGCGAGCGGCGTGACGCTCGGTCAGCTGCGCATGCGCGGCACCCGTTTCCTGTCGCTGAAGAGCGCCGCGGCCAAGGCGCGCACGGCTGCCTCCATCGGTGCGCCGAGCGACACGATTGCCGAAGCCGCGCGGCCGCTGATCGCCGCCGCGACGGGCGGTGACGTGACGGGGCTTGCCGGTGGCCTTCCCATCCGCGTCGCGGGAGCGCTCGTCGATGGCATCGGCGTCGGCTCGGGCAGCGGCGCGCAGGACGTCGACGTCGCGCGGGCCGCCCTGCTTGCGATCGGCGCCGATCTACCCTGACGACGACCCGCCCGTCGCTCAGGCGAAGGCGATCTGCGCCTTCATCGCTCGGCTGCGATCTGTCGCAAGCTCGAAGGCTTCGACGGCACGGTCCAGCGGAACGGTGTGCGTGATCAGCGGCTTGACGTCTATGAGGCCCTTGCGCATCAGCGCGACACCCGTGGCAAACTCTTCGTGGAAGCGGAAGGATCCTCGGAGATCGAGCTCCTTCGCCGTCACGGCCATCATCGGCAGGTTCATGTCGCCGCCGAGGCCGAGCTGTACGATCACGCCGCGCGGCCGCATGGCGGCGATCGCAGCGACGAGCGCCGGCTGCGCTCCGGAGCACTCGTAGAGGACATCGAATGTCCCCTTGTCCGCGCTGAAGGCTGCGAGCGCGTCAGGCTCGTCGCGCATGTTGATCGTCCGGTCGGCACCGGCGGTGCGGGCGAGCGCGAGCGTGAAATCGGACAGGTCCGTTGCAATGATCTCGGCGGCGCCGGCACGCCGCGCGGCAAGGATCGACAGCACGCCGATCGGCCCGCAGCCGGTCACCAGCACGCGCTTGCCGAGCATCAGGCCGGCCCTGCGGGTGGCGTGCAAGGTCACCGCAAGCGGCTCCGCCATCGCCGCCTCGCCGGGGCTCAGCCCGTCGGCAGGCACACACTGGATCGCATCCGCCACCAGGACTTCGCGAAAGGCGCCCTGGATATGCGGAAACGGCATGGCGCTGCCGTAAAAACGCATATGAAGGCACTGGTTAGGCAGGCCCTCGTGGCAATAGCGACAGGCCCGGCAGGGCCGCGAAGGCGAAACGGCGACGAGCTGTCCGGGTTCCAGTCCGGTGACCCCCTCGCCAAGCGCATCGACCCGGGCCGAGACCTCGTGGCCGAGGATCATCGGCTCGCGCAGGCGAACGGTGCCGAAGCCTCCATGGTTGTAATAGTGCAGGTCGCTGCCGCAGATGCCGCCGGACGCAAGGCGCAGGCGCACCTCTCCCCTGCCCGGTTCTTCCTCGGGGCGATCCTCGATGCGCAGATCCTTCGGACCGTGGACGACGATGGCTTTCATGTTCGCCTCCTCAAAGCACCGGAGTCAGCAATGGCTGACCGGCGAAATGGGCGGCAAGATTGTCGCGCACGAGTTTGCCCATCGCCTTGCGGGTTTCGAGGGTTCCGGACGCGTGATGCGGCTGCAGCAGGACGTTGTCGAGCGCGAGAAAGCGCGGGTTGAGCGCCGGCTCTCCCTCGAAGACGTCGAGCGCTGCCGAGCCGAGCCGGTTGCCTTCGAGCGCATCCAGCAACGCGTCTTCGTCGATGTTGGAGGCGCGCGAGATGTTGATCAGCATGCCCTCCTCGCCGAGCGCGGCAATGACGTCGCGGCCGACGATGTGGCGCGTGGCGGCAGACGCCGCGAGCGTCACGAACAGGAAATCGGATCGCTTGGCCAGCGCAACCGGGTCCTGCACGAAGGTCCAGCCCTCGGCATAGGGCTTCTCCGAGACATCGCTGTAGGCGATGTCCATGTCGAAGCCTTTCAGACGCTTCGCCACCTCGTATCCGATGCGCCCGAGGCCCAGCACGCCGGCGCGCCGTCCCCAGACGCGACGCTTCAGCGGATAGAGGCCCTTGGCGGCCCAGCTTCCGTCCCTGACCCATCGCTCCGCACCAACCATGCCCCGGGACAGGCAGAGCATCATGGCGACACCGAGATCGGCGACGTCGTTCGTCAGGACGTCCGGCGTGTTGGTGACGCGAATGCTCCGGTCCCGGCAGGCGGCAAGATCGACCGCATCGAACCCCACCCCATAGACGGAGATCAATTCGAGTGCCGGACAGGCTTCGATCATCGTCCGGTTCGCGCCAAGTTCGCCCCGCGTCGCGATCGCGCGAACCCGTCCGCCGACCTCCGCCAGGAAGGATGGCTTGTCGTCCGCCTCAAAATAGCGGTGAACCGTAAACGCCTCCTGCAACGGCGCCTCATCCCATTGCGGATAGGGGCCGACCTGGAGAATTTGGGGCTTGTTCATTAACGGGTCTCCCTCCCTTGACTTTGAATGGTATCGATAACATAACCAGAGCGACAAGCATTGTCGAGACGGGATGCGGGAGGAAAAATGAGCCAGGCCCTGTTCGATCTCACGGGACGGCGCGCGCTGGTGACCGGGTCGTCGCAAGGCATCGGTTTTGCCCTGGCGCGCGGCCTTGCCGAAGCAGGCGCAGAGATCGTGCTGAACGGCCGCGATGCCGCCAAGCTCGCTGCAGCGGCGCGGACGATCCCAGGCGCCCGCCAACTCTCTTTCGATGCGACGGATCATGCAGCGGTTCGTACTGCCGTCGACGACTTCGAGCGGCATATCGGGGCGATCGACATTCTCGTCAACAATGCCGGCATGCAGCATCGCACGCCGCTTGAGGACTTTCCGGCGGACGCTTTCGAGCGGCTGCTCCGCACGAATATCTCGACGGTCTTCAATGTCGGCCAGGCGGTCGCCCGCCACATGATCGTACGCGGCACCGGTAAGATCATCAACATCGCCAGCGTGCAGACCGCACTCGCCCGGCCCGGCATCGCGCCCTACACCGCCACCAAGGGAGCCGTCGGCAACCTCACCAAGGGCATGGCGACCGACTGGGCGAAATATGGACTGCAATGCAACGCCATCGCACCCGGCTATTTCGACACGCCGCTGAATGCCGCCCTTGTCGCCGACGCCGACTTCTCGGCCTGGCTCGAGAAGCGCACGCCGGCCGGTCGCTGGGGAAAGGTCGAGGAACTGGTCGGCGCCTGCATCTTCCTCGCCTCCGACGCATCCTCCTTTGTGAACGGACATGTGCTCTATGTCGACGGCGGCATCACGGCCTCGCTTTGAGGCTCCGCGACGCATGCTCCTGATGGGCGTTGCGGGCTGCGGCAAATCGACGGTGGGCGTCGCGCTGGCGGAACGTATCGGGGCCGTCTATCTCGATGGCGACGTGCTGCACCCGCCGGAAAACATCGCCAAGATGAGCCGCGGCGAGCCGCTCGACGACGCGGACCGCTGGCCGTGGCTGACGCTGGTCGGCCGGTCGCTTGCAGCACCGGCAACACCCCTCGTCGTCGGTTGCTCTGCGCTGAAGCGGCGATACCGCGACCACATCCGACTCGAGGCCGGGGCATCGGTTGCGCTCATCCACCTTGCCGGGTCGCGCGATCTCATCGCCGCGCGCATGACGGCGCGAACGGGCCATTTCATGCCAGCGGCGCTGGTGGAGAGCCAATACGCCGCGCTGGAGCCGCCAGGCTCAGACGAGAACACGATCGATGTTGACATCGACCAGCCCATCGACGCGATCATCGATCGCATCGCTCGGCTTTTGGGAGGAACGGAACATGACGAATAGGGTGGCACTGCTCGGCGCCGGCGCGATGGGTGGCGCTATCGGCACGCGGCTCCTGCAGACCGGCAACCGCCTTGTGGTTTTCGACCTGGACAGGACGAAAGTCGAGACGCTTGTCGAAAAGGGCGCGAGCGCCGCAGCCAGCGCCGCCGAGGCCGCAGCCGCGGCCGACCACGTGATCCTCAGCCTCAATTCCGCACGGATCGTGCATCAGGCGGTCTTTGGTGCAGGCGGCGTCGCTGACGGAGCGCGGGCCGGCACACTGATCATCGACATGTCGTCGATCGATCCGGAAGCGACGCGAGCGCTGGCCGCAAATGCCGCCGCCAGGGGTCTGCGATGGGTCGACAGCCCGCTTTCCGGCGGGGCGCCGAAGGCGCTAACCGGCGAACTGACGCTGATGGCGGGCGGCGAGAAACAGGACGTTGACGACGCTTACGCCGTTCTGCGCCACGTCGCCTCCAACTATACCCATATGGGTCCTTCGGGCGCCGGGCAGACGACCAAGCTGATCAATCAGGTGCTGTGCGGCCTGAACTTCCTGGCCGTTGCCGAAGCGACGCAACTGGCGCTCGACGCCGGTGTGGATGCTGCGAAGATCCCGATGGCGCTGAAAGGCGGCCGGGCGGACAGCGCCATCCTTCAGGAATACATGCCCCGCTTCGTGGCGAAGGACTACCGCCGCACGGGCCGCATCGACAACATGGTCAAGGATCTCAACGGCGCGCAGGATCTGGCACGCCTGACCAACACGGCCATGCCGCTCACCGCCACCTGCGCCGAGGTACACCGCATGCTGACCGCAGCCGGCCTTGGCGGCGAGGATCAGGCGGCGCTGATGGAATATTTCAAAGGCCCCAACAAGGATATCGCACGATGATCACACGTTACGCCCTTTTCGAAGGCAAGGTGAAGGACGGAGAGACCGAGGCGTTCCGCGCCGCCGTGCTTCAGGACATCCTGCCGAAATGGAAGGCCTTTCCGGGTGCGCTCGACGTACGCGTGACCTTCGCCGATGCACGCGACGAGGGTGCGCCCGAAATACCGATGATTCTCGCCATCAACTATCCGGACCTCGCCGCCGTGGAGGCGGCGCTGTCCAGCCCGGCGCGCACGGCGGCGCGGGCGGCGACCGAGGCGGTGATGGCGCGCTTCTTCGATGGAAGAATTCACCACCACGTCACCCAGGCCAACGAATTCCCGCTGACCTGACAGCCGCGGACCCTCGGGTCCGGGACCGGCGCAAAAGCCCTTGCCTTCAACGGGCAATCTCGCTGTATTGCGGTTGATAACGATACCATGGACGCCGATGCAGACCACGGGAAAACCACCGACTATGGCCGACGTCGCCCGCCGGGCGGGGGTCTCGCCGATGACCGTGTCCCGGGCGTTCAAGAGCGACACATCGATCAACCGGGACACGCGCGAAGCGGTGCTGCGGGCAGCCGACGAACTCGGCTACGTCTTCGACAGCACCGCCGCAAATCTCCGGTCGCAGCGGACGGACTTCGTCGCGGTCACCATACCGTCCATCAACAATGCCAATTTCGCCGACACGGTGCGCGCGCTGTCCGAGGGCCTGTCGCAACGCGGGCTTCAGATCCTGCTCGGCCACACCAACTATGACACGCGCGAGGAAGAGCGCCTGATCGAGCAGTTGCTGCGGCGCCGGCCGGAGGCGATCGTCGTCACCGGCGGAAAGCATACCGCGCGCGGACGGCAACTGCTGAACAATGCCCGCATTCCCGTCATCGAGACCTGGGACCTGCCGGAAGACCCGATCGGCCATGTGGTCGGCTTCTCGAACGCCCAGTCCGTACGGGAGATGGTCGATCATTTCGTCGTCGCCGGCTACGAGCGCATCGCCTTCATCGGCGGCGACGCCGACCGCGACACGCGTGGCACCGACCGACGGGCGGGATTCATCGCGGCCATGAACCATCACGGGCTGGACGCGACCCGCCTCATCGCCGCGGGCGCCCCGCCGATCTCCATGCGCGAGGGGGCCAACTCGATGGGGCGTCTTCTGGAGACCTACGGGGACACGCAGGCGGTGATCTGCGTGTCCGACCTGTCGGCCTTCGGCGCGCTCACCGAATGCCAGCGTCGTGGCATCGCCGTGCCCGACCAGATGGCGATCGGCGGTTTCGGGAATTACGAGATCGGCGGCATCTGCGTGCCGAGCCTCACCACCATCAACGCCTTCGCCCGCGAGATCGGAGAAAAGACCGCCGCGCTGATCATCGACCTTCTGGATGGAAAGCGCGAGGCCGGCGAACCAGCCCGCCTCGTCATCAAGCCCGACCTCATCGTGCGCGAGAGCACGCGGTAGAGCCCATCGGGCAATCTGCGCGTTTCGAGGATGGTGTAAAGGGATTCAACGCGGCCCCGGGACACCGTTCGCGGCATCCCGGGGTGCGGGAGGACTGTTACATCTTGCCCCAGAGCTTCTTGTATTCGTCCCGATAGCCGTTGTCCGGGTCGAAGGTGTTCTTCGGTCCACCGTCGAATTCGACATTGTCGGCGGTGACCACGTGGAGCGGCGACAGATAGCCGGACCAAGGCTCGCCGGCAAAGGCACGGTTCAGCTCATCGACGAGCTGCCAGCCCTGCAGGTTCAGCGGCTCCGCCACGGTGACCTTCTGGAACTGGCCGGCGCGAATGCGCTGGTAGGCCGATTCCGAACCGTCGCCGGCTGCCACGTTGATCGGCGCGTCCGACCCGCCCTTCCCGGCAGCCGCAAGCGACGGTCCCATGAAGTCGAAGTAGAGGTCGTTGATCGCCAGCGAATGCGTCCACGTGTCGCCGTAGCGCTGCAGCAGCGACGTGGTGAGCGTCGGCATGCGCTGCGAAGTCTCGGCGATCGGCGTGTCGACATATTCGAGCACGGTGCCACCGAGGCGCTCGACCTCCTCCTTCATCTTGTC
Organism: Rhizobium alarense; assembly: GCF_021555155.1. GTDB lineage: Bacteria > Pseudomonadota > Alphaproteobacteria > Rhizobiales > Rhizobiaceae > Rhizobium_D > Rhizobium_D alarense. The sequence goes on from NZ_JAKGBU010000058.1 coordinate 31,116, forward strand.
CGCCTTGGCGATGGCGATCGCATAGGTCGAATCCGTGAAGATGACGACACCGAGCTTGCCCTTGGCATCGACATAGGCCCAGTTCGCAGCGGCCTTGGACACTTCCATCGCGTCGGTGCTGACATTGGTGAAGAGACCGTTTTCCTCGTCCGGACCGATCACCGGCCCGGCGTGCCAGGCGACGAGCGGTATGCCCGCCTTCTTGGCTTCCGCCATGGACGGCGCCTGCTCCACGGCATCGAAGCCGTTGATGATGATGCCGTCGGGCTTCAGCGCCATCGCCTGGCCGAAAGCCGCCGTGCGTCCGCCGATCGAGCCGGCGCCGTCGATCACCTTGACCTGCCAGCCGATGGCCGCCGCTGCCTCTTCGACGCCGGTCGTGACGCCGAGAATGCCTCCGTTCTTCAGGTCACCGGCGAGCACGACGATCGTCTTGCCCTCCTGCGCCTTCGGGCTCGCCTTCGGCCCCTCCCAGGCCGTAACGCGCGTCGCATATTTCTCGACGATCGCCGCGGCATCCGACATGCCGTCCGCAAGCGCCGGACCTGCCACCAGCAGTGCCATGACGGCTACGGAGCTTCGGATCAGAGTTCTGCGTTTCATGTTTCATCCTCCCGTTGAAAATCGTGTGGTGAACCGGTCAGGTCGTCTTGGACGGCAGCGGCGCTCGTCCGGGCACCGCCGCCTTTCCGGCCGCGCCGCGCTTGCGCTGGGCGTAGCCGGCGATACCGATCGCGACCAGCAGCGTGACGCCGTTGAACAGCGGCTCGACGAAGAACGAGCCGCCGAACTGCTGGATGCCGGAAATGCCGACGGCGAGAATGACGACACCCGTGATCGTCCCCCAGACATTGACGCGGCCCGGCTTGATCGTGGTGGAGCCAAGGAAAGCGCCGACGAGCGCCGGCAGCAGATATTCGAGCCCGACGCTCGCCTGGCCGATCCTGAGCTTGGACGCGAGCAGGACGCCGGCAAGCGCGGCAAGCGTGCCCGAGGAGACGAAGGCGCCGATGACGAAGCGGCGCACCGGTATGCCGTTCAGCGCCGCCGCCTTCGGATTGGCGCCGATCGCATAGACGTAGCGGCCAATCGGCAGGTATTCGAGAACGAGCCAGAGCGCGAGCGCGACGGCGAGCACATAGAAGCCGGTGATCGGCAGGCCGAACACCATCGTGCCGTTCAGGGCATAGAAGCCGTCGGGCAACACGCCCACCACCTGCCGGCCGCCCGTGTGCCAAAGCGCCAGCGCATAGAGGATCGTGCCCGTGCCGAGCGTGGCGATGAAGCTGTCGATGCGGGCGACTTCGACGAGAAGGCCGTTGAGGAACCCCGTGGCGGCGCCGAGCAGCAGCACGATGAGCACCGCGAGCGGCCACGGAATACCGTACATCGTCTGCAGGCTGATCGCCAGAATGTGCCAGAGCACGATTCCATAGCCAACCGTCAGATCGATGCGGCCGGAGGCCATCGGGATCATCGCGGCAAGCGAGAGCAGCGCGATGATCGCCTTGTCGGACACGACCGACCGCAGGTTGAGAAGCGTCGGGAAGGTTGTGGGCAGCAGCACGGAAAAGAGCAGGATCAGGAAGGCCGTCAGGATCACGAGGCCGTAGACCGGGATAAAGCGCGCGATCTTCTGGCCGGTGGTCAGGCCCGAAAGCTCGCTGCGCGTCGGCTCGAGTGCGGTGGATTCGATGGATTGCATGGTCTTCTCCCGTGGACCTTCAGGCGGCTTCGGACGCCGAAGCAGCGGAAATGACGGCGGAGGTCGTGAGCGCGTCCCCCTCGAGCTCGGCAACGATCCGTCCGCGCGAGAAGACGAGCGCCCGGTGGCAGATATGGGCGATTTCCTCGAAGTCGGTCGAGACGACGACCACGGCGAGACCTGCTTCGAGCGCCCGGGCGATCAGCCGGTAGATCTCGGCCTTGGCGCCGACGTCCACGCCGGCGGTCGGATCCTCCGCCACGAGCAGCCGCCGTCCGGTGGCGAGCCAGCGCCCGACCACGACCTTCTGCTGGTTGCCGCCGGACAGCGCCTCGATTGGGAGGCTCTGGTCGTTGGGGCGCAACCCGACGGTTTCCCCGACGCGTCGCGCCCGCTCCGCCTCGTTGGCGGGTGACAGGAACGAGAAGAGGCCACGCCCGGAGGCGCCCGGATTGAGAAAGGTGTTTTCCCGCAGCGACAGTGACATCGCGACGGATTCCTCGGTGCGGTCACGGGCGACGAGGCCGATCCCGGACCGCATCGCGGCAACCGGGCTGGCGAGATCCGGTGCGACACCGTCCAGATGCACCGTGCCGCCGAAGGGCTCGCAGCCGAAAAGTGCGCGGCCGATCAGCTCCTGCCCGGCGCCGCGCAGCCCGACGAGGCCGAGAAGTTCATTCCGGCGGACGTCGAAGGAAACGGGACCGATCGCGCCGGACGTCAGATTCCGCGCGGACAGGACCGCAGGTCCCGGCGTGCAGGCCGCCTTCACGAAAAGCTGATCTGCCGGACGCCCGACGATCATCTCGATAAGGTCGTCCGGGCGCGTTTCGACGACCGGGCGCTGGCCGACGAGCTTGCCGTCGCGCAGCACGGCGACGCGATCGGCGATGCGGAAGATCTCGTCCAGCCTGTGCGAAACATAGATCATGCCCACGCCCCTTTCCTTGAGCGGGCGGATCGCGTCGAACAGCCGTTCGACCTCGTCGGCCGGCAGGCTGGCGGTCGGCTCGTCGAGCACGAGCACGTCGGCCTCGACGGCGAGTGCGCGGGCAATGGCGACCAGCGACTTTTCCGTGCGGGTCAGGTCCTGGACCCGGGTGCTCGGATCGAAGTCGCAGCCGACGAGACGCAGCGCCTCGCGGGCACGATCCTCGGTGCGCCGCCAGTCGATCAGGCGCGAGCGCAGGGAGAACCCTTGGGCCAGGCCGACATTCTCCGCGACCGTCATCCACTCGATCAGGCCGAGATCTTGGTGAATGAAGGCGACCGGCTGACGGGTGTTGGGTCTGGGCGGACGGTGGCTGTAGGGTTCGCCGCGAAAGAGGATCTGGCCGTCGTCCGGCCTGTAGATGCCCGCAAGGGTCTTGATCAACGTCGACTTGCCGGCACCGTTCTCGCCAAGAAGCGCCAGGATCTCGCCCGGCAGCAGGTCGATCGAGACATTGTCGAGCGCCCGCGTACCGCCGAAGACCTTGGTGATGCCCCGAAATTCGATGAGCTTGCGCGCCTCCATCCCGTGCTCCTCCCAAAGCCCAACGGTACGATTTCAACTTTATGGTATCGATAACATAATCGTCAAGCCGCAATTTTCGAACCTGAAGCCCGCCCTTGGCGATGAAGCGGCTCACCGGACGAATCGGCCCGGGAAGGGAGGAGGATGAGGCCCACCAGCCAGCCAAAATCCGCCTTGTCCTGCCGGACCCGGCGACACACCTTTCCAAAGGCGCAGGAACCCGGCCGTCTGGCCGGGTTCCGCAGGGCGTTCGGTGTGGTGCGGCGGCTCAGGCGGCCATGGCGGTCC
>NZ_JAKGBU010000059.1:0-4412 GCF_021555155.1 Rhizobium alarense
GGGCGATCGACGGCCGGCCGACCTATGCCTTCGAGGGCAATATCCTCGTCTCCGCCGCGGCCCTGCCCTGGATGGTGGAAATGCTCGGCCTTTCCGACGTGCAGGCCCTGACCGATCTTGCCGCCACCGCACAGCCCGGCGGGCCGGGCTTCGTGCCGGCCTTCGTCGGCCTCGGGGCGCCATACTGGCACGCCGATGCGCGGGCCCTTTTTTCCGGCATCACCTTCAACACGAGCCGCGCCCAGATGGCACGCGCCGTGACCGATTCGATAGCCTTTCAGGTTCACGACGTCTTCATGGCGATGTCGGCGCAATCGCCCGCGCCGCTCGGCCGCCTCTATGCCGATGGCGGGCCGAGCAAGAACACCTTCCTGATGCAGTGCGTCGCCGACACGCTGGACCACGTCGTGACGCAGTGCGACGCTCCGGAGGCGTCGGCGCTTGGCGCAGCCTATCTCGCCGGCCTTTCGCTTGGCGTCTGGCCAGATCTTGCCGCCATCGCCGCCCTGCCGCGCGCCGGCAATCCTCTCGTCCCGCGCGCTTCCGACGCCGCGGAACGACTTCTGGTGTGGCAGGACGCGATCTACCGCTCGACCGTTGCGGGTCCTTCAACTATGAGTGAATAAAAATTCACCTCCGGAGGATTCCATGGGACGGCTTAACGAGCTGCGACTGATCGCCCGCATTGCCCAGATGTACCACATCGAAGGCAAGCGGCAGGCGGAGATCGCCACGATCATGCACATGTCGCAAGCCACCGTTTCGCGCATGCTGAAGCGCGCCGAGCAAGAGGACATCGTGCGCACCACGGTCATTCCCCCGGCCGGCACCTTCGCGGACCTCGAAACCGCGCTGCGCGATCGCTACGGCCTGACCGAAGCGATCGTCATCGACTGTTCCGAGGATCGCGACGGCGCGATTATGGCCCGCATCGGCGAGGCGGCCGCCCATTTCCTCGAGGTCACGCTCCAGCAGGACGAGATCGTCGGCGTCTCAAGCTGGAGCCAGACCATCCTGCGCATGGTGGACAACATCCACCCGCTCAAGAGTGCCAAGGCCAAATGCATCGTACAGATTCTGGGCGGCATGGGTGACGCATCGGTACAGACCCACGCCACGCAGCTGACGGCGCGCCTTGCGAAACTGACCGGCGGTGAGCCGCGACTGCTCCTCGTTCAGGGCATCACGTCGTCGCGAGAGGCAAAGCTCGTCATGCTGGCCGATCCGGTCGTGCGCGAGACGATGGACCTCTTCGGCCGCCTCAGTCTCGCGATCATCGGCATCGGCGCGGTGGAGCCGTCCGAACTGCTCGCCCGCTCCGGTAACACCTTCTCCCGCCAGGAAATGGCGATGCTGCAGGAGGCCGGCGCCGTCGGCGAGATTTCCTACCGGTTCTACGACAGGAACGGAAAACCGGTCGAAACCCCGCTCAATGAGCGCGTCATCGGTATTTCACTGCAGGACTTGCGCAGAACCGACCGCGTCATGGCGCTCGCGGGCGGAGAATCGAAAACCCAGGCTATCGCCGGTGCCCTGAAACTGGGTGTCATCGACGTGCTTGTCACCGACAAGTTCACTGCGGCACGGCTCACGGCCTGATCTTCTGCAAGATCAACCTCAGGCCTGCTGCGCACTATGGAGGAAAGACCATGAGACGTTTTGCAGGCCAGACGGTTTTCGTTACCGGGGGCAACAAGGGCATCGGGCGCGGCATCGCCAAGCGCTTCGCCGAGGAAGGCGGAAAGGTCGCCATCGCCGCGATCGAACCGGATACGGCGGCCGCCGCCGAGGCGCTCGGCGAGGAAACCGGTGCGGAGGTGATCGGCATCGCGCTGGATGTGACCGATGCCAGGGCGGTGCAGACCGCCTATGGCGAGGCCGAGGCGAAACTGGGTGCCATATCCGTCTCCGTACAGAATGCCGGTGTCATAACTATCGCCAGGGTGCAGGACCTGACCGAGCGCGAATGGGATCTGAACCTCGACGTCAACACCAAGGGGGTCTTCCTCTGCTGCCAGGAGGCGATCCGGCGCTTCCGCGCCAGTGGCGTCCGAGGCCGCCTGATCAACACCGCCTCCGGCCAGGCCCGTCAGGGTTTTATCTACACGCCTCACTACGCCGCCTCGAAATTCGGCGTCGTCGGGCTGACCCAGAGCCTTGCCAAGGAACTGGCGCGAGAGGGCATCACCGCCAACGCGATTTGCCCGGGCATCATCCACACCGAGATGTGGGACTACAACGACCGCGTCTGGGGCCGGATGCTCGGTGACTACGGCCCGGGCGAACTGATGGCCGAATGGGTAGAGGGCATTCCGATGGGTCGCGCCGGCACGCCCGCCGAAGTTGCCGCCCTCGTCGCCTTCCTTGCATCGGAGGATGCAGCCTATATCACCGGCCAGACCATCAACGTGGATGGTGGATTGATCATGTCCTGAGGTCGCACTGCGGCGGTGGAATCCCTCGGCGCCTGGACGACGAACTGGTCGGCGTCGACGGAGTGTCCTTGCCGGGACCACCGCCCCGCGTCTTCAAGCACCGCTCTGCATGTCCTCCCGCGCTTCGACATACCAGTCCACAAAGGACTTTACGCCGGTCGGCAGCGGTGTCTCGGGCTTATAGCCGGTGAGCGCCATCAATAGATCAGGGCTCGCGAACGTGCGCGGTACATCGCCGCTCTGCATCGGCAACATCAGCCGTTCTGCCGGCCGACCCAAAGCGCGCTCGACGGTCTCGACAAAATCCATGAGGCTTACCGGTTGGCCGCCTCCGATGTTGACGATGCGAAAGGGGGCTTGACGGGAGAGTGTTTCGATCTCCTCGTTCTCGATACGATTGGCTTCCGATGGGGCGAGAGCCGAAAGACGAACAATGGATTCCACGAGATCATCGATATAGGTGAAATCCCGGCTCATCTTTCCTTCGCCATAGATTTCGATCGGCTGATCTTCCAGTATGCTTTTCACGAACTTGAAAAGCGCCATGTCGGGACGCCCCCAGGGGCCATAGACGGTAAAAAAGCGGAACGAAGTCACGGGCAGCTTGTAAAGGTGAGAATAGCTGTGCCCCATGAGTTCCATGGACTTTTTGGTCGCCGCATAGATGGTCAATGGCTCGTCCGCCTTGTCCGTCTCACGGAAAGGAACTTTTGCGTTGGCGCCGTAGATGGACGACGTGGACGCCAGCATCACATGCTCGACTTTGTGGTGGCCTGCCATTTCCAGTATATTCCACGAGCCGTCCACATTGGAACTCAGGTAGGAGCGTGGGTTTTCGAGGCTATAGCGTACCCCTGCCTGGGCAGCGAGATGGATCAGGATCTCGGGTTTGGCAGCGGCCATCGCCGCCTCCAGCGCCTTGCGGTCTTCAAGCATCGCAATGACCGGGTTGAAAGTCGGAAATTGCGCCAAAGCGGCATGACGCATCTGCTTTAGCTTCACGTTGTAGTATGGCGTCAATCCATCGAAACCAGTTACCTGATGTCCATCCTGCAACAGCCGCCGCGCCAAATGAAACCCAATGAATCCTGCGGTGCCGGTGATGAAATATCGCATATTTACTTTGTCTCGCCTGATTTTTCCGACACAAGAACAGCTTAGTTCGTTCTATATAACCTCGAAACGGAAGTAAATTCCGGACAGTCCGCGATAGTCGCGTTTGTCATTACCCTCCGCAGACACTCAAGATCGAGACCAGAACGCATCCTGCCTCACGATGGGGATTGATGGCGCACACGCTTATCATATGCTCCGGTTCAAAAATTGAACACAGTGCGGCAATCTCCACCGCCTTTGCGCTGTGCCCACAGGAGCGCCTCCCGGCCTGGCCATCAGAAGAGCATCATGTCGCCGACCAGAAGGTTGCGGGCAAGCCAGGGACTCTGCTGGCCGCCTGTTTTGGCGAGCACCTGCCCCTTCACTGCCACATAGAACTCGCCGAGGTCGATTGCGCCATTCGCATCGGCATCGGCACGGCTGCGGCCGGTTGTCAGGGCATCGACGATTGCCGAGGTGAAAACACCGCCACCTGCCTCCGCGCTTTCCAGAGCCACCTGGCGCCCCTTCGACGCCGCCAGCACCACCATCGGGGCACCAGCCGTCGTCAGCAACGCACCGGCGGCATCGTCATTGGTGGCAAAGGCGCTGCTTCCCGCAAGTCCGGCATGGCAGGCGTCGAGCAGAACCACCACCTTGCCGCGCGCACCTGCAAGCACTGCCGCGATTTTGCGCCAGGCAAGCGCCGTTTCCTTGAGTTGGTCGATGCGCGTGTCCGGCAAAGCAAGAAGCAGGTCGCCCGTCGTGCCCGCCACACCGGATCCGACTGCATGCCCGGCGAAGGAGAAGACGAGCGTGTCCTCCGGCCCCGTCGCGTCGACCGCCACCGTCAGCGCCGCAAGAATTGCCTCGGCCGTCGCC
>NZ_JAKGBU010000059.1:4512-34517 GCF_021555155.1 Rhizobium alarense
TGCCGTCCGTCGACGTCAGGCTGGTCTTCAGGCGCTCGGCGTCGCTTTGAGCGAAGGCAAGCGGCGGAATCGCCGGATCCCGCCGATAGGCGTCGATGCCGACGATAACGGCGCGCAGGCTGCCGCGTATCGCGACGGGCGGCGGCAGGAGAATGGCCTTCGGCGTGCTGACGAGGCCGCCGTCGTCGACGGCAACGGCTGTCACCCACCGCCCGCCGCCTGGATCCTTGATGTCGAAGACGACCTTCGCGTCGGCACCGCTGACCGCGCGTTCGTCGACGAGCCGCCCGTCGACGAAAAGCCTGAGTGAGGCCAATGCCTCCTCGTCGGTGGCGTCTACGACAATGCTCCGACGGCCGCCCTCCGAGGCCGAGACGGTGAAGAAAACGAGCGGCGGCGTGCCGAGCGTCCCCGGACGGTCGGCGACCGCATCTCCCTCCATGACGGCATGGGCGAGCCCCGGCCGGTGGAGCGCCGCCGCGAACTGATGCACGGTCTGCAAGGCGGAAAGCCCGGCAAAGCGGATATTCAGCGCATGTGCTCCCTCATAGGTGGTGTCGAAACGACCGTCGGGCAGCATGACGACGATTTCGTCGTCGACATGGGCACCTGCCAGGCGCTGCTCGCCGCTGTCGGCACGGAAGATCGCAAAGCGACCGTTGCGGTTGAGTTGCACGAGATGACGTCCGTCGGCCGTAAGCCGCATGGCGCGGATAAGGGTCGCGTCAGCCAGGGGAAAAAGCTTGCCGACTCGCTCGCCGCTTCCCGGATCGATGAGCGCCGCGTATCCCGAATAGCTTGCCGATACCAGTATGCGGTCGCTGCCGACCGGAAAGACGCGGATCTCGCTGTCGTCCGCCTCGCTCCAGCCGAACGGGCTCGTATCCTCGCTGGCACCGTCCGCGACGAGTTGCCGGTCGATTGCCCGTACGCCGTCCGCCGTCACAAGAAGAAGGCTGGCGAAACTGATTCTCGAACTGCCGGCATAGCAGTTGACGAATAGAAGCAGCATATCCCTGCCCTCCTCCCGCCACTGCCAGGACTGCTCGATATAGGCCGGATCGAGTTCCTCCGGCGCCGTGTGGCAGGTGACCATTCGCATCTCCTGCGGCAGCGGCTTGATGCCGGCGCTGAAGGCGGGTGTGATCGACGAAGCGGCGGCGACGAGATCATCGATCCGCCGCTTCCTCTGCGGGCCGGCATCCCATGCCGAGCCATAGCTCCGATGCACGATCGAGATTGCGGGATCGAGCGCGCCAACGACAGATGCTATACGCTCGAAGACGGTCTCCTCGCCGACAGGCTCGACCGTGGCCGGCAGCCGCCCAAGCCCACGACCGACAACGGCCGCGGCGCAGAGAACCGGCAACTTCGTGCGTGCGAGGCCGCGCCGCGCGTCCTCCAACGCGCAGTCGCCGGTTCCAGGCCCGGAGAGCGTCCCGGCCGCCGGTGTGGCCTTGTCCGCGAGCATGACGTAGCCCTGCGGCTCGTTCCACTTCAGATCGTAGCGGAAGAGCTCGTCGACATGGCTTACCGCTACCGGCTCTCCCAACCGCCACAGGACCCCATCCATCGGAATGTTGACTCCATGCTGCTGCCGCACAAGCTGTCGCAACGAAAATCTCTGCCGTTTCGGCGGCACGGAATAGGCGGGATCACCGACAGCGCCTTCCGGAGGTATCTCACTGAACTCCATCGAAGCGCCGGAGAGCATGTCCCACAAACGTGCACCGCCCTCGTGGTTTGCGATCGACTCATCAGTGTGCGCGACAAACATGCGGTCGATGTCGAGTACGACCTCGACATCAAGCCATCCCGCCCCGGCGTTCGACATGCTGTTGACACTGACGACATCCGGATTGAGGCTGGAAACGACAGTGTTCTCGAGCTGCCGCCTCGTCGCGCCATGCACCATAAAACTGTCGTTTCGCGCCCAGGCGAGCACGCCGGGGCGGAATTCCTGAACGACGGAGCCGAGCGCGAGATCGATGACCTCAATGCGGTTGTCGGTATGGCGGATGGCACCGAGGAAGCGGCCACCGGGGGAAAAACACGGCTCCCTGCCGCTGCGCGCGAGCAGCAACGCGCCCGTCGCCCGCTCGTACACCTCGTAGCGATCGTCATAGACCCGCAACTCGCGGTGGCCGCGGCTGTCCGTCACCGTCCGGATCGGATCGCCGGCGGCAAAGGTGTCCTGGACGACGATTTCCGGAACACCGAGCTCGACTTTGAGTATCGGCGATCTCTGGCTGCGCAGGACCTGCTCGCCGCATTCCCCGCCCGTCACGAGACTTACGCCGACGTCCTGCTGGCCAGCGGCCAACAGGAAGGCGGTGATGATGCCGCCCTGCAACGACCGGCTGGTATGGAGCGGTACGATCGCACGCGTCCGGCCCTCCGCGTGCCCGAGGCCGAAGGGGCCGCGCGCGCCCGCCGTCAGCGGCAGGAATCCCATGCCGCGGAAGCGCGTCGCCTCCGGAAAATCGGCGACGAGATAAAGCGGAAGCGGTGCAACGGCACTGGCCGGCAGCTCATAGGCAACCCGAAAGGCAGTGGCGGGCGTCAGCGTCTCCGGTTTTCCGATCACGACCTGCAGGCTCCCTGCCAGCGCCCGCGCTTGCGCCAGAGCCTCCGGGCAGGAGCGGACGGCGGCTATCGTCCCCGCCGGTCCGCGAAGAGCAGCAATTCTTTGACGCATCAGGGTAGCAAGGCAAGAGGCATCGCCACCACAGGCGGTTCTTTGCCTGAGCCAGGCGCGCTGCTCCGCCACCAGAGCACCGGCCGATCCGACATTGCGCGCGGTGTAGAGGGCTGCCATCTCCCGATCGAGGGCGGCGAGCGCCGGGTCCGAGCAGATCGCATGCTCTACCGGGTCGGATGCTTTGCGACAGTCGAAGCTAGGGTCGATGCGGACCGGACTCTCCGCCACGGCGTCGACGCCGCTAAGCACGAGGATACGTTTGCGCATGCGGTCAGCGATGCAGACGGCGTCGCTTCGGCAGGCGGTCCTCTGTTTCAGCCAGGCCCGTTGGCTTGCAACAAGGGCTTCAGCGTGGTCGGCCGTCGCCGAAGCGCGGTTCCGCGAATAGAGGAATGCCATTTCCGCATCAAGCGCGGCAAGCTCCGGATCTGCACAGATCGCGAGTTCCGTCGCGCTCGCCGCCTTGCGACAATCGAAGCTCGGTTCGGCATGAGCCGGGAGGCAGGGAAGAATGAACCCCACGGCGGCGAGAAGAGCGGTGACCGGCAATCTCATTGAATCCATCCGACGAAACAACGGGAAGAAGACGGCGCCGTCCATCAGGACGCCTGAGCGCCGAGGATAGAACGGCGGACGGATGGTGTCCATTAGAGAAAGCACATACAAAGATGCAACTTCTGCGCCCGACTGCAGACCACCGTTGACGCCGGAGCACATGCTCACCGCAGACCCGGTCACGTCGGCCGTCGCCGCCTCAGCGGGCCTCGAGCCAAGGCGAAAAGTCCCGCCCCGTCGATTTGCCGAGCTGCTCGACCTCGCCGGCATAATATTCGATGAGGCGTGACCGGAGATCGGGCTTGAGGGCCGGATAGTTCAGCTCCTTCGCCACGAGCGACCGCACCGCCGCGAAAGCACCTGTTTGCCGGATGGGTTTCACCAATGGCTTGAGCGGCGACAGGATGCGGCGGAGATGCGGACCGATGACCGCCTGCGTCTTGTCCTTCACCTTTTCTTCGGCCGGTGGAATGGCGAGATCACCCTCGAGCTTCAGAAACGCACCCACCATGTCCAGCTGACGCTGCGGCTGGGTGCGAATGTCCTCGAACAGGAGGATGAGGAAACGGTCTGCGGGGAAGACCTCGAGGAAGCCGCACAGTTGGCGATAGTAGAGGCCGCCGTTCAAGAACCGCCCGCCGTCGGCGACGCGCGGGTCGAGATACTGCTCGATATCCCTGCCCACCTCTCCTCGCCGGTAGAGCATGCAATAGTCTGAATAGGCGCGCTCGATGGGGTTGCGCAGCTGCGCGATCAACTGGACTTGCGGCAGGTCGCGCCGGATGCGCCCCGCGGCGTCCGGCGTGTCCATGTAGGAATTGGATTTCTCGCCGATCAGCCGCCTCCTATGGTCCCCTGGCTCGAACTGCGACAGGTACCAGGACGCGCCTCGATCATAGTAGCGACTGAAATAGTGCAGTTCGGGGTCCGGCATATAGACGGCGGGATGCCTTTGCAGGGACTGCTGCAACCAGGTCGTTGCGCTCTTCGTCGCGCCGACGATCAGGAAACGGATGTCTTCGAGCTGCATGGTCTTGCTCCGCGCTGGCCACCAGGACACTAGGATGACGGGATCGCCGGTCCAGCCATCTCACGATAGATGCGGGTGATACCCGCAATATGTTCGGCGACGCCGTATTTGCTGCGCGCTTGCCGCTCGGCTTCTTCGCTGATCCGCTGCCATTCGGTCCGGTCCGTCAGGATCCGCGACAGAGGATCAACGAAACATTCGGGGCGCATTGCCGGCACGAGAAAGCCGTTCCTGCGATCCGCGATGGCCTCGCGGTTGCCGCCGTGATCGGTCGCGATCACCGGGGTGCCGAGAAGCATTGCCTCGATGAGGGTCCGTCCGAAAGGCTCGTTGAGCGCCGGCACGAGCAGCGCGTCGACCGCACGCATGTAGGGGGCGACGGGCGAGCGGAAACCCATCAGGTGGATGCGGTCCGCGACACCGAGTCCCGCCGCCGTCCGCCCGACTTCCCGGTCGAGCGGCGGCCCGCCCTTTTCGGGAATCCCGAAGAGGAGCCCGTGCAGCGGGACGTCGGGATGGCGCTGGTTGAACGCGGCGATGCTGGCGACGAAGTCCAGCGGTCTCTTTCGCTCGATCAATGCGCCGAAGTAGCCGACGAAGCGCGCGTCGTCCCGCAGTCCGAGCTCCCGAACGAGCGCTTGCCGACAGGTATCCCGGTCCGGCAGGACGTCGGGATGATCGAACGGGCTGTGAAGAACGGTCAGGCGTCCGGCAACGGAACAGACCGGCCGGGCCGGCTTGGCAAAGTTCGACACGGTGACGATGTGATTCGCGAGGAGCGGCGCGAGCCAGTTGACGCCTTTCGCCGTCGGATCGCCCCGGTGGTGCCACAACAGCTTGGCGCCGGCAAGGCGGGCGGGCGGCGCCCACGTCACATGCATCTGGCCATCATTGGTGTGCACGATCTCCGCTTCAAGGTGCTTCAGAAAGCGGACCATGGCCCGGATATCACCGAGATAGCGGAGCCCCTTGCCGATAACGGTAAACAATGGCTTACGATGTATGGGCGACAGTACGCTGGTTGGAGGCGCCACAACGTAGGGCAGCGAAAGATCGTCAAAATATTTCGCCAATGGGCCGTTCGCCGTATGAAGAACCACGACAGGCTCGAAAATCGTCTTGTCCAGACCGGCAATCAACTTCATTGCCGAAATATGACTTCCACCCACCTCATCTCCGACAAACGGAAATACAACACGCGTTGGCTTGGCGGTCACGATACTTGCCTTTGACTCTGCGCCGGAGAGAAACGGGAAATGTACATATCTTCTTACTCAGCCCAACAACATCAATACTGCGCCGAAGACGTCACCCGAAATCGACAGCAGCCCCATTTCCAAGAATTGGATCATGAAGCGTAGGAGGATGCTCTGTCAACGTTTGGCAGGTCGCCCTCCGCTGGAAGAATTGAATTGTTTCAATTTGGCGCAGCCGCTCACCAGCTTGTGTCCGTGAAAAATTCCGTTGTTGCGTCGTCGGACGTTTCGTCTAAGATTATCCCGGATCGGTGCTATACTGAAGCAGGCGGCTCTTGACGTCTTCTTTACGAACCGGCATTCGAGCTTTGAACGGCTATGGCAAAAGTTAACCACGCTGGCGTTGCATTCCTGTGCCTCTGTATTCTGATCGGCCTGCCCGTCACGTCCCACAGCTATGATCCCGGCGACGCGTCTCCCCTGGCCTTCCCTGGCGCGCAGGGCCATGGCAAGTACAGCCAAGGCGGCAGGTACGGCCGCATCCTTTACGTCGACAATCTGGAGGATCGCGGTTCGGGCAGTCTGAGGGCCTGCGTCGAAGACACGGGGCCGCGAAACTGCGTGTTTCGCGTCAGCGGCGTCATCAGGCTTGCCTCCTCCCTGATGATCGGCAACGAAAACGGTATGCTTTCGGTCCTCGGCCAGACCGCCCCGGGATCCGGCATCACGCTGACGATCGAGACACCCAACAGCGCGAAGCTGCATACGCCCTTCATCGTCAAGAAAACGACCGACGTCATCGTCAGGCATATCAGGTCCCGGCCACGCCTGCCCAATACCGTCAAGAACATCGACGCTTTCACGATCGAGGACAGCGAACGCGTCTATGTCGATCACGTCTCGGGATCATGGGCTACCGACGAAAACGTCAACACGCATGCAAACTCGACGAATGTGACGATCGCCTACTCGATCTTCGGCGAAGGGCAGAACAAACACAGCAAGTGCGCGCTGCTCGGCTCGGACCCGGACACGCCGCAGAACATAACCTTCTGGAAGAACGCATGCATCTCCAACCGTGACCGGAACCCGGACGACAACCACCACGGCGGCTCCTGCATCGATATCGTCAACAACCTGTTCTACAATGCGCGCTCCGAATGGTCGGAGGTCTTCTCCCAGTATCCGGGCGGCACACCGATCTCTATCGTCGGGAACTATTTCAAGGGCGGCCCGAGCACCAACGAGCGAAGCTATGCCATCAACTGGAACAAGACGCACTCGGTCGCCAACCCGAAAATCTACGCGGACGGCAACGAAGTCTGGGCGCCGGGCGAAAAGCAGGTCATTCTCGTCGCTCCGGATGCCGGGACCGTGCTTGTCGACAAGCCGCCCTGCCCCCTGTCGGTCGAGCGGATCGTGACGGCCGAGGCGGCCTATGACGACATACGACTGACGGCCGGCGCTTTCCCGAGGGACGACGTTGACGGGCGGTTGATCGCGGAAGTCGGCGAGATCGGCCGCAAGGGCAAGGGTCGGATGGTCAAGGAGCCAGGGCTCCTCCCGGCAATGTCAGGCGGCACGCCCTATGCCGACATCGATGGCGATGGAATGGCGGACGCCGTCGAGGCCGACATTGGCGCCACAGTCGGCCAAGCCGACGCCTGGGAAGGTTCCGACGAGAACGGACAGACGAATTTCGACCGCTTCATGGACTGGCTGGCACAGCAGCGTCTCACCGGTAGCGCCTATCCGAACTGACCGGCAAGCAACCTTCCGCGGGGAGTTGCCCGGTCGCCCCGGCCCCCAAGCCGCCTCTCCAGGGTTGTCGAGGCCGCTTCAGCGGCCGATGCCAACATACCGGAAGCCGAAGCGCGACACCTCCGGCTCATTGTAGACGTTGCGCAGGTCGACGATCACCGGCGACGCCATGATTTGCTTGAGGCGGCCGAAATCGAGTGCTCGGAAGACGTCCCATTCGGTGACGATGACCAATGCGTGCGCGTCGGTGGCGATGTCATAGACCCCTTTTCCGTAGGTCACGCCCTCGACGTGGCTGCGGGCGGCTTCCATGCCTTCCGGATCAAAGGCAAACACATCGGCGCCATTGTCCTGCAGCGCCTGAATGATCGATATCGATGGAGCCTCTCGCATATCGTCCGTGTTCGGCTTGAACGTCAGGCCAAGCACCGCGACCTTCTTACCGCGAACGTTTCCGTCGCAGGCGGCGATCACCTTTCTCGCCATGGCACGTTTGCGTTTGTCGTTGAACGTGACGGTTGCCTCGATCAGACTCAGCGACGTCTCGTGGTCCTGCGCCGTCTTGACCAGCGCCAGCGTGTCCTTGGGGAAGCATGAGCCGCCGTAGCCCGGTCCGGCGTGAAGAAACTTGTCGCCGATGCGCTTGTCGAGGCCGATGCCCTTGGCCACCTTCTGCACGTCAGCGCCAACCTTTTCGCAAAGGTCGGCCATTTCGTTGATGAAGCTGATTTTCATGGCGAGGAAGGCGTTGCTCGCATACTTGATCAGTTCCGAAGTGCGCCGGTCGCAGCGCAAGAACGGCGCCTCGTTGAGGTAGAGCGGCCGGTAGATCTCGCGCATGACCTCCGACGCCCGGTCGCTCTCGGTCCCGATGACAATCCGGTCCGGGCGTTTGAAATCGGCGATGGCAGCGCCTTCGCGCAGGAATTCCGGATTGGACACAACGTCAATGTCGGCATCCGGATTGACGCTTCGGACGATTCGTTCGACCTCGTCGCCGGTACCAACCGGCACCGTCGACTTGGTGACGATCACCGTATAACCCGTCGACGCTTTGGCCACTTCCTCGACGGCCGCATAAACATAGCCGAGGTCCGCGTGGCCGTCACCACGTCGCGCGGGGGTACCGACCGCGACGAAAACGGCGTCGGCATCCTTCACCGCACCGGCAAGATCAAGCGAAAAGTGCAATCGCCCGGCATTGAGATTGTTCTTCACCAGATCGGCAAGGCCAGGCTCGAAGATCGGAATACGGGCGTTGCTCAGCGCCTCGATCTTCTCCGGAACCTTGTCGACACAGATCACGTAATGACCAAAATCAGCGAAACACGCACCCGACACCAAACCCACATAACCCGAGCCGACCATTACCAATCGCATCGCCGTACAACACCCCCGAAAATAACCGGCAAAATCTCCGACAGATGCTAGAGACTTCGCCCCGCTTGGCAATCGAAAACTATACTCACCGGCCGCTTTTTACCATTTCATCACACCCCGATTTGAAATCGATCAATTGACAAATCAGACCCAAGCCCGGCTTCACAGAAATCAGACCGGCATCTTCGCAGCCTTGATCGTGCGGAAAATACTGATGGAGGAATCACCTAACCAAATGTCGACAGAAGATATCGCCACATCGCCGCCCGGGTCGGCAGACTATGAACAGATACACTTATATGACATACACGTGTACTTTCTTATATCTCTTCGCCCTGTCCTCTGGTGATTTCATCAGAATATGATTTATTGTGCAATCGAGTGCTTTTCAGGCAGCGGCAGAGATCTCGGCTCCTGCGGAAGAGCGCCTGCCTGAATGCCAACCAGGAGACTGACGCAATGACTGCAATCGTCGGAAGCGTCATGCCCGCCGAAAAGTTATTCGATATTTGCGTCATCGGAGCCGGACCGAGCGGCCTTACCCTTGCCTCGCAGCTTGCTGCCAGCAAACTGAGCGTCTGCGTCCTTGAAAGCGGCGGGAACGGCGGCAGCCCCTCGACCTATGACCATCGACCCGCAGAGACAACCGGATTGCCCTATGCCGCGCTCTCGACCAGCCGGCTGCGCGGAGTCGGCGGAAGCACCCAGAGATTCGGCTGGGGCGGCCTGTGCAAGCCGCTCGATCCACCGGACTTCGAAGAGCGGCCATGGGTGGAAAACAGCGGTTGGCCCTTCGACCTCAACCATCTGAGGCCGTATTACGAGCGTGCGAGCGCCACCCTCGGCGTAGGCGATCTCGACGTCTTGGCGGGTCGTTCCGCCCTGTTCTCCGGCCAGTCCGACCTGCTGTTTTGCGATGCAGTCGAGCTTTGCAAGCACTACCGGACCGGCGCGCACCTGAAGAACGAACTGCTGCGGTCCCAGTCGGTGACATTGGCGATCAATGTGACCATGCTCCATCTGGAATATGACGAAAACCGTATCACGGTGGCGTCCGCGCTCTGCGCCGACGAGGGCGGAAACCAGTTCCGCCTTCGCGCCAAGGTCTATGTCCTGGCGGCCGGCGGCATCGAGAATGCCCGCCTGCTGTTGATCAGCAACCGCATCGCCAACCGTGGCGAGGGGCTTGTCGGACGATATTTCATGGACCACCCCCGCTTCACGATCGGCACCGTCACGCCCGCAACGCGCCAGTTCCGCAACGTTCTTGCCGGCTTCGACAGAATTCGCGTCGCGCGTTGGCAACGCCTCACGCGCAAACTGTGCATGAACAAGCAGAAAAGCTATCGCGTCAGCGGCCTGGTGCTCCCCTTCGAGGCCCAGGCACGCGAGCGGTTGCTCAATCATCGCGCCTGGATCGTGCCCTGCTATTATGGACAGGATCAGAATACGCTCGAACGACTGCGCCAGTCCCTTCTCCACTTCCGTGATCAGTCGCTTCTCGGCCACCAGGTGGCCGGCGGGGCCAGGTGGATGCGCGAGATCAACTGGACCAAGAGCATGCACATCCTGCGTCCCAAGCAGCTCATTACCAGCTTCCAGCTGCAGCATATCCTGGAGCCCGAACCGCTTGCGGACAGCGCCGTCTACCTGTCGACCCAGACCGACCGCTACAATCGCCCCCAGGCAGCGCTCACCTGGCGGCTATCGTCTTCGACAATCGAAAGTCTCAAAAAGACAGTTGGTTTGCTGCAGCAGGGATTTGCCCGTGCCGGGCTCGGCAGGCTCGACGTCCATCCGGACGAATGGGCGCAACTCGACCGCCCCATGTGGACGTGGCACCATATGGGAACGACACGCATGCACGCCGACGAGAAGAAGGGCGTGGTCGATCCAAACTGCCGCGTCCACGGCATACACAACCTCTTCGTGGCGGGCAGTTCCGTGTTCCCGACCGCCGGAAACGACACGCCGACCTTCACCATCGTGGCCCTCGCCCACCGCCTCGCCGACTATCTGCTGAAATTCGTGAGCTGATCGACACTCTTCCAGTGCCGCAACCCGGCTTCCAGATCCATCGGCCTGTAGCCCAACTCCCGTTCAGCGCGAGATATGTCCAGCGCCGAGAAACCGGAAGGGTGGGCTTCTCCGGTAACAGCAATCAGCGCCGGCGCCGCGTCAACGGCCGCCGCGATCGTATGTGCAACGTCGAAGGCGCGGCAGATCCTGCCGCCACCGACGTTGAAAATACCGGACTTTCCATGCTCCACGGCGCGATACGCGAGACCGACCACGTCGTCGACGTAGACGAGGTCCACGCCGTACCGGCCGCCATCGCGCACCTCAACCGGCTGCCCCGACGAGAGCCTTTGCAAGAAGGTCGCAATCATGCCGCCCCCATGCATGCCGGGGCCGTAGACGGATGCGACCCGAAGCACCGTTGCCTGCAGGCCGCAGCGGCGCGCCGCTGCCTGGACGCAGAGCTCGCCGGCAAGCTTGCTGGTCAGGTAATAGGTGGCGCGCTCCACCGGATAGGTCGCCGCCAACTCGTCGGCCGCAGGCCCGCCCGGCCGATAGATTTGTCCGGAACTAAGATAGACGAAGTGTCCGGCGCCCTGCGCAGCGCTATCGGCGACCAGACCGAGGACGCTGAGGGTATTGGTCTCGAAGCAGGCGCGTGCTTCGCCCGGATCGTCGAAATTCGCGGGAATATACGCGGCAAAGTGACATACGGCGTCGACCCGCCCCGTCGCCGGCAGCGGCTCGCCCAGGCGCCAGCCCTCCACCACGAGCAAAGGATGGCGCGGCAGTGTGCAGACAGCCGGATTGCGAACGAGCGCGACGATCTCGGCACCCACCTCGAGCGCGTGCTGCACGAACCGCTTCCCGACGAAGCCCGTTGCCCCTGTGACTGCCAGGCGCATCTCTTTCCACCGTCCCTTGCTTGGCGGATCAGCCCGCAATGATATTGTCGTCCCGCACCACGGTCTCCGACCAGTGGCGCAGGATCGTCACCGGCTCGAGTTCAGGCTGGACGACCGGCTCGCCGAACACCACGTGCCGCAGGCACATCTCGACCTCGTTGAAGCCGGCATGAAGGCGAATGGCCGTCGTCCCGGAGAACCGGCCGTTGATCTCGAATATGCGCGGCACGCCGGCGTCGAGGCGGAACTGGAAGTTCGCCGGCCCATAAGCCCCGAGCGCCACGGCGGCCTTCTCGACGAAACGGTTCAGCACCCCGTAGGGCTGGGTGAAGGCCCGGTAGGTGTTGCCATCGCGAAGGTCGCGACGCATGACGATCGAGGCCCGGCAGACGCCGTCGAAGGTCAGCGTTCCCGCGGTGTATTCCGTGTCGTCCGATCCGATGCACTTCTGGATCACGACGCCGGGATCGTCGTCGATCGCCTCGCGGAGCGTCTTCAGGTCGTGGATCTTGCGGAAGCCGATCGACCGGGCGCCGACACGCGGCTTGACGATCAAGGGAAAGCCGACCTCGTCGATCAGACGCTCTTCGTCGCCCGGAAGGCAGGACGGCACCGGATCGAGCCCTTTCTGCCCGAGAAACGTCGCGGTCAACCACTTGTCGTCGGCGACGTCGATGACATCCGGTGCGCTGATGATGACGTGAGTTTCGAGGTCTTTCTCGATCGCGGCGCGGTTGACCGCAAGTGTCTTGAGCTCCACGTCGGTTCCCGGAATGACGACATCGGGTCGCTCGACGGCGATCAGGTCACGCAGGCGATCAAGGTAGCGTCCGTCCCGCGCCATCGGCAGCAAATGGGCGCGATCGGCCCAGTAGAGGCCGGCCGACAACGGGCTCGGGTCAGCCGCAACGATTGTCGCATTGAGTGTCGAACGCCTGAGCGCGCGGATGATGCCTTGCCCCAGCAGGGCGCCAGCGCCTGTTACGAGTACCTTCACGGCGTGCCTATCCCCATGTCCAGAAGCAAGTCCCTGCAAGTTCCGATCTCGTCGAGCCTGTGGGCATCCGAGCCGATCGACACGATTGGATCGATTTCCCGGCACAGATCGATGAACCGCGCCATATTCACGAGATAGGAAGAGTTGATCTCGATCGCGACCGGGCGCTCGAGCGTTGCGATCATCATCTCACGGAAGTAACGTTCCGGAAATTCACCGTGGCGGCGCTGGTACATTCCGCCGGGATGCGCGAGAACGTCGATCGGTGCGTTGCGTATCATTCCCATTGACAGGCGAAACTCGATTTCGGCTGTTTCCTCGGCCGACAGCGTCTTGAAATCGAGATAGCCGCCCCGATCGTCAGGGAAGCGGTGAACGCTGCCGAGCACGATCTCGGCCGCAGCAAGCACGCTCTCGGAGAGATCGAGCCGACCTTGCTCGTCCATCGCCTTCGTTTCGACACCGATATAGACCGCCATGTCGGAAAACTGCTTGCGGTTGGCGTCGATCTCCCGAAAGAAATCCGGGTACCAGTCGGTGTCTTCGCGCACATGTTCGGTGAAAGCCAGCGCACCGACGCCGCGCGCGCGCGCCGTCTCCAGCACTTCGCGCGATGTCGCCTTGCCGTCGGTCCAGCTCGTGTGGACCTGCAATTCGACATTGACGTCGCGGGGCGTCAGTTCGCTGAACCGGCGGAAGACTGGCTTGCGCATTGTCATGCCCCCGCAGACACCGCTTTTTCGGTCGTCAACGCTGCGGCTGAGACGATCTCGCGAAGCACCCTGCCGCTCCTGTGCGCCGTTTCCGCCGAAATCGTCGGATCGACGAGCAGGGCAATGCTGGTTTCGCCAAGCGCTCGCGCCACCGGCAAGCGCTGGGACGGCCCCAGACCGCGGTCCACGAAACATTTCTCCAGGTAGATTTCCGAGCAGCTTCCCGAAAAACACGGCACACCGGCGGCATTCGCCTCCGCGACGATGCGGTCGCGATCGTAGCCCGGACGCAGCTTCTCGGGGCGAATGAATGCGTAGAAGCGATAGAACGCATGCGTCAACCCGGAAGGCGGCCACGGGCACCGGAGGGCATCGACGCCGTCGATCTCGCTCCTGAGGGCGGCTGCATTGCGCGTTCGGACGGAGTGC
Source organism: Rhizobium alarense (assembly GCF_021555155.1). Classification (GTDB taxonomy): domain Bacteria; phylum Pseudomonadota; class Alphaproteobacteria; order Rhizobiales; family Rhizobiaceae; genus Rhizobium_D; species Rhizobium_D alarense. The sequence continues at coordinate 18,199 of NZ_JAKGBU010000059.1, forward strand.
CATGCCTCCAGTCGCTCGAGCTGCCGCAAGCCGAGCACCGCCTGTATCGAGGTCATCCGCCAGTTCGTTCCGATGGATTCATGCAGCCAGCGGAAGCCCGGCGGACGTGGTCTGTTGAAGACCGTATCGAACGACTTCCCGTGGTCTTTCCGGCTCCAGGCGCGCATCCAGAGCGCCTCGTCGTTCATCGACACGAGGCCACCCTCTCCGCCCGTCGTGATGATCTTGTCCTGGCAGAAGGAGAAGGCCGCGATGTCGCCGAAGCTGCCGACCGGCTTTCCATCGATGCGGGCGCCGTGCGCCTGGGCGCAGTCCTCGATCACCCAGAGACCACGACGCTTCGCCATCTCCATGATGCGCGGCATGTCGCAGGGCCATCCGGCGAGGTGGACGACGATCACCCCCTTGGTTCGTGGCGTGATCCTCGCCTCGATGGTCTCCGCCGTCATGACCTGGCTGTCCGGGTCCACTTCCGCAAAGACGGGAATCCCACCCGAGAACGGAACGCAGGCGGCCGACGCAACGAAGCTTCGCGGCGTTACGATCACCTCGTCGCCCGGCTGGAGGTCCAGCGCATAGAGAGCGAGATCCAGAGCCACGGTGCCGTTGGCCAGCGCGATGGCGAAGCGATTGGCGAGATGGCGCGCATAGGCTTCCTCGAACTCCCGGACATGCGGACCCGTCCAGGCGTTGACCTTTCCCGATCGCAAGACTGCGACGACATCTGCAATCTGCTCTTCGTCATATACCGGCCACTGCGTCATGCTGGCTCTCCCGGATTTCGTCCACTATTGCTCGACGTTGATCCCATTGAGGACAACTGCGTGCGCTGCTTCATGTAACGTATCGCACAAGCACGAACGCTTCCGCCGCCGGTGTCAGGACCGTGGCGCCGCGCACCGTCGCCAGGGCCTCGATCGTGGCGATCGAGCGTTCATGCGGGGGATCGCGCAGTTGGGACCGGAAGCAGCGCATCGCCTCCGCCTTGGTGCCCAACGTCTGCGAAATGTCGATGAACACGTTGGGCACGAAATTCGGCGCCAGATAAGGCGCGTTCCAGTTCGTCTCCGACAATGTCTCGTAGGCAAGAATGCGTTCCGGAAACCCGTGCTGATGTGGGCGTGAGGCCACCAGCGACGACAGGAAGATGAGCTGGTGATCGACGTGAATATCGCCGACGAAGGGCACCAGCACGGTCTTGGGGCGAAGTTCTTCGAAGATCCGGAAAAGGGCGGCGTTGAGGGTGGCATGGGCGGTTTCGGCAAGCGCCGCGGCCGGCAGGCCGAGCCAATGCGTATTGCTCACACCGAGGAGGGCATGCGCCTCCCTGGCTTCGTTCTGGATCCGGGCGACCATATCGGGCCCGTAGGCGGGAGGTTTTCCCTCGGTGACCACCACCACCTGGACGTCGCCGCCCCCGGCGGCAAGGCGGGCGATGGTCCCGCCCGCTCCCAGTACCTCGTCGTCCGGGTGAGGAGCAATGACGACCGTGCGACCGAAGCTCTGCGCCAATGAATCCATCAACTCCTCCCCAACACGGCATGTTTTGGCGGCTTTTGCGCGCCATCGCAGTCCCACCTGGAAATCTGAACGCAACGATCGTCGCCGCAGAGCACCACAGGTCCCCCGGGCGCGTAGGTTTGTATCTGCCCCGGAAGGCCGATGAACCGCGTACCGCCATCGTAGAGCCGGGCCTCGTCGAGGCGGATATGGCTTTGGTGATAACGCGTAAAGGCGCCCGGATAGGGATCGCCGACGGCGCGGATCAGGCGCAGAACGTCGTCGGCACTGGCGTGCCAGTCGATCATGCCGTCCTCGGGTCCGCGACGCGCGCAATAGGATGCCTTGCTGTCGTCCTGGGCGATGCGCCGGGGGTTTTGCTGCGTCAATTGGGAAAGAACCTCCGGCAGCAGGTCGGCGATCGACTTCAGATGTTTGTCGTACAGCGTCCGGGCGGTTTCCTGCTCGTCCAGGGGAAAGACGCATTGGGCAATGATGTCACCCGTATCCACGCCGTCGTCGAGCCAGAAGAATGTCGATCCGGCGGTTTCCTGCCGGGTGAGGATTGTCCAGGGGATCACTGCCCGGCCACGCAGCCGCGGCAGGGCCGATGGATGGAAACCGATACAGCCGAGCCGCGCAACCGATCGAAACTCCGCCCGGCAAATCTGCGACCAACCGACGACGAGAATGAGATCGGGTGCCGCGGCACGCAGTCTTTCCAGCGTTTCCGGAGCATTGACGTCCGTGGCGAAGATGGGCCCGATGGCCGACTGACCGGCCAGTTGCGACAGATCGACGGCATCCGAGTGCCGGCCGAGCGCCTCCAGAGGAAGCGTGACGAGAGCAACCGGCGGCGCGCCGATCGACAAGAGCGTGCGGAACGCAACGCGCGTGGACTCAACGGCTCCAACCAACACTATACGCACGCATCAGTCTCCGTGAGTGGGAATCCTGTCGGTCAAAAGAGCCCGCCGTTGCCGCAGGTGCAGGAGCGCCCTCTGCAGATTGCGGACGTCAACGCGCTCGCCCCGCAGGATGGTTGCCACCGTCATTCCAAGTATAGAAAAATCCAGTGCCAGGTTTTTCCTGTCGACATACCAGATATCCAATGCAATTTTTTCTTCATCGCTCAGTCGTGTATTGCCATTGACCTGAGCCCAGCCCGTCACACCCGGCGAGACTTTGCAGCGCAGCTCGCCAATTTCGCCGAACCTCATCAACGTATCGCGCGGCAGCGGCCGCGGGCCGACCATCGACATGTCACCTCGCAGAACGCACAGGAGTTGCGGCAGTTCGTCGAGGCGCAGGCGCCGCAACATGGCTGTAACGGCGGTCTGCCGCTGTTCGTCTGGCAACAGCTCGCCGTCCTCATCCCGCACGTCCGTCATCGTCCTGAACTTGATGACGTCGAAGGTTCGCATGTCGCGGCCCGCCCTCTGCTGGCGGAAGACGAGCGGGCGTCCCAGGCAGACGTAGACGATCGCCGCCGTCACGGCAGACAACGACAGCACGACGGGCAGGAGCAGGCAGGCCGAAAGAATGTCGACCAGCCGCTTCGCGGTCAGCGGCCCGCGATTGGTTCCTTCCACGACGAGATTGCTTACCTGCATGACACTGAACTCACTGGGTTTCCTCGATGATGGCCACGCGCGGACGGTGCGGACGACTGCCCCTCAGATACCGGCGATACCGACATAGACGACGTCGCCCGGCAGCAGCGGTGCCACCAGGTCGGCCATCTCCGACCTCTGGGACCCGTCCCTGTTGCGGCGAACTTCGTAGGTGAAGCTGATGGTGCCCTTCTTGGCCTCCTCAGCCGCCACTGCCGCCAGCAGGTAGAATTGCTCCTCCGCAGACTTGCGCGCAGCCAGAAGCTTGTTGATTGCCAGTTCCCTCTCCTGCAGCTTCTCAAGTATATCGCGCGTCCTGTCCGCCTTGAGCTTTGACAGTTCGAGCTTGAGGCTGCCGAGCTCGCGGCGCGAGCGGGACATTTCAGCGACGATCTCCAGCAGACGGGACTTCTCGTTCGACGTATTCGCCTTCGCCCGGGACAGGTCGCTTTCCGTGTTCAGCTCCCGCTTGCGCAAGGTATTCACGCGTTCGAGGTCGCGCAGGTTCATCTCGACGATCTCCTCCTGCTGGATCTTCAGGTCATCAAGGATCTTGAGCCCTTGCTCCGCCTCGTAAATACCCTCTGTCAGGATATCGATCTGTGCCTTCGTGTTCTCCCGGTCGGTGTCGAGTATCCGCTGCTCGATCTCCATCACGGCCCTGGCCGAGATATCCTCGAGATAGGGTTTGGCGGCGTCGGGGACGTCTTTCATGTCGATGACTTCCCGACCCTCGAGTTGCGCCAACAGGCGGGCGGCATAGATGGCCTCGTGGACGATTTCGGATTGCGCACCATCCATTTCACCGCGAAGTCTGGCCCGCGCGACGACCCGGTCGCCCGGATTGGTCGTCGCGGTCTGGGTACCTCCGGCAAGGCCGATCGCCTGGCGTACGGTCAGCCCGGGCACATAGGCGAACGATCCCGGGTTCTTGACCTCGCCGAGCACGTAGATGGGACGGAACGACGCGACGTTGAGGGAAATCTTGGGGTGTTTCAGGATGTCCCGCGTCTGGAACTCGGAACGTAGCCGCTCCACGGCATCCCCAAGGGTCAGCCCCTCGACCCGGACGTCGCCGATCAGGGGGAACTGGACGTCGCCATCCGAGGTCACGGTCAGCGTGACCGGCAACTCGTCATCGTCAAGAAAGTCGAACGTCAGCACATCGCCTTCCGAGAGGCGATAATCGTCGATGTTCGCCGACGCAACGCCGGGCGCCGCGAACAGTGCGAAAGCGACCGGAACGACGGTCAGCAGCGCACCCAGCCTGGAAATGAAAGGGAACAGACACAAAGATGGGCCGAACATGCAAGACCTCGGATCCGAAGAAATGACGAACATTGCATCCCACAATGGCATTGTCATTATTGGATCATAACGAAGCTTTGACAACAGCGCACCGCCGTTTTTTTCGAGATATTTCAACTTCAACCCGGAATAGAGAAAAATGTAAGCTATTGTTATAAAAGAAAAAGGCAGAACCGAATATTTCTCGCCGCTGGCACGTCTTCGTTGTTTGAGCGGATATTTGCTCCCGGCGGGACGGTCACAGGTCGAACCGGAACTCCGGGTCTTGGTCAGCGAAGTGGGGCAATGGTGCTGTTTGATCTACAACATGCCCGAAAGAAGCTTCGCAAACGCGTCTCAGGGTGGCGCCCGGGCGCTGACTTTTCTTCCAGGATCCGCAGCATTGGCCATTTGTTGGCGGGCAACGCGTCGAGCACGGTCATCGGTCTCGTTGCGTTTGCGTTGACGGCCCGCGCTCTCGGACCGACGCAATATGGCATCCTCGCCCTCTGTTTCACCTATACGAGAGCCATCGAGCGCATCATCAGCTTCCAGTCCTGGCAGCCGTTGATCAAGTATGGGGCCGAGGCGCTTGAGGGCGGCCGCACCGAAGACCTGAAGCAACTCCTTAAATTCGGGCTGGTGCTCGATCTTTCGGCTGCGATATTGGCGTGGGCGCTGGCGGTCGTTCTGCTGGTGGCCGGCGCCAGTCTCTTCGGCATTGCGCCGGACACGCGGACACTTGCACTGATATACTGCTTCGTCCTGCCGTTCCAGCTCAGCGGAATGCCGACGGCGGTGCTGCGCCTGTTCGGCAGGTTCCGTTCCCTCGCCTATCTGCAGGTGGCGTCGAGCGTTGCCCGCGCATGCCTGTGCGGGGTCGGCGTGGCACTCAACTGGGGCCTCCTCGAATTCACGCTGATCTGGATGCTGACCCAGATTTTCAGCGGGCTCGGGCTCCTTTGGATTGCCATGAGGGTACTCCGCGGTCAGAACTTTGGCGGAATCCTCTTCATGTCGATGCAGGGAATCCGCGTGCGTTTTCCGGGTCTTTGGCGCTTCTCGCTCTCGGCCAACCTGTCGCTGACGATCCGTTCCAGCGCCAGCGAACTCGACACGCTGATCGTCGGGGCGTTGACCGACGCCGCTTCGGCCGGCCTCTACCACATTGCAAAGCGGATCGGCCGGCTGGGTCAGCAGGCCGGCGTACAGGTGCAGGCCGTGGTCTATCCGGAACTGAGCAGGGCCTGGGCGGCGCAGTCGATAAAGTCATTCACCCGCATCGTTTCACAGACGCAGCTCTTGCTGCTTGCCGCAGGTATCATCGGCCTCGTCGTACTCTATCCGACGATCGAGCCGCTCCTGGTGCTTGCCGCCGGACCGGCGTTTGCCGCCGCAGCTCCCTTGGTGATCGTCCAGGGCTTCGCCGTTGTCCTCACCCTGTGTGCGGCCGTGCTACGCTCGGCCCTGCTATCGATGGGACAGGAGCGCGCGGTTCTGAACAGCGTTCTCATCGCCACGCTTTTCTTCCATGCAACCGCTCTTGTCGCCATACCACAGATCGGTGCGATGGGCGCCAACATTGCCCATATCGTCATGTCGGCACTCTGGCTGATCACGATGCACCTGTCCTATCGGCGCCTTGTCGGCAGCATCAAGGAATAGACCGGCCACCTGATTGAAGGTTGAGATCTGCGGACGCGCGAAGGCGTCAGTGGACGAACTCGGGCTGGCGCGTCCGTCCGCGGCCGATCAGGCCGGCAAGACGTGCACTCCAGCCGGCGCCACCGATCCCGTCTCGCGGCCGCCCGTGGAAGTTCAAGATGCCGCCAAGAAGCAGCGCGTCGCTGAGGTTCAGGCGCTCCGCCAGGTAGGCAAGATCACGCTCGCGCGTTACGCCGGACGATACGACGACGACGACCGAGTCGGTATAAGTCGAAAGCCAGACGGCTTCCTGGGACTCCGAGAGGGCGGGCGCATCGACGATGACAAGATCGAAGCTGTCGCGCAGCGACGCAAACAGCTGCTCGCAATCATGCGCCGATGGCCGGCTGACGATGACGTTGAGATAGGGGTAGAGCGGCGAGACGGGCACGCGGTCTCCGGTGCGCGGCGGCGTGGTGCGCCATTCCGTGTCGCTCGACAGAACCTGCAGTCGCGCTGCCGCTCCGTTGCTGCGCGGGTCGCTGTCCACAATGACCGTCCGCACGCCGGTTGTGGTTGCCATGGCCGCCATCGCCAGAGCACAGGTCGTCTTGCCGTCGCCGGAATTGGCGGAGGCAACCATGAGGATCTTGCCGCCGCTTTGCCTGTCGAGCGAACGCCAGGCAAGGCAGAGGCTGCGCGTCGCCCGCGCAATCGCCGTATTGGGATCTTTCAGCATCAGGCTGTAGGGGTCGATCGCCATGCGCGCGCCGATGCGGTAGTCCGGTATCGTCGTGAGGTTCGGTCGCCGCAACACGCCCTCGACCATGTCGGGCTGATAGAGGCGGCTGTCGAACAGATCCGCGATGATGACGGCGACTACGCCAAGGAAAATAAATCCGACAGTGCCTCCCGCGATCAGGAACCCGAGCTGGGGAAATGACGGTTCGGTGGGCACCTCGGCGTAGGACGCGACCACGGCCGAATTCTTCACCTCGAGAACTTCCGGATTGAGTTCGCCGAGGCGCTGGACGACGGCGTCATAGCGCTTCTGTTCGCTGGTGAGGTCCCGCTCCAACTCCCGCCGCTTGATCTCCGAAAGGTTGCGGCTCTTTATCCTCTCCTGCAGCACGCCCACTTCCGCCGCAAACTTGTTGACGCGCAAGCTGGCGATCTCGGCCTCGTTTTCCAGCCCGCGGATGATGCGATTGGCTTCGTCGGCAGCCATCGCGCGATTGGAGGTGAGCTCCGCCTGCGCGTCCATCACCTCGGGATGACTCTTGCCGAATTTCGAACTCAGCTGTGCCAGGAGCCGTTCCAGCCTGGCCCCCTCGGTACGCAGGCCTGTCAGGTGGTCAGACGTAACGACTTCGCCGACGCCCGCGTCGCCGGATACCGAGCGGCGGCGCTTGGCCTCGTTCACCCTCGCCCACGCACCGGCTTCGTCCACGCGGGCGAGCGTATACTGCTCGTTGAGTTGCTCCATCCGCGCGCGCAAGAGGTCGTCCTTGGGATCGAAGGAAAGATCGCTTACCGAAGCAAACGACGCGATCTCCCGCTCCTTCTCGGCGATGGACCGCACGAGATCGGACGCCTGCTGGTCGAGGAACTCGACGGTCTGTCGGGTGGCGGAGTCCTTCAGCTTCGACGTCCACGAAACGTATCGCTCGGCGATCGCATCGGCCAGCGCTGCAGCTCTCGTGGGATTTGTCTGTTTGACATGAACCGTCATCGCCAGACTGTCGCCCTTGCGGTCAACGGTGAAGGTTTCCAGAAGCCGGGAAATCGCACGGTCGCGCTGGGCCTGCGGCGACACGTTGCGCGCTTCCTGTCCCGCCCTGCTGTCCTTGCCCTTGAGCCCCAGCGTCCGGAACAATCCGTCGAAGCGGGACTCCGCGGACGAGAGATAGGTGTTGTAGAATGGGTCGTTTACAAGTTCGAGTGAATCGACGACGGTTCCAAGGAACACACGCGAGCGGATGACGTCCAGCTCGGTCTCCATGGCCGACTTGTTGCGTTCGAGCTGACGAGCGTCGGCAGACGCCTCGTAAGGTCGATTGTCGTTGCGATCGAAGACCAGTGCCGAAGAGGCCGTGTAGATCGGCGTCAACAGCAAGCCGATCGCGAGCGAGAGCAAAGGACCTGCCAAAACGACGACGGCCAGAAATCGCCGGTAACGCCACAACAGCTCCAGGGTCTCCTGTGGGCCATAGGCCCCAGCGCCGCGTGGACTGGCAGGCGTGCCTGATGCAATCGTATTGCGCGCAACGAATAAGTCGGACGGACGATCCGTGGTAAGCATCATGCCTCCGAACGCTTCCGATGGAAAGATGGCGTCTCTGTAGGGACGTATGAACCCCTCCAAAAAATTCTATCGGTTACTTGAATTCGAAATGCGATCACTGTCAAATGAGTTATATACGACTATGGATGTATATATGCCAAGTTTATTAAAACCTTAGGATGAAAATCCTCGCAAGAATTCTATCACTCTGCGTAACCCGCTATTCTTCCGTCAGCCCGCATAAAGGGAATGGGCATGAGCGCAACGGACAACCAGAGACATGGCGAGTGGGCTGCGCGCCGCAATCCTCAAGCCACCCGGAAGCTACTGGATAGGCTGGAGAAATTCAGACCGGCGGCGCTCAAGATCGAATTTGTCTTCGCGATCGCCGCTGTGTTTTTTTCGTCGATGAATTTCCTGAGGTATCCTGCATTCTACATCACGTTGAGTGATGTTTTTATTGCATTTAGCTTGTTCATCCTCTTGATAACCGGTCGTCTATCCTTGCGCGGCATTGGTGCCGCGAGCACCGTCTGGTGGCTCATTGGACTGTCGGTGTTGTTGTCGACACTTCTCCTTAGCAGCCTCGTCAATGGCGACGCGTTGAGAGGGTTGATTCTCGTCGTGCAATATCTCTTCGCCTATTTCTTCGTCTTTCTTTTTGCCGCCGGACGCAGTCAGACCGAGATTACACGACTTGTGAAAGTTTATATCCTCTCGATCCTCCTCATGTGCCTGCACGGCATCTATCTGATCTATGTCGACGGGCAGACGAACACGATATTCGTCAGCGGCAGCGGGCGCCTGACGGGATTCATCGAGCGCGAGAACGAATGTGCTGCGGTCATCGCGCTTTCGGTGCCCCTTCTGCTCGTGCTTTGCGCGACTGGCCGCCTGACGAGGCTTGCCTATCTGGCGCTGCCGGTCATGGGTCTCGGCGTCATGCTGACCGGCTCGAACACCGGCCTCGCTTCCATTGCCTATGCCGTCGGCGTCTTCTGTCTCGTCGCGTTCGGATGGAAACGCCTGCTGCCCGTCGGATTGGCGGCGGTGGGGGGCGTTGCGGCAATCGACTACTGGGCGCGAGACTATCTGCCGGCCGCCTTCCAGCGACGGGTGCTGGGCGCCCTCGAGAGCGGTGACATCGGCCAGGCAGGGAGCTTCGACCACCGGCTCGAACTGATCGAAGAGGCGATTGGACGCGCCGACCACATCGTTTTCCTTGGCCTCGGTGCCGACCAGTACCAGGTCACAAGCTTCCTCGAGCAGCCCGTCCACAACCTTTACCTGCTGCTGTGGACCGAGGGCGGCCTGTTCTGCATGGCCGGGTTCATCCTGATGACGGGAGCGGGGCTCGGACCCGCGCTTACCGCGCTCCGGTATCCCGGAGGCCGCTATTTCGCCGCATGCGCCTTCTGCAGCGTGACGCTCTTCCTGCTGACAACCAATGCTTTCGCTCACGTCTACGGCCGGTTCTGGGCAATGCCGGTGCTGCTCTCGATCGCTTTTGCCCATGCCTTCAACGTCGCCATGGCGCAGGCGACGCATTCGGGCACTTCCGTCAGGTAAGACCGAAGCGCCGCATCAGCCGCTTGTTGACTTCGTGCACGTCGAACCGAGACTCGGCAATGTCGCGGGAGCGCAGTCCCATACGATGGGCATCTGCGGGATTTTCGGCAAAATGCATCATCGCCTGGGCGAGCTGCCGCGGATCCCGCGCCGGCACGAGATAGCCGTTAACGCCATCGACGACAGTATCGCGGCAGCCGGGAAGAGCGGTGGTGATGATCGCCCGCCCGGTGGACAGGGCCTCAAGGATACTGCGCGGTATGCCCTCCCGATAATAGGAAGGCAGTACGAAGACATTGCAGTCGGCAAGGAAGGGCCGGACATCTCGCGTCTCGCCCAGATAGGTCACCAGACCCTCCTTCACCCAGGCATCCATCTGCTCCCGGGAGATCGCCGATGGGTTGGGGTCAAAATGCCCGAGAATCCGGAACTCCGCTGCTGGAAATTGCGGTTTCAGCCGCCTTGCCGCCTCGACAAAATCGACGACGCCCTTGTCTTCGAGCAGGCGCGCGACCAGGAGAAAGACCGCCTTGTCACGGCGCGGCTCGCGATAGGCGAAGTGCTCGAGATCGACGCCGGATCCGGGCACGAGTTCGAGGATATGCTCGTCGTCCAGCATGCGGTGCCGGCGGATGTCGTCGGCATCCGCTTCGTTATATGCGAAGACTACGTCGGCGCCGAACAGTGCATGGCGATAGAGCGCAATGCTGAGGGCCTTTACCGCCCTGCCCTTTGCGCTCCTGCCGGCCGCCTCGGAAAAGACGTGGCCAAGCCCGGTTACGAGAAAACTGCGCTGCTTCACGCCGGCGAGCCTCGCGGCTATGCCACCATAGATGATGGGTTTCATGGTGTAGGGGATAACGACGTCGGGTCGTATCTCGCGGAGTGTTCTCCAAAGCGCCCAGAGCGTGTGCACATCCTGGAGAGGATTGACCCCGGTCCGCGCCATCGGCACCCGCCGGAATTCGACACCGATGCGGGCGAGTTGCGCCGTGACGATCGGATCGTCCTCAGGCGCGAGCGCTACGACCGAGTGGCCTGACTCGACCATTCTCTTCAGCAGCTCCAACCGGAAGTTGATAAGGGACGGCGAATAACTCGCCACCACCGCAACGCGCTTCGCCGGCGTCACGGATGCGAACTCCCTCTTGGTTCTGGCCTGTCCTTCAAGGAGGCCCGTTGCTCCTTCCATACCCAAGACATTCATGCCGCACTCCGCAAGTGTTGCCGGGACAGTGCCGTCTCGTAGATCTGCCGATGGCCTTCCGTGTATTGCTGCAGCGAGAAATTTTCGACGATGCGCTTCCGCGCCAGCGTTCCAAGCAGTTTTCTCTCGCCTGCTTCGAGCCGGAGCAGGTCGCCCACCAGGGCCGCCTGCGATTCCGGCTCGCGTGGCCTGGCGATATAGCGACGGTCCCCTAACAGCCAGTCGCAGTCGCCGACGTCGGTGGCGATGGCCGGCACCCCGCAGGCCATCGCCTCGGCAACCGAAAGCGGAAAGGCCTCCCCCCACGCGGACGAGAGCAGGAAAACGTCGAGACCCGGCAGGAGTTCGGCAACATCGGATCGCGGCCCGGGTGTGGACAGGCGATGATCGATCCCCAGCTCGCGCGCCGTGCGCCGCGCCGCACTATCTTCTTCATGGCCGGCACCGATGATGAGGCCATGCACGTTCAGGCCCTGCCTGTCGAGCGCGGCGATTGCCCGCAGGAAGGACTCATGGTCCTTCATCGGATGCGCCCGCGCCACGTTGCCGACGATCAGGCGATCCGAGGGGATCGAGAACTGCCGCTGCAGGCGAAGGCGCGCGCCGTCGACCGGCCGGAAACTGTCGCAGTCGATGCCGTTCGGAACGATCACGCTCCGCGAACTGTCGAAGCCGAGCGCTTCGTGCTGCCGAGCCGACGCGCGGGAGCAATACGATATCGCCGTCGCCGACGAGGACAACCGTGCCAGCAGGCGGATGACCCAGCGGGTCGACCGCTTCTCGGCCCGTATATCGTCGACCGAGTGATGAATGCTCCAGATGACCGGGCGCGGGCGCTGAAAGAGCGCGGCAAGGCTCGCCGCCAGATTTCCGTGATACATCCAGCCGTGGAAAATATCGGCCCGGGAGCGGAGAACGGTCGCGCGCAACTTCCGAATCGCCGCAACCGAAATGGTCGACTGGTCCATGTCGAGCGACTCGACGTGGATGCCGCTCTGGCCAAACAGGGCGGCGACCGGTCCGAGCTTCAAGAGCGAGAGCACCTGTGGCTCGATATCTGCCTCCGCGAGGCTCCGGGCGAAACGGGCGAGCATGTATTCCGCCCCGCCAATGTTCAGGCCCGTTATGCAATTGAGGACGCGAAGTGGGGTCAAGGCATCGCTACTCATACAATCCCCGGTTCGCCGGTCGGCGAGCTGCGTCCCTTGCGAACTGGTCGCTTATCCTGGCGCACGAAAGATGTGCTCCTGGCAAAAGCACCCAGCGCATTGCGTTGCCGCAGCACCGCTCCTCCGCTGCCAACGGGATTGCTCGCAGCGCGGGACTCGCGGACATAGCCCGGGATAAGATCCGAGAGAACCTTCACGGCGGCATCCTCGTCGCCGGCCTCGCAATGGACCTTGAGCAAGGCGATGGAGTCCTGCAGCAGATCGAGAGGAACGGGCACCGGAACGGCTCCGAGAACGCCCGGCACCGGGGAAGGAACACGCTCTTCCGCCATGTCGAAGAGTTCTTCATAGAGTTTCTCGCCCGGTCGAAGACCGATATACTTCATGGCGATGTCGACATCGGGAACAAGACCGGCAAGCCTGATCATGCGATGCGCGATATCGACGATCTTAATCGGCTCGCCCATGTCGAGTACGAAAACTTCGCCCTGGCCGATTTCACCTTCCAGGCCATAGGCCGAGCTCTGCAGCGTCAACTCGACGGCCTCCCGGATCGTCATGAAGAACCGGGTTATCTCGGGATGGGTGACGGTGAGCGGGCCACCTTTGGCAATCTGCTGCTTGAACAGCGGGATCAGCGACCCGCTCGAACCAAGAACATTGCCGAAGCGCACGGTCATGAAGCGCGGCCCGTTGTGGTTTTCGAAGCCACGCAGGTCGAGCGCCTGGCAATAGAGTTCTGCGAGCCGTTTTGTTGCTCCCATGACGCTCGTCGGGTTGACCGCCTTGTCCGTCGACACCTGTACCATGGCCAGCGCGCCATAGCGGGTCGCTGCATCGGCGACGTTCATCGTGCCGATGACATTGGTCAAGGCCCCCTCGCAGGGGTTGAGCTCCACCATCGGGACGTGCTTCAAGGCCGCGGCGTGAAACACCAGCTCGGGCTCATGCACGGCAAAAATATCGTTCACACGCGTTTCGCGACGGACGTTGCACATGTGGGCAGTTCGCCGGATAGCCGGAAAGCGCTCGCTCAGTGCAAGGTCGATCGCATAGAGATTGTACTCACAGTTGTCGATAAGCACGATCTCGGAGGGCTGGCATGCGGCGATCTGCAATGTCAGTTCGCTGCCGATCGATCCGCCCGCGCCGGTAACGAGCACGCGCCGTCCCCGTATGAGTTGGACGACCGCTTGCCGATCGAGCAAGGCTTGCGGCCGCTCGAGCAGGTCCGAAAGTTCGATCGACCGCAGTTCGTAGCGGTTCTCCTCCTTCGTATTCCGGAGTTGGGTCAGGTGGGAAAGACGCGACGTGGCGATACCCCGCTGTTCTGCGGCCTTGAGCAGCCTGTCGCAGACGTCCGGGCCGAACGAGGTCGGCGGTTCGGTGAAGACGAGATGACGCGGCGCCTGGCCTTGTGCAGTCAGGCTGTCGATGACCGTCCCGAACTCGTCGAACGAGCCGAGAATTGGCACGCCGCGCAGCCACATGCCCTTGTGGAGATCGCTGGCGTCCAGGCATCCGACCGGAACATAGGTGCTGTCCTTCTCTCTGCTGAGGGCGCGCAGATAGAGATCGGCCGCGCCGCCGGCGCCGATGAGCAATATCGGAATGGTCTTATCCTTGGACTTCTTTCCGAAAGCGATCTCGCGCCCGAGGGTTCGGAACTCATCCATGCGGAACGTCAAACGGGATGCCGACAGGAATGCTGTCAGCAGAAGGCCCTCGACAAGGATGACACTGCGCGGAATGTCCTGCAGGCGGGTTGCAAAGAACAGGATGCTGACCAGGACCAGCGACGTTACGGCGACGGCACGAAGGATCGCCCAAAGGTCAGAGATCGACCCGTACCGCCAGTTTCTGTTGTAGAGACCCGCAAGGGGAAAGACGATGGCGCAGACCAGCAGAAACTGGGGCGCGGCGATGACCAGGGTTCGCAACAGATCCGTACGAAGATAGACGGTGTCGATTCCGTAACGAAGGAGATAGGCCAGCAGGAGCGACAGGAGTGCCAGAACGACATCCGTGACGAACAGGGCTCTGGAATTGCGGACATTGCGAATGATGGCCGCGAACTTGCGCCGTTGCACCTGAACGAGGCTCAGCGAGTTGATGCGCCGCCACAGCAACTTCGCCCTCCGCATCGGTCCGGGTGCATTGCTGCCCGCTTCGTCTCCGTTCGTCTCGCGGTCTTGTCGAACTTCTGGTTGAATTTCAGGGCGGGTGGCTGCCATGTGATGTCCCCACTCTACTTGAACGAATTGTGCCCCACTGCCCGATTTCTTCCGTCTTCACACAACATCTACACTGGCCCTTGGCGACCTCAATTCGCGTGCGGGAAAATGCAGAGTTGAAATTCGTGACTAAAAACAAGCTTTGCGTGTATTTCACTCAACAGATAACGCCGCGGCAATATTTTGATGCCTCGCCGGAGATATTCACACAGAATTGTTCAAATTTGTGGATTTAAGATTACATGAATATAAGAATTTGTAAACGATTTTTCGTACCTTCATCCGAAGGGTATTTTTCAGCAAGCATTTCATCATAGTAAGATGGAAATTTGACAGTTTTCTGGCGGTGCATCATCGCATCCGAACAATGCTCACTGTATATCGATGAGTGCACTACTTTAACAGCACACCGTATGATGGCGCTCCTCCGCCGGAGCGAGTCTCCGCTGACCCGCACATTTGTCCCCGGCATTCCGACAGTGATCCAAAAAGGGGCTGTCGATGAGATGAATGCGCCCTGCTCAACTCTGGCCCATCTCCGGAATGACGTCGTTAAATCGTCACGCGCTGCAGCCGCACGGGCGCGGGGCGTGATTGTGCACCACCAGGAATAGCCGGTAGACCCTGACGCTGTGCCGCCGGTCCTTTGAAGATCGCGCCAGCAGCATGCGTTGCTCAGCATAGCCAAGCCCCCGAATCTCCAGAAGAATTTCCAGAAGAATAAGATGGCATCTTCAAACGTCATACACACGCATGAATGGAAATCATACTTATGTAGGCAATAATTACATTATCTGTAGATTTAATCATGGCATTTCAAAAAACTTGATGAATTGACTTTTATTTATCTTAGTTTTATTAGATAAAGTTGGCGTTTCGAAATACTGAATTCACAGACCCAAGACTTATTGTCTGTTTGGGTGCGTATTTTTGCGGAGTTTCGAACGATGACAACTTTCCAATACTCTACGGATTCCACTACTGGCACCAACCTCTCGGCCGACGATGACATTTATATCGTCGACGCGGGCGTCACGATCAGCGTTACCGGAGACGATGTCTTCTTCGGCGGTGTTGCCTTTACGGGCAACAGTTTCGAAATAAACGGGACACTCGAAAGCTTCAGCACCAACTATGCCTTTCTGCTCCTGGCTGACGACACGAAAATCACGGTTTCGGCCACCGGCACCGTGACGGGAGAGAACATCACAATCTCGATGCAGGGAGCCGACGCGAGTATCGTCAACCGCGGCTCGATCTTCGGAACCAATTTCGCCATCCGACTCGAAGGCAACAGCGCGTTCCTGAAAAACGAAGGCACCATCGATTCCGACGGCACGGCCGTATACATCTCCGACGACAACGGCGAAGTTGAGAATCTTGGCGGCACGATCTCGGGTGTCGTCGGCATCAACACGGTTCTCGTCGCCGGCCAGGACGTCAGCATCTTCAACAGCGGCACGATCAGCGGAACGACCTATGCCTATTCGGGTTCCGCAGGTAGCGAGACGCTCGTCAACCGTGGCGACATCATCGGCGACGTCTACCTTCGCGACAGCAACGATGTTTTCGACACAGTGGGTGGGACTGTGACGGGCAGCGTCTATGGCGGCAACGGCAATGACACGTACAAGGTCGACACGGCCGGCATCAGTCTCGTCGAAACGAGCACAGGCGGGACGGATACGATCGAGAGCTCCGTCAGTTTCACGCTCGCGGACTTTTTCGAAAAGCTGACCCTAACGGGGTCGGCGAGCAACAATGCCACCGGCAACAGCCTCGCCAACACCCTGACCGGCAACGGCGGCAACA
>NZ_JAKGBU010000006.1:0-52244 GCF_021555155.1 Rhizobium alarense
GCGCCACGGGAAGGATCGCAAGTTTCGTCTGGGGATCGACCTTGACCGCCTGCATCCACGTCGTTTCGCCGAGCGCCGCTTCGACGATGCCGGAGCGCGGCGACGGCTTCAACATCTTGCTGAGCCCGGGGTTGCGCAGGTCCGCGTCGATCAGGAGCGTCCGCTTGCCGCTTGCAGCCAGCAGGACGGCGAAATTCGCCGCAACCGTCGACTTGCCCTCGCCGGGCATCGCCGAGACGACGCCGATCACCCGGCTCTCCCGCCCCTGCAACAGGACGTCGCTCGCGAGCTTGGCATTGCGCAGCGTTTCGGCAAAGGCCGACCGCGGTGCGTCGAGCACGACGCGTGTGATACGCTCCAGCGGCAGCACCTCGTCCTCCGGCAACTCGCCATCACGCGGTTTCTGCATCTTCGCGCCGACCAGTCGCATGCGGCGCCTGCCCGGCTTGCCGACGAGCGGCAGGTAGCCGAGCGGTTTCAGGCCCAGCTGGGTGCGGACGTCGTTCTCGACGCGAAAGAAACGCTCGCGCATCTCCTGCACGAAGGCGAGCGCACCGCCCGCCATCAGCCCCAGCACCAGCGACAGCGCCATCACCATCGTCTTCCTGGGGCTCGACGGCGAGACGGGAACGCCGGCATCCGAGATGACGCGCGCCTTGGCGATCGGGAACGACTGCTGCTGCGACGCCTGCTCGTAGCGTCCGAGATAGGATTCGGAGAGCGTCTTCAGCGCTGCCGCCTTCTGCTCCAGCTCGCGCAGTTGCACCAGCGACCTGTTGGCCTCGGAATTGCGGCCCGAGACAGTGTCGATGTTTTCGCGCAGCGATTCCTCGCGCGAACGGGCGACCTCATATTCGTTGCGGTAGCTTGCGGCCAGCTGCTGGAGCTCCTGATATATCTGGCCGGCGAGATCCGACTTTTCGCCGCGCAACGCCACGGCCTGCGGATGATCCGCGCCGAAATTGTCGGAAATCTCCTGTTCCCGCTTGCTGACGGAAAGATAGCGGCCGCGCAGTTCCTGAATAACGGAATTGTCCGCCTGCCGTGTCGGCACGGTGGCGTTGTCGACGGCCTTGTCCGGCCCCTGCTCGACGATCGCACGGAACTGGTTGTAGCGCGCCGACGCGCTGGCCGTGTCGGCCTGGGCCACGATGAGCTGGCTGTTGAGGTCGGCGAGCTGCTGCTCGGACATCAGCTCGCCCCGCGCCGAGGTAAGGCCGTTCTCGGTCTTGTAGCGCTCGACCTCCAGCGCCGCCTCCTGGGCGCGCCGCTGCAGGTCCGTCAGACGCTCCTGCAGCCAGATCGAGGCACGCTCGGTTGCGTCGAAATTGGCGTTGAGCTGATCGGTGAGAAATGCCTCGGCATAGCCTTTGGCGATCACCGCGGCGAGCTGCGGATCGGAGGAGCGGAAGGAAATCGCGACAACGGAACTGCGCGATACGCGCTCGACCGTCAGCGCCTGCTGCAGCAGGGCCGCCGCCTTCTGCCGGTTGCCGTTGCGGATCGCCTCCTCGGAACGCTCCGGCGAAAGGGAAAACAGGTCGGTCGCCGATTTCACCCAGCCCTTCACGAGGGCCATCGGCGACTGGGGCGGATTGAGGATCGTCGCGTTCTCGGCCAGGTTCAGGTCGTCGGTCACTCGCAGTGCCAGGCGGCCGGATTTCAGGATCTCGACGGCGCTCGAAATGCGCATGTCCGCCTGCTGGCTGCTCTGCGGTGACTGCTCCGTCTCTTCGGCGTAGCGCGAGAGGTTCTCGTCGAGCAGGACCTGGGTCATCGAGGTGTAGATCGGCGTCGTGAAGACGAGATAGGAGGCGCCGAGCGCCAGGAACAGCACGGCCGCGAGCGCCACGATCCGGGCCCGGCGGGCGACGATCACCATCAGCCGGTTGAGATCGATGAAGGAATCGGACGCATCCTGTTCCCGGTGAAGGATGCTGTTGCGGGGCAAGGTCCGTTGATGCATGGGCCGTTTCTGCCTTCCTGGCTCGGTTCGTGCGGGCTGCTCACGCCGCCGTCTGTCCCGGGCCGGTCCGCCGGCCCGGGACAATTGCACTTCGTTATGCAGCGCGCGTGGCGCCCTCGTGCGACAGGACCAGCGCGCGCAGCGACTGGTAGACGGCCGCGCCGATATCCGCCCGCTTGAGCGCGAAGGCCACATTCGCCTCGATGAAGCCGTGTTTCGAGCCGCAGTCGAAGGTGCGCCCGTCATAGGGATGCGCGTGGAACGGCTGGCTGTCGGAAAGGGCCAGCATGCTGTCGGTCAGCTGGATCTCGTTGCCGGCACCGCGCTGCTGGCGGGCGAGAAGTCCGAAAATCTCCGGCTGCAGGATATAGCGACCGTTGAGGTAGAAGTTCGACGGCGCTTCGCCGGCCTTCGGCTTCTCCACCATGCCGGTGATCGCGAAGCCGTGCGGCACGGCGGCGCCCGTCGCGACGATGCCATATTGCGAGGCCTCTTCCGGCGCGCATTGCTCGACGCCGACGACATTGCCGCCAACGTGGCCGTAGAGGTCCATGAGACCGGCAAGGCAGCCGCGGGCACCGTAGGAGATCATGTCGGGCAGGAGCAGCGCGAAAGGCTCGTCGCCGATCAGGTCACGGGCGCACCACACCGCATGGCCGAGGCCGAGCGGCGCCTGCTGGCGCGTGAAGCTGACGGAGCCCGCCTTCGGCAGCAGCCGTTCCAGTTCGGAAACCTGCGCGTCCTTGCCGGACCGGGTAAGCGACGTGATCAGTTCGGGCGTATCGTCGAAATGATCCTCGATCGCCTGCTTGTTGCGGCTCGTCACGAAGACGATGTGTTCGATGCCCGCCTCGCGGGCTTCGTCGACCGCGTATTGCACCACCGGACGATCGACGACCGTCAGCATCTCCTTGGGCATCGCCTTGGTGGCGGGCAGGAAGCGGGTCCCGTTGCCGGCCACGGGGATGACGGCCTTGCGGACTGTCTTGGTACGCTCCATGGGCACTATCCTTTACTCTTGAACGGAGAAAGTTCCGTTGTCGATTGCGGAAGGGCCGCGCGATGCGCGGCGGCTTTGCGGCGGGCCAACGGCGCCGCGAGGCGGCGCAGTCGGGCAGCGATCGGCATTCTCAGATGCCGGAGCGCACGGGGATCGCCGAGCGCGACCTTCAACGCGCCGCGTGGCGAAAGGTTCTTCAGATGCCCGACGATCGCGAGGAACGAGCGCGCCTCCTCGAGACTGCGCGTCCGGCGCGCCTGAGCCGCCGCGGCTGCGGTGCCGAGCGGAAAGCGGAGGAGAAAGCGCGCGTCCGCAGCCAGCATCGCCTCGACATGGTGCGGCTTCAGCACCCGCGAGATCGACCCGTCGCGGATGTGGTAGACGTAACCCGTCTCCGGAACGACGCGGCACTTTGCGCCGAGCGCCAGCGCGGAGGCGAGCAGAAGATAATCCTCGCCGATCCTCAGGTCCTCGTCGAAGCGCAACCGGTTTTCCTCCAGGAACCTTCGCCGGAACACCGGCTTCATGTAGCCGAAATTGTGCGTCGCCTCGAAAAGCACGTTCGAGGCAATGAAATCGGCGAGCGTCAGCCACGACAGGCAGCCGAGCAGTTCCGGCGCGAACATGCGCTCGCTGCGGCCATCCGGGGAAACCACCTCGATATTGTCGACCGCGACATCGGCGTTCTCCCGTTCGGCGACCGCGAGCATCGCCGAGAGCCGTTCGGGGTGGACCGCATCGTCGGAATCGAGAACCGCCACCCACCGGCCGCGGGCCGCGTCGAACCCGGCATTGCGCGCACCGCCGGGACCCCGATTCCTGTCGAGCGCGACGAGCCGGACTGCGGGGTCGGCAAACGCAAGAACCACGTCGCGCGTACCATCCGAGGAGCAGTCGTCCACCACGACAACCTCCACGCAAACGCCCCGCTGGGCGCGGGCGCTTGCGACGGCGCAGGCAATCGTCTCCGCCGCATTGTAGGCGGCGATCACGAACGTCACGTCGGGTTCAAGGGTTGTATCCGTCACGCCGCGTTCTCCAACTGCCCGTATTGTTCGATTGCTCGTGCCCCGAAGAGGCCGGCAACCGCGCCGGCATGGAGCGCACCCCGCAGGGCATAGCGGTAGCGTCGGACCCGGAAGGGGAAGAGGGCGAGCGACACCGCGGCGCAGAAGCCGCATTTGGTGGCGGCGAGCCCCATCTGCCGCAACCTGCTGAACCCCTCGTACTTGTCTGCCAGAATGCGCCCGTGCGTCTGACCCATGCGGAAGCGTCGCCGCGCCAGCCAGAGGAAGGTGGCGCGATCTTTGGCGACCGGTTCGTGCACCCAGGCCTCGGCCGCGAATTCAATCCGGCCGCCGGCGGCGTGGACGGCGTCGAAGAACGCGGTGTCCTCGCCGCCGCTCCGCCCGAGCGCCAGATCGAACCGCCGGCCGGCGATGGCGCCGGAATCGAGCCGCAGCAGCACGTTGCAGGTGTAACCCGTGCGGATCGCGCCATCGACCCAGACGGGCCGCGTGGAATGGAAATCGCCGCGGCGCATCCAGCCCGGCGCATCGGGGCGGTAATGTGCCTTCACCGGCCCGAGCACCGCCGCGGCACCCGTCTGGTCGGCCTGCTCGAGCAGTGTCACGAGCCAGAGCTCGTCCACCGTTTCGTCATCGTCGATGAAGGCGACGAAGTCCGCGGCGCAATGATCGAGGCAGGCGTTGCGCGCAATGGAAATGTTGCCGGCCGGAGCGTGGACATAGACGATCTCCATGCCGATCAGCCGCCGCGCCGCCTCGACACGCGGTGCCGCGCTCGGCGTGACGTCGTTGTCGGCGACGACGGCCCGCAGGTGCACACCTTCCGGCCGGCGCATCAGGGCGAGCGACACCAGCGTCTGCTCCAATTCCTTGCGGCGGAAGGTGCAGACGGCAATGTCGACGCGGCGTTCGGGCACGGGGGAATGGTCGGTCAAGGGATTACCCTCCGCGGCCGGAAAGCAAGCAGTTCGCGCCAGAAGCCGGCCGACCAGGCGAAGTGCATGACCATGGCGGAGATCGCGGCAAGCGGCCCGTAGGGATTGCGCTGCCCCAGCGCCATCCACGTGCCATAACCAAGGCAGGCGACCGCCCAGAGCGCGAAGGGCACCGCGGCGATCCAGGTCAGCGCAGCCAGCAGCGCGCCGAAGGTCACCGGCGCGACCATGAGGGGAATCATCTGGCGAATGCTGGGCAATGCGCGGTGCTTGAGGAAATTCCGGGCGCGCCCGCGTCCGTAACCGAAATACTGCCGGAACAACGGGCCGACGCTCGCGCGCGGATAGTAGACCATGCTCGTCTTCGCGGTCATCCAGATCCGGTAGCCGGCTTTGTGAAGGCGGTAGTCGAATTCCGCGTCCTCATTGGCGCTGAAACTCTCGTCGTAGCCGCCGACCGCTTCGAAAGCCGAAATGCGCATGAGCGCATGATGCCCGTGATCGGCCCAGTGGCTCTCCGCCCCCTTGCGATGCTTGGCGCCGCCGTTGCCGAGGGTGGAGTTCTGCGCGAAGGCCGTCGCCTTCTGGAAGGTGCCGAATCCGACCGTCTGCATGGCGACGACCACGGAGTCGGCGCCGGTGACCAGCGCCTCCTCGACGAGCCGCCGGCCGTAATCGTCCGGATAGGAGCCGTGCGCGTCGACGCGGATCATATAGTCGTAGCCGGCACCGAAGGTGGCGACGGCGAGATTGACCGCGGCACTTTGGATACGCTTCGGGTTGTCGAGAAAACGGATCCGTTCATGGTCGACCGCCAGCCGCTGGGCGATCTCCCGCGTCCCGTCGGTGCTGCCGCCGTCGGCGATGACGAGCGTTGCATCGAGCGCCTCCATCGACGGCGCCAGACGACCGACCAGCGGCTCCAGATGCTTCGCCTCGTTGAGGCACGGTATGACGATGAGGCAGCGCACGGATTTCAAGGCTTCAGCGGTCATGGTAGTCCACCTTGGTTGCGACGAGGTCGGGATAGGCCGGGGCATTGTCGGCGCAGGGTGTGCGGCGCGGCAGCCCCGCGAGGCGGCGGACCAGCGCAACGCAATCGGCGCGCTGGTAGATCCAGGGCTTTTCGCCTTCGGCGGCAACCGCGTCATATGCCGCGCGATAGCGCGTGGCATCCATCGCGGCGAGAAGGGCGCTCAGACGGTCAACCGTTGGCTCGGGCAGCGTCAGGCCGATGCCGTGCGCGGCGACGAACCGCGCCGTTTCCGTTCCCGCCACGACGATCGGCACCGCACCGTGGCGGCAGCCCTCGTACAACCGGTTCGGCAGGAGCCAGCTCGAGTTCAGCCCTTCCTCGAAGAAGTCGATCGCCCAGACGAATTGCACCTCGTCGTAGATCGCCGCGACATCCTCCGGATTGCGATAAGGGCCTTCGAAACGAAGATAGGGCTCGCGCGCGACGAAACCGTCGAAATCGGGGAATTCCGAGCGTGCCGGCCGGCCGCGCAGGACCACCTCGAACTGCCCTTCGAGCACGCGCGTGAAAGCAGCAAGCAGCTCAAGCGACTTCCGGCATCGAAGTGCGCCGAACCAGCCGATGCGCCAGGGAGCACCGGGCGCCGGCGGACGCGACCGGACAGCGGGCGCCGACCTGGCCGGATCGAGCTCCAGCATGCGGTTTTCGACGAGCTGCACTGGCGCCCGGATACCGGACAGCGGGCGGAAATAGCTCTCCACGAATGCCGGCGAGCTGGTCAGGAGCAGGCCGACGTTCCGTCCGAGGCGGGCCTCGGCGAGCCGCAGCGCACGGCCGACCGCATCGTCGCGCAAAAGCAGCCTGTGAATGTCCAGGCATTCATAGACGATGGCGACATCGTTGCCGTAACGGGTTGCGACGCGGTTTGCCACCGCCAGCATTTCGAGATTGCGCGCGATGATCACATCCGGCCTTGGTGCCGAACGCAGAAGGTCGCCGATCCGCAGGCAGGCGCGAGCGACGGCTGCGAGCCGATGGCCGAAACGCGCGTCCGCCGTTTGCCCGAGCTCGATCGCGGCGACGCCCTCGACTGCCGTGACCGCATCGTCACCGCGCCGGAAGCCCGCGAGCGTCAGCTCCGCACCGCCTGCCTTCAGCATCCGCACACGGCGCCGCACCGCCGGGTCGCTCAGGTCATGGACGAGGTAGAGGACGTTCGGCATCAGGACATCCCTTCCCGGCCGGCCTTGCCGGCTCTGCTGATGGGGTAGCGCATCGCTGCGCCGGTACGGCCTGTCTCGCTGGCGTGCATCTGCATCGGTCCCGCCGTCGCCTCAGTTCAGGATACAGGCGACGGAATCGGCGAACGGGCACGCGTCGCCCTCGGCCGTGAAGGCAACGCGATCCACCTCCAGCGTCGTCGGGCCCTCGTAGGCGAAAGCACCCATCCAGTCGGAGAGCTTGTCGGTGCCCCACAGCGAGAAGAATATCTTCTGCGCATTGCCCGGCAGCTTGTCAGGATCGCTAACCTCCTGGACCAGTTTGCCGTTCAGATAGTAGCGCAGGCGATCCTTCTGCCAGACGAAGGCATAGTCGTTGAAGCCGCCGTCGGCACCGCCCGGCACGTCGACCAGCTTCTCGTTGCCGCCCTTGCCGCCGACATACTGGTTGACCTGCACCTTGGCAGAATTCTTGCCGAGTACTTCGAAGTCGATCTCGTCATGCGGCTTCTTGTCGGTCGGCCCGATATAGGAGAAGAAGGCGGAGTTCAATCCGGAGCCGGTCGCGGCCTTCATCCGCGCCTCGTACGTGCCGTATCCGTAACGTTTCCGCGTCTGCACCTCGCCGCAGGCAAATTTGCGGTCGCCGGCGGTGCGCTCCTCGAACGTCAGTTGGAGCACGCCCTCGCGGATTCCCACCTGATCCTTCGACCAGGTACAATTCTGGTGGCCGCCATTGTTCCAGCCATCGGAGACATACCAGAAGCGGGTGTTCAGGTGGTCGAAGTTTTCTACGAACGAAGTGCCCTTCGGCCCCTCCTGGGCGAGGGCAGGGCCTCCGGCGCAAAGACCGGTCAGGATGGCGACCAGTGATCGGGGCGAAAGAAGAGAATGGGCCATCGGTCACCTCTGCTGGGACACATAAGGGGAATTCTGATGGGTGGGCCGGGTTCGTCCGCCGGCCTCGACACCCGGTTTTGGCGCGAGTCCCCCGCGGCTTCCGGTCAGGACGGCATGCAGGCCCGGCCATACGTGCCTTACCGCCGCGTTCGTCGCGACGAGAAGGAACAGCACCAGCGGCGGGGCCGCGAAATAAAACAGCGTATAGTCCTCGACCGCACCGACGCGGTTGAACACCATCCAGAAGGCGATCAGCAGCGGGTAATGACCGCAGAAGATCCAGAAGCTCAGGCCTGCCGTACGCGACAGGCGTTCGCCCGCCCGGGTCCGGATCAGCAGCGCGGACAGCGCCCAGGCTCCGAATATCCCCGCGACGGCGGCAAGGCTTCGCAGGCTGTCGAACCACAGGGGGTAGTCCGGGCCAAGCGCATAAAGACCGCTCGCCAGAAGCACCGACATGGCAAGGACGACGAGGACGATCGATACGGCCCGGTCATCGAGCTTCCGCACGTCCATGCGATGAAGCGCGACGCACGCCCCGAATCCGAAGCCGAACAGGATCGATTTCTTGAGAAAGATCAGGTTCGGGACCGGGAGAACCGCATAGGCGAGCATCATCGCAAGGCTCGCCCGCGGATAGCGCCAGACGACCGCGGCGATCGCCGGTGACAGCACGAGGCACAGAAGCAGGTCCCGGAGAAAATAGAGCGGCAGGTTGATCGGCCAGGACTCCGCCGCGAGGGCGAGGCTCAGCATCTCGCGTGGCGTGGCGCCGGCGACATCGGGCAGGTAGCCGAGACCGACGCCCGCGGTCTGCGCGAGGTAGACCAATGCCAGAAAGGCACCGTTCCAAAGCAGAAACGGCAGAAGGATTGTCAGCGCCTTCGTCTTCAAGGTCCTGCCGTAATGGAAATCGGCAAGCCCTTTGCGAAAGAGGAGGTAACCGGAAATGGCACTGAGGCACGGCACGCCGATGCGGAACAGGCTGTCGCCGAGAAAGACTCTCAGCCAATCGGCAAAACCGTTCAGGCCGAGAAAGGGACTGGTCGCCGGGTTATAGGGAACATGCACGAAAACGATGCCCGAGATCAGTACGATGCGCATCAGGTTGATACGTGATGAGACGTTCGCGTCCACGATGTCAGTCACCCCTTTCCGGGCCGTCCCCCCAAACGGCCATTTCAGACAGAGCAGACTTCAGCCCGCAGCGATGAAGGTAGAGCGGACTTGCGGAAGAAAATATGGCGCTGCAGCAAAAAACCGATGGCGCTTTGGTTGCATTGCAGCAACGGCGTTGACTGCTTCGTGGTCCGGCCGGCCGCCGCGATCGGGTCAGAACCCGTGAAAGGGATTGGGAAGCAAAGATGTGAAGTTGTTTCGCATATGCTTAAAGGCCGCAATTGGAGGCTGTGACGATGCCTGCAATTTTTTAGGTCGCCGTTACCTGAATATACCTTCCAGAACGCTTTGACGTCTCGAATTGGACAATTCCGCGTCGAATTGAGGCAATTTTCAGCCGGCACTCTGCAGGGCCGCACGCGATCCGGGGCGTGCAAGACCCCAAAGCTTGCGCAGCAGCGGTCGCTCGAGAACGAGAATCAGCACCGCGTAAACGGCGCCCCCAATCAGGCCGCCGGCAACGACCTTCAACGCCGGATGCGGCAGGTGCACGCCGTAGCGATCGAGCACATAGCGCACAACGAGCGCCATGACGATGGCCGAGATCATCGGACGGCTCGCCCGATAGAGGCCGACGACCAGCGGTGTCTGGTCGACCTTGAACACCACCCAGGAATACCCGAAGAGCACGGCCGCATTGACGGCACAGAGCCAGACCATCGCTTCGGTCAGCGAGCCGCCGAGCGCCCCGTAGGCAACGGCGCCGGTCGTCACGATCGCCCGCACGATCGCCCACCAGAAGAGAACCCCGCCGTTTCCGGAGCCTTTCAGGTAGGGAATGAACGTGCTGCAGGGGGTGAGTATGCCTTTCGACAGGGCGAGCAGGCCGAGCACCGGCCAGGCATAGGCCCATTGCGGACCGAACAGCACGAACATCGCCGGTTCGGCGATCGCCCAGAGACCGAACATCATCGGCGCGAGCAGCAGTGTCGTCACCTGCGTGCTCAGCATCAGCGCCTGCGAGCGGCGCTCCCGGTCGTGCGCCATGGTGCTGAAGGCTGGAAAGAGAACGCCCATCACGGCAGACAGCACCACCTGATTCGGAATGCTGGAAAACCGGTTCGCCGCCGAATAGGCGCCGGCATCCGCCAGGCCGAGATAGCGGGAAATGACGACCATCGGCGACTGGAAGGTGATGAAATTGGCAATCTCGGAGCCCATCAGCCCGAGGCTGAAGCGGGCCAGTTTCAGCACCCGTCGACTGTTGAACCGCAAACGCGGCATGTAACGGGATACCGCAAAGAGACCGCCGAGGCGAATCACGGCGGCCACGAAGAGCTGAACAATAAGAGCCCAGACCCCGAAGCCGAAGAGTGCCATCAGCACGGCCGCGATCGCGGCCGTCGATTCCGATGCCATGCTCCAGAGCGCATCCTTGCTGAACTGCATGCGGCGGGCAAGCAGCGCATAGGCGACGTCGCCGGCAAGCTGCAGCGGAATGAGCACGCTCATGACGCGCAGCAGATAGGCGGCCTGCGGTGCGCCGAGCCAGGCGGCGAAGAAATCCGCCCAGACGTAAAGGCCGATTGCCATGAGGCTGGCGATGGCGAGATTGGCCCAGAAGACTGAGTGGATTGTCTCCGCCTCCTCCTCCTTTTCCAGGATAAGGGCGGACGCCAGGCCCGCGCCGCCGACCATCGCCAGGAACTGCACGACGGCGAGCGCGACCGCCACCGCACCGAACTCTTCTGGCGACAGCAGCCTTGCCAGAATGGGCACCGTGACAAACTTAAGCCCGAATGTGCTTGTCTTGGATAGGACACTCCAGCCGACGTTGCGGGTCACGGACTTCGCATTCACATGCTGGGACATGGCAGGATCCTTGGAGACGGAGGAACGACGAAGACGACGCATCCGCGCTGAAGGCGGCCGCAACCCGGTGGGAGGAGACCCAAGCGAAACTCTTTCTAGAGAGACCACAGGGACGAAAAGATGGCGAAGCTGACTGTTATCATCCCCTTCTACCAGAAGGAGCCGGGTATCCTGAGGCGTGCACTCGCCTCGGTCTTTGCCCAGACGCATACCGACTTCGACATCATCGTCGTCGATGACCAATCTCCCTATCCGATTGATTTGGAACTCGAACCGCTCCAGGCGGCCGAGCGGGAACGCATCACGGTGATCCGCCAGCCGAATGCCGGGCCGGGCGGCGCGCGCAATACCGGCCTCGACGCCATCCCGCCCGACACCGACTTTGCTGCCTTCCTCGATTCCGACGATGTCTGGACCCCCGACCATCTTGCCAATGCACGGCAGGCCATGATGCGGTTCGGCGCCGACTGCTATTTCGCGTCGATCACCGGCGGTGACGCATTCTATTATCACTTCGGGATCGGTGACCTGGAGAAGACGGCGGGCACCGTCCGGCTCGGACACGATCCGCTGCTGCTCGAGATCCCGGACCTCACGCGGGTCATGCTGGAAAACTGGAGCTTCCTGCATCTCTCCTGCATGGTGATCGGCCGGCCGCTGTTCAGCCGCGTTCGTTTCGAGGCGGAACTTCGCCTGGCCGCAGAGGACGTGCTGTTCTTTTGCGATTGCGTGCTCGCGGCCTGCCGCGTCGTGCTGTGCGGCGCGGCCGGCGCCCTGCGCGGCGAGGGCATCAACATCTTCCACGGCATCGACAACGACTCGCCCCAGTTCCTGCGCCAGCAGTTCAACACCTGGGTAGCGCTCGATACGCTGGAGTCCCGCTTTTCCCGCCGCCCGGCCGAAGTCGCCTCGATCCGGTCCTACAAGGACACCGCGCGCCGGCAGGCGCTCTGGGGCCAGGCCCGCCTCGTCAAGCGGCGCAAGATGCCGGAGATGGGGTTGCTTGCCCGATGGGCCTTTCGCGATCCGCGCCTTCTCACCAGCGCCATGCAGCTCGCCGTCGGCAAGTTTGCGCGCTGATCCACCCGCATCCCGCCGGCGGCGCCAGGCGCCGTCGGCCCCCCGCACAAACCGCAATCGTGGAGCGCGACATGAAGCCTTTCTACTGGGAATCGCAGCACGGCAATTTCGGCGACGACCTCAATCTCTGGCTCTGGGATTTTCTGCTGCCCGGCCTGCGCGAGGTGCAGGAGGACGTGCTGCTGGTCGGGGTCGGCACGGTGCTCAACAGCGAACTGCTCGAGGGAAGCGGCCGCAAACTGGTGCTTGGCAGCGGGTTCGGCTACGGGACGCTTCCCGACATGGCGGATACGTCGACCTGGGACGTCCGCTGCGTCCGAGGCCCGCTGACGGCCGGCAAGGCCGGTCTCGATGCGGCGCTCGGCATCATCGATCCGGCTGTGATGGTGGCGGAGATGCCGGAATTCCAAGGACTTGAAAAGCTTCACAAACGCAGCTTCGTGCCCCATTGGGAATCGGCGGTTGCCGGGCTCTGGCCGCTGATCTGCTCCATGGCCGGCCTGAACTATATCGATCCGCGCGGCGAGGCAAAGGACGTGATCCGGCAGATCGCCCAGTCGGAGATGATCATCGCCGAATCCATGCACGGTGCGATCCTCGCCGACGCCTTCCGCGTCCCCTGGGTGGCGGTGGCGACGTCCGACAGCATCAACACGTTCAAGTGGAACGACTGGGCGTCGACGGTCGGCGTCCACTATCGGCCACGCCGCATTCCCGTCTCCAGCCGCGCCGAGGCGATCATCAAGGGAACGCGTTTCTGGGGTGTCGACTTCGAGACGCGGCGGCGTTCGCTGGAAACGCTCTGGGACGAAGTGCCAGCCGAACGGGCGGTCGCTGCAAGGGGCGCGCCACGGCAGACGGGCCTGCGTGTCGCCGCGAAACAGGTTCTCGCTGCCCCGTCGACGCTGGCGCTCTGGCAGGCGAGCCGTATCGAACCGCAGCTCAGCGCCGATTCACGGCTCGCGGAGCGGAAAGAGCGCTTCCTCGCGGTGCTTGAAGGCGCGCGCCGCGACTATTTTTGACGATGCCGTCACCGGCCGGCGTTCACTCCGTGCGGACGGGGAGAAGATAGCGTAAGCTGCCGGTTTCGTTTGCGTGGCCGATCTGCGGCCGTCGCCGGCCTTTCGAACCGCCGAGCTTGTCCGCAAGGATGCCGGCGGCAACGGCCGGCAGAAGCATCGGCCTTTCCAGGAGATCGCCGACGGCTGCCGGCAGCCCCTCCGCCTTCTTGATGTCGAGAAATCGCCTCAAGGCGTGGCGATCGCGGATCTGGCGACGATGCCGGCGAAGCGGGGAGACGGCATCCGCGGGAAGCAGCGGCTCCCGCAGCAGCCCTTCATCCGCCGTGAGCAGCACGGCAAGGTCGTCGGTGCGGTGTCTGCCACTCAGTGAATCGCGCCTGACGACGGCGCCGTAACCGCAGCTGTCGATGACGGTATAGCGGGCACCCTTCAGCAACGCCCTGGCATAAAGATCGTAGTCTTCACCGAGACGCATGTCCTCCCTGTAACGGAGACCATGATGCTCCAGGAAGGCGCGCCGCATCACGGGCTTCAGGAATCCCATCTCGCCCCGTTGCGTCCCTCTTCTGGAAAGATTGCCCTCGACGAAGACACGCAGGTCCACCCGGCGCGGGCTGGGCGGAAAATGCCGTCGTTCGATATGCGCGCGCTCGACATGCGCCGCATCGACGAAGGCGATGTTGTCGGCGACGAAGTCCCAGTCCGACTGGGCGAGAAGCGCCTGGAACCGGCCCGGAAAAAAGAAATCGTCTGCGTCCAGAATGGCGATGAACGGGGCGGATGAAAGAGCGATTGCATGATTGCGGGCAGCGGAGGGCCCCTTGTTGTGGTCGAACCGGACGATCTCAAGCCGCCTGCTGCCATCGTCGGCGGCGGCGGCCGCCGCCATCGTGCCGTCGTCGGATGCGTCATCGATGACGACGACCTCGGTCGTCTCGGGTTCGGCGAGTGCCGAAGCGACAGCACGCCCGATGGTGGAAGCCGCGTCGCGGGCGGCGATGACGACGCAAATGCTGTTGTTTGTCACGGCGATCTCCACGGCTTGAAGGATCGTCTGGAGATCCTGCCGGACTCCACGCTGCAACGCAGCATGTCGCACGATCGTGACGCAAAAACGGCCGGTCGGCGCTTTATAGATTGGAGGCGCCAGGCTCCTTGAGCCGGGAAACCGGAAGGCGCGCGGCTGCGCGGTCATCGACCGGGCGCGGCTCGGCCGCGGTTGCCGTCTCGGACTGACGCTCCCGGGCGGCCTTCCACACCAGGACAAGCAGCGCCAGGAAATAACCGACCTGGATGAGAACGGCGCAAGCCAGGGTCCAGACCACGGTCGTCCAGACGGAGCCGGTCGAAAGATAGGAGACAACGGCAAATGCGACGAGCGCGAATGCCATGCTCACCAAAAAGCGCGGTGCGTAGGCGACGCTTTCTCGCATGTTTGAATGACGGGCAGGTTTCATTCGACGGTCCGCCTTCTCCTCATAGGCACATTCAATATACGGGTTGATGCGTTGCGATTCAATTGCTGGTTCTCACTGCCGGGTTGCGCTCCCGTGCATGCCGGCATTATGCCGCAGCACCCCTTCTGTTTCGGTTACGGTCACATTTAAAATGATGCAGTGCGAAATAATCCTTCGGTCATCATGTCGCCCGATAGAATCGGTTGCCTTCTTTCTGCCGTTTTCCAGACGGCCACGGCGGCATTTTCGTCTCTTCGACAGCAAAAACGGGAAGTCACCGGGAGGATGCACAGCCCATGAGTTGCAACACTCCGGATCGTTGATCAAATTTTGTTACAAATTTAGACTGCACTAATGGAAAAATGTGCAGTGCAAAATGATATTGCAGCGCAAAATTTTTGCCTCGTGCTTGTGTACTACCTCGACACCTAGCAGAGAATTTTCGAACCTTATATGTATCAATTCGATTTCATGTAATTATTTTTCTCGCATTTCAAGTTTTACATCGTGATGCAAAATATTCATCGGGCAAATTATACAATGTTGCGGCCTCGCCCTCATCCTGAGATACGCTCATATTCCTTAGATATACTTTAAAAACTTAAATAAGAATTCCCTTAATTTCAATTCTTGACCAAACAGCCACGATGATTCGGCTTTAAAAAACAAAATCTCACCATACACTCACGTTTGGATACGTTCTCAGTCCGAGGGACCCGACCAATCGCCAACGTAAATGGAGCTCACTCTATGAAGTCCGCGACTCGATCGGCCATGTCGCCGTTTTTCAGTTCGATCGCAACCGGCGCGCCGCCGGTAGGGGGGATATCCAAGCGCAGCTTCGACATACTTGCCGCAGTGGCGGCTCTCGTCCTGTTGAGCCCGATCTTTCTGCTCATCATGGCGCTCGTAAAATTGTCGGACGGCGGAAGCATCTTCTATGGCCACCGCCGCGTCGGTCATAACGGTCAGACGTTCCACTGCCTGAAATTCCGCACCATGATGCCGAACGGCGACGCGGTGCTGCAGGAGTTCTTGCGCAACAATCCGGCCGCCTACGAGGAATGGCGGACGACGCGCAAGCTGCAGCACGATCCCCGCGTCACCATCGTCGGCTCCGTGCTGCGCAAGCTCAGCCTCGACGAACTGCCCCAGATCATCAACATCCTGCGGGGCGAGATGAGCGTCGTCGGTCCTCGACCGGTCGTCGAGGACGAACTCGAGATGTACGAGGCCGCGGCCGTCTACTACCTGCAGACGCGGCCGGGCCTGACCGGTCTCTGGCAGGTCAGCGGGCGCAACGACGTGTCCTATGCCTCCCGTGTCGCTTTCGACACCCACTATGTGCGCAACTGGTCGCTGCTGGCCGATTTTGTCATCGTCGTGCGCACGATCCCCGCCGTCTGCCTCTCGCGCGGCAGCTACTGACACTCCGTCTCCGGTGGCCGGGTGCTGCCGGAGTTGACAGAAATGGGAAGCTCATGACGACAACGCGCAGAGCGGCGCCGGCTGCCGGCCATTTCGCATTTGCCAGGACACTCCTGTTCGCCGTTGCGGTCAGTCTTGCCGGCCTTGCCGCTGCAGGGCCGGCGGAGGCGGAGGACTATCGCCTCGGCGTCATGGACAAGCTGCGCATCAGGGTCGCGGAATGGCAGACGGCGGAGGGCACGATCCGCGACTGGTCGGCGGTCAGCGGCGACTACAGCGTCGGTGCGGACGGCATGATCTCCCTTCCCTTCGTCGGTTCGCTGCCGGCGTCCGATCGCACGACCGGCGAGCTCGCGGACGAGATCGGCAAGAAGATGCAGATCCTGTTCGGCTTGCGCGACCGGCCGTCGGCCTCCGTCGAGCTGGCGCAATACCGTCCGATCTACATTTCCGGCGAGATCCAGACGCCGGGCGAATATCCCTATGCGCCCGGCATGACGGTCCTCAAGGCTGTCAGCCTCGGCGGCGGCCTGCGCCGGGCGGAAACCGGCCAGCGCTTCGCGCGCGACTTCCTGCGCTCGCAGGGCGACGCCTCCGTCTATCTCGCCGAGCGCAACCGGCTGCTTATCCGCCGTGCCCGGCTTATCGCCGAGATGAGCGGCGCGGCCGCGATCGACATGCCGGCCGAACTGAAGGGTACGCCGGACGCCGAGCCAATCCTCGAAAGCGAGATGGCGCTCATGACGTCGCGCGACAAACGCCTGAGACTGCAACTGACGGCGCTTGCGGACCTGAAGGAACTGCTGCGCAGTGAGATCGAATCGCTTGCCAAGAAATCCGAAACCCAGACGCGTCAGCTGACGCTGGTGGAAGGGGACCGGGAGAAGGTGGACGCGCTTGCCGAAAAGGGCCTCGCCATCAGTTCCCGGCGCCTGTCGCTCGAGCAGCGCGTCGCCGACCTGCAGGCGGCTCTGCTCGACATCGACACGGCGTCACTGAAGGCAAAGCAGGATATCAACAAGGCGACGCAAGACGAGACGAACCTGCAGAACGACTGGGACGCACAGCTCGCGGAGGAACTCCAGAACACCGAACAGGAGCTCGACACGCTCACCCTCAAGCTCGGCACCACCCGGGACCTGATGGCGGAGGCCCTGCTGCAGTCGGCGGATTCGGCATCCATGACGAAGCACGTCTCCGCCGCCAACGTCGTCTATTCGATCGTTCGCGATGTCGATGGCGAAAGTCGGCAGATCGCCGCCAGCGAGACGACCCGCGTCCTGCCCGGCGACGTTGTCAAGGTGGATGTCAGCGTCGCGATGCGATGAGGCGCCGATGCGGATCGCGAAGTCCCGCCTGATCGAACCCGGAGAGAACGACCCATATGGTGTCGTCGCCGTCGCCTTGTCGTTGTTCGTCTTCGCCTATTCCAGCCGATTCGGGCAAGTGTCGATCCTTGCCTATTATGCACTGTGGTTGCCGCTCGTCCTTGTCGACTACCGGCGCGTGCTCGGCAATTATCTGCGCTACGGCTGGATCTTCGGCTTCGCGCTCTTCGCCTGCCTGTCGGTGTTCTGGTCGCAGGCGCCATCCGTGACGGCGCGGGCCTCGGTTCAGTATCTGTCCCATATCGTCTGCGCGCTGATCGCGATGCGCACGCTCGACATCTGGACACTGGTGCGCGGCGGCATCGCCGGCACGGGGCTCGTGCTTGCCTATTCGCTCGCCTTCGGCGTCTACCATCTCGACCCGCTCGACGGCACCTACAGCTTCGTCGGCGCCTTCGCCTCGAAGAACCAACTCGGCTTCTACGCGTCGCTTGCGGTCTTCTTCTCCTTCTGCGCCATCGGCTTTCTGGGCGAGACGCGTCCCTGGAAGTTCGCCTCCCTCGGATCGGGATTGCTTGCGGCCTATAGCCTCGCGGCGTCGCAGTCGGCGACTTCCGTGCTGACGACCGTCCTCGTCATCGGCCTCTGCCTCGGCATGCGCGTACTTGAGACGCTCTCGCCCCACCACCGCCGCATGCTGTTTCTGGCGCTTGCCGTGGCCGTCCTGTCGCTCGTCGTGGCGGCGGCCTATGGCGGTGGCATGGCAATGGTCCTGGGCGCCTTCGGCAAGGACGCGACGCTTACCGGCCGCACCTATCTCTGGCAGCAGGGGATAGAGGCGAGCGCCGACGCGCCGATCGTCGGCATCGGCTACCAGGCCTATTGGGTACAGGGCTTTTCCGAGGCTGAACGGCTGTGGGAGGAATTCTATATCGGCACCCGGTCCGGGTTCCACTTCCACAACACCTTCATCGCTTCGCTCGTCGAGACGGGTGCCGTCGGCTGCCTGCTGCTGGCTGCCGTGCTGCTCGCCACGCTCTTCGGCCATCTCGGCCGCCTGCTGTCACACGCGCGCGATCCGGAGAGTGCGGTGCTCTTCGGCGTAGCGGCGCTGCTTGCCATTCGCGCCTTCGTCGAAATCGACATCCTCAATCCCTATCACGTCGGCTCGTTCCTGCTCTATTTCGCGGCCGGAAAACTGGTGCCGCGGACAGAAGGAAACCACGGCCGATCTCTTGACGGCCATCGGCGACGGCCGGCCGCGGTGGCGGTGTCGCTGCAATGACGTACGCTCGCGCCGCGACCTCGCGGGAGACCCTCTACGGCGTGCAATATCTGCGCGGACTGGCGGCCCTTGCCGTCGTGCTGTTCCATGCTGCCGAACGAAGCGGCCATGCCTTTGCCATCGGCGCGGCGGGCGTCGACGTCTTCTTCGTCATCAGCGGCTTCATCATGTGGATCATCAGCGCCAGGCGGCCCGTCTCGCCTGGCCGCTTCCTCGCCGAGCGCCTCCGCCGGATCGTGCCGGTCTACTGGCTGGCGACCAGCGTGATGCTGGCGGGAGCGGCCGCGGGCCTCTTCCCGAATCTGGTAATCAGTGCCGGGCACACGGCCGCGTCACTGCTCTTCCTCCCCATGCGCTCGCCGAGCAATGGCGAGATCTGGCCGGTGCTCGTGCAGGGCTGGACGCTCAATTTCGAGATGTTCTTCTATCTCGTCTTCGCCGCTGCGCTGGTTCTTCCGGCCCGGTTCCGGCTCGCCGCCGTCGCCGGCCTGTTCGCGAGCCTGGTCGCAGCCGGCACGCTCGTCGA
Organism: Rhizobium alarense; assembly: GCF_021555155.1. Taxonomy (GTDB): domain Bacteria; phylum Pseudomonadota; class Alphaproteobacteria; order Rhizobiales; family Rhizobiaceae; genus Rhizobium_D; species Rhizobium_D alarense. Next base: position 19,143 of record NZ_JAKGBU010000006.1, read on the forward strand.
CAGCAACGATCCTCTGTTCCTGACCTATACAAGCCCGATCGTCTTCGAATTCGTCGCCGGGATGGCGATCGGGCGGCTCTGGCTTGCCGGACGGCTGCCGCCCGTAGCGGTCGCCCTTGCGCTCGTCGCCCTGTCATTGGCCGGTTTCGCCGCGCTCTGGCTGCTCAGGCTGCCGTTCGACGAGACGGTCTGCGGTCCGCTTGCCGCCGCACTGGTGCTCGCCACCGTGACACTCGACAGGCACGGACACGTGCCGAAACTGGCCCTGCCGGCGCTCATCGGAAACGCCTCCTATTCGATCTACCTCTGGCACACATTCGCGATCTCGGTCGTCGCGAAAGCCGGCCCGTCGCTGGGCCTCGACACGCCGTTCGTGCTGGTCGCCGCAACACTGCTCGGCACCGGATGCGGCATCCTCGCCTATGTCCTCGTCGAACGGCCGCTCGCCGCGGTGCTCCGCCCGCGTCCGCCGGAACGCCGGGACGCGTCGCCTGCACCCAACGGCTGAAGACCCCCGCCGCAATAAGCGCCCCGCATCCGGCAAAGGGTGGACAAAGGGCAACAAAAAGCCCGGATAACCGGGCTTTTCTCGGTGTTTTGGATTATTCTGGACAGCCGGAACCGGGAATTTAGTGCCGGAAGAGAACGCATATTGCTGCCGTCTGCCTTAATCTATCTTAACCGATCTTTGCCGATCTTTGACCCGACCTGACACTCGATCCGCTACATCCCGTGCAGGAAAACGGGATCAAGCGCGGCATGAAGGCGGCCCATCGTGGAACAGTCGGTATCGGCAGCATTGCGGCCTGCCTGATCGTTTCGGATTGCGCAGTGGCCGCCGAAGTCGAGACCGTGCTCGTACGGATCGACAGCACACGACGACGGATCGGCGACGCCACCGTCGCGGCGCGCAACTACCGCGCCTCTTTCAACGCCGCGGATTCGAACTGGAGGGTGGGTGGCGCGAGCCTTCTCGACCGCGAGGACGCCCGGCGTTCGGCACAATCGGCGGAGGTCTCGCTCATCGAGATCCGCCGCGACTCGGTGGGCTACTGGATCGCCCTCTACAAGGTACTCGGCGGTGGCTGGCATGCGAGCATCGCACCCGCCGAACCCCTCCGGGAAAGGCCGAAAGGAAATCTGCTCTGATGCAACGGATACCTCTTCTCCTCGCCCTTTTTCTGGGTGTGCACCATGTTTCCGCGGCCCGGCCTGCACGAGCCCAGGTGAACGAGGCAACCGCGCTCACCGTCGCCGTGGCAAAGCCGGCAGAGCGCCGATGGCCGGAAACGGTACCCGCCAGCGGCTGGCTGAAACCCTGGCACGAGGCGATCATCGCTGCGGAAATCGATGGCCTGCGCGTGACCGACATCCTTGTCGATGCCGGCTCTGCCGTCTCGAAGGGCCAGCCCCTCGTCCGGCTTGCCGACGAGACCGTGCGCGCGGACCTGCGCAAGGAAGAGGCCGCGCTGGCAAGTGCCAGGGCAGCCCTCGCCAAGGCCGGGGCAAATGCCGACCGGGCACGCAAGATGCAGGGAAGCGGCGCGCTTTCGGACGAGAAGATCAACGAATACCTGATCGGCGAGGAGACGGCGATCGCGGACGTCGAATCCGCCGAAGCCTTGCTGGAAAGCCAGAAGATCAAGCTCGCCCAGACGACGATCGTCGCCGCCGACGACGGGCTGATCACATCCCGCTCGGTCCAGCTCGGCGCCGTGGTCTCCTCCGGCACGGAGTTGTTTCGCCTTATCCGCCAACAGCGCGTCGAATGGCAGGCGGAAGTGTCCGCACGCTATTTGCCTCGCATCAGGGAAGGCCTGACCGCTACGATCGTCGGTCCGGATGACCGACGGGTTCGGGGAACCGTTCGGCTCGTCGGGCCGACGGTCAGCACCGATACCGGACGGGCGATCGCCTATGTCTCGCTGCCGGCGGAGGCGCGCACGCCCGTCGGCCTTTACGTCATCGGCCAGATCGAGCTTGAGACCACGGCGGCGCTCACCGTGCCCGAGGCGGCGCTCGTCCTGCGTGATGGCATCGCCTACGTCTTCACGGTGGATGCAGAAAAGCGCGCCTCGCGCGTTCGCGTTGAGACCGGCCGCCGCAATGGCAGCGAAGTGGAAATCCTTTCCGGTCTCGACCGCTCGACGGATGTCGTGGCAACGGGCGGCGCTTTCCTTTCGGACAGGGCGCTCGTCCGGGTGGAGGAAGAGGCGCTCGTCCAGCTCGAGGGGAAGCCGCGATGAACTTTTCCGCCTGGTCGATCCGCAATCCGGTTCCCGCCATCCTGCTGTTCATCCTGCTGACCGTCGGCGGCCTCGTCGCCTTCGACCGGCTCGCGGTGCAGAATTTTCCCGACATGAACCTGCCGATGATCGAGGTCAGCGCCATGCTTGAAGGCGCAGCACCGGCCCAGCTTGAAACGGAAGTGGCGCGCAAGGTCGAGGACAGGCTCGCCTCGCTCAGCCTCCTCGACCACATCACGACGACGATCACCGATGGGTCGGTCTCCATCAATATCTCGTTTCAGTTGGGGAAGGACAGCGAGGAAGCATTGAACGAAGTGCGCAATGCCGTCGACAGCGCGAGCGGTGACCTGCCCTCCGGAATGCAGACGCCGGGCGTAACGAAGACGACGGTGCAGGGCTCGCCGCTCCTCACCTACGCGGTACGCTCCACCCGCCTCGACGAAATGGAACTTTCCTGGTTCGTCGACAACGATATGACGAAGGCCCTGCTCTCGGTCCCCGGCGTCGGCGAGGTCAGCCGGATCGGCGGCATCGACCGCGAAGTCCACGTCGATCTCAGCCCCCGACTCATGAACGCGCTGGGCGTGAGCGCTGCAACCGTTTCCGCACAGCTCAAATCCGTGCAGTCGGACACCTCTGGCGGCCGGGCGGAGATCGGCGACGGCAGGCAGACGATCCGCACGCTCGCCGCGGTCTCCTCCATCGAAGAGCTCAAGGCGCTCGCGATTCCGCTGCCGAGCGGCGAACGCGTGCGGCTCGACGAGATCGGCGCGGTGACGGACAGCTTTGCCGACCGCTCTTCCATCGCCTATCTCGACGGCGAGCCGGTGATCGCCGTGCAGGTCAAGCGCTCGAACGGCTTTTCCGATACGGGTGTCGCGGCCGCCATCGAAGCGGCCATGCAGGACTTTGCCGCCGCCAATCCCGATGTCGGGATTGGCGAGGCCTACAGCACGGTCGGGCCGATTATCGAGAATTACGACGGCTCCATGCACATGCTCTACGAGGGCGCGATCCTGGCGGTCGTCGTGGTCTGGCTCTTCCTGCGCGACTGGCGGGCGACATTCCTTTCGGCGATAGCGCTGCCGCTCTCGGTCATACCGGCCTTCCTCGTCATGTATCTTGCGGATTTCAGCCTCAACACGGTGACGCTGCTGGCACTCTCGCTCGTCGTCGGCATCCTTGTCGACGACGCCATCGTCGAGGTGGAGAACATCGCGCGCCACCTGCAAATGGGCAAACCGCCCAAGGCGGCCGCGCTCGAAGCCGCCGACGAGATCGGCCTTGCCGTCATCGCCACGACCCTGACGCTCGTCGCGGTCTTCCTGCCGACCGCCTTCATGAGCGGTATTCCCGGCCTGATCTTCCGCCAGTTCGGCGTCACGGCAGCCGTGGCGGTACTCGCCTCGCTGGTCGTCGCGCGCCTGCTGACGCCGATGATGGCGGCCTACATGATGAAGGCGCATCCCGTCGGGACAAAGGACGGCTGGATCATGCGCGCCTACATGGCCTTCGTCAAAACCTGCCTGCGCCATCGCAAGCTGACGGTTCTCGGCGTCTGCATATTTCTCGGGCTCTCGCTGTCGACGATGACGATGCTCAACTCCGGCTTCCTGCCGCCTTCGGACGATTCCCAGACGCAGGTCACGCTGACGCTGCAGCCCGGCAGCACGATCGAGCGGACGGATGCGATGACGCGGCGGGCGGCGGAGATCGTTTCCGGCCTCCCCGACGTTACGCGCGTCTTTTCGGCCGTCGGAAGCGCCTCGTCGAACGACCTGATCGACTCCTCGGCGACCATGGATATGGCGACCGCCTCGCTCGTGGTCGATCTGAAGACGATCGGCGAGCGCGACCGCAAACAGGCCGGGATAGAAAGCAACATCCGAGAGGCGCTTTCCGTTCTCCCCGGCGTCAGGGTCGCGGTGGGCACGGGGGGCAACGGCACGACGCTGGAGATCACACTTGCCAGCGATGATGCGAATGCGCTCGACCAGGCGGCCGGCGCGCTCGAAGAACAACTGCGCGGCCTCCGGGGCATCGGCGCAGTGACCTCCAGCGCCTCCTTGCAAGCCCCGGAAATCCAGATCGTCCCCGACCTCGACCGCGCCGCCGCCCTCGGCGTTACCGCCGAAGCAATTTCCGAGGCCGTTCGCGTGGCCACGAGCGGAGACTATGCCTCGTCGCTCGCCAAGCTCAACCTGCCGCAACGCCAGCTTCCCATCCGTGTCCGGTTCGATCCCGGCAACCGGACGACACTCGACGATATCGCCAGTCTCCGCGTTGCCGGCGCCAGGGGCAGCGTCGATCTCGGCTCGGTCGCCGACATCCGCATTGGCGGCAGCCCGTCGCAGATCAGCCGCATCGACCGCTCCCGCAACGTCACGCTGTCGGTCGAGCTCAACGGCCGCATCCTCGGCGAGGTCTATCGCGCGGCGCAGGCATTGCCCGCCATCCAGAACCTTCCGGACGGGGTGCGGCTCGTCGAGCAGGGTGAACTTGAGCGCAGTTCCGAACTCTTCGACAATTTCGCCGTCGCCATGGCGATCGGAGTGTTCTGCATCTATGCGGTGCTCGTCCTGCTCTTCCATGACTTCCTCCAGCCGCTGACCATCCTCATGGCGCTTCCGCTGTCGCTCGGCGGCGCCCTGCTGCCGCTGGTCATCACCGGCACCAGCTTCTCCATGCCGGTGGTGATCGGCCTCCTCATGCTGATGGGCGTGGTGACGAAGAATTCGATCCTGCTTGTCGAATACGCGATCATGTCGCGGCGCGCCGGCCTCTCGCGGTTCGACGCCCTTGTCGACGCCTGCCACAAGCGTGCACGTCCGATCGTCATGACGACGATCGCAATGGCCTGCGGCATGCTCCCCGTGGCTCTCAGCCTCAGCGGTGGCGATTCGAGTTTCCGTCAACCGATGGCGATCGTCGTCATCGGCGGCCTGATGACCTCCACCGTCCTCAGCCTCGTCGTCATTCCCGTCATCTTCACCTTCGTCGACGACTTCCTGGAGGTCCTCACGCGACTTGGGGGCGGAACAAGAGCTGCGCAAAATCGTATGCTGAGGTCGAACGAAACATGAGGCAGGACGATGGCATCGATGTCCCCGGCGGCTTGAGGGCGCAGCAAGGGCATTGATGATTCCGGCCGCGACGGCGCTTGGCCTTTATCTGTGCTACCGCCCTGCCCTGCCTTTCCTGGCGGCCCTGATCCTGGTGGCCTCAGTCGCGGTTGCCGCGCTGACGGTGCTGGTCTTCGTTGCGCAACAATTGCTGGGCGAGATCGTGAGGGGGCCTACCGATCTCGAAATGGTTCGAGAAAGATGAACGCGCTGCTGCTCTCGTTGCCGAGATCGCCGGCAATGTTCGTGACCAATTCACCCTGCGCGAGACGCTGAAGCGCCAAGCCGACATGCGTTGCTTGCCGTCAGCGCTTGAGCACCCAGATGGTCCTCCCGTTCTGGGAAGCCGCAATCCCCGCTTTCGTTCGTTTTAGCTGAAGGCACCTTTCGGAATCTCCCGGACGCGGCGTTATGCAAATGCCGTCAGGAACGGTTCGCCATGTCGGGTCTATACTCTCTATGCTGTTGCTGATCGTTCCGCGGCCATCCGGACGAAACACAAGGATGTTGGAGGCCCTTCGTTTAACGACATACATCTCCCATGGCTTTCCGTCGGCAACGACGCCGGCCAAAGCCTCGTCGGCACGGGCCTGCCCCTCAGCCAGGAATGGAAGCGCAAGAAACACCATCACACGTAGATCGGGAAAGCGGTTTCGGCGTAAGCGAGTTGAGGGCATCAATCTTCTCCAGTTTGTTCGGATGATCCACTTGATCCACACCACGCACTCTGCGTCGGAGCCGACTTGTCTGTCCAAGACGACGGCGTGCCGAATTGCGAGGCTGCAAGATCTGTCACTCCGGATGCGTGGCCAAGCCTCTCGCAAGCCTGATATTTGGGCTTTCCGCCAAGGTTGGATTTCGGAGGAAGGCAGTTCCGGGAGTCCCTTGAACGGCGTCGGCCGCCGCCCGGTCAACATGATCATGTGACATTTCGTTCGCTTGTCAGGTCCGGGAAGGAAAGGCCGGCAGCAGCTATTGCCACCGTTCTGCGGGCTGGGCGGCAGCAGGGTTGTCCGTAAACAAGGGCCGGTCTTTCCACAGGCTGCCACTTGCCATCTTTGCATATCCGAGGTTGTAGGCGGCGCGCATATAGTTGGTGTTGAACGGATCGGTCATGTCGTAGGGAATCTGCGTATCGATCGAGGCCACGCGGAACCGAATGCCGTTCTTCTGGGCGTAAACGTAGGTGGCCAGCAGCGCGCTGCGTGTCTGTGCCTTGATGAGAGAAGAACTCGCTCTGGCCATGACCACGAACATGTTGTTTGTGGTCATGACGAATTCCGGCATGAGCGCATTGTTGACGATGATATACATGTTCAACCGGCGACCTTTGGACCACGCACCCGTCTCCGCGTCGGCCATCCATCCCTCCGGGATCGTCAGGATCTGGGAGGACGAACCGCCGTCGGAGTGCATTTCCGCGAACTCACGCCCCCCGGATTTGGCCTTGATGAGTACGGCCGGGAAAAGACCGGGCACGCTTGCCGATGCGATGATGATGTCCTGGAAGAGTTTCAGTGCATCGGGCCGGCCGCTGTCGGCGATGGCACCCATGTTCCAGATTACCGCCCTTTGGGAATCGAGATTCGAGGTCAGAACGAGCAACCGCCGTCCCTTGCGGTGTTCCGCGGCGATTTTCGCCAGTATGTCTCGTGTCAGGTGCCGCTCGACCATTGCTCGAAGCGGCCCCTGCTTCAGGAGGCTCGCGCCCAACAGAGCCTTCGGCAGGAAATCCGCGTCGACCAACTCCTTGGCGACGCCGCTTGTGTACAACTCGACAAGAACCTCGTCGTAGCCCGGGCCGAGAAACGCATAAGGCGCAATCAGCGCTCCGGTACTGACGCCGCTGACGATGTCGAATTCCGGCCGCTCTCCCTTATCCGACCAAGCCTTCAGCGCCCCTACGCCGAACGCACCTCCAGCGCCTCCGCCCGACAATACGAGATAGTTGATTTCCTTGTGTCTCGGGATGGGAAGCCACGCACGCGCGTCGGGAAACTGCCGGCTGGTATCCGCATAGATACGGATATCGCTAAACCCTTCAATATTGGCTCTTGCCGCGACCGTCGGCCCGTATGCGATACGGTCCGGCGCCATACAGCCGGCCAGAAAGGCCAGCATGAAGATTGCTACCAGTCGATCCACGTCTGTCGCCCTGTACTCAGCCGCTGTCCCGCAGGAAACGATAAAGTCTCCACGGACGGGCGCGCCCTGTATCCGCGAACTTCCTTCTGAATCGCGTCAGGCGGCATTAATTCAGATTCGCCATTGCCTTGGATTTTGTATTGTTAAGATTTGTTTGCCGCGTGATGATCGACCGTGACCGGCGTCATCGCCTGCCGGACTTGTGTCGGCTGAAGGGCATTGGCCATTTTGCCGATGCGCGGCATCCGGCAACAAAACTTGATCGAACGCCTCGGTTTCGTCTCGGCTTTGACATCGCAAGGTTTTCCGGCGCGGCTATCCATCCGATCAGAAAAGCAGGAGATCCTCATGCATCGGGATGAGATGACGATAGCCGATGTCCTGGAAGACCCGCTCATCGGACAGATGATGCGTGCAGACCGGGTATCCTTGCGAGAGATGAAAAAGCTGCTTCAGGGCGCGCGGTCGTTGCGCCTCCGATCAGCGTCACCTGATCGGCTGACCGCGGAGCCCGCTTTTTTCCCGACGACCTGAAGGAGGCCCGTTTCAGTTGGGGAGCGCGTTTCGCGCGAAAGTCGTTTCCGGTTGCGGCGGAACAGGTCTGCTTTGCCGTGAAACAGCCTGCGTCGGCGGCAACAGTATCGTCACGCTCAGGCCGTGCGGAATGATGTTCTCCAGCACAAGGGTGCCACCGTGGCCCTTCACAATCTCGTCCGCGATCGAGAGGCCCAGCCCAAAACCCGCATTCGAGTTCTGATTCCGCGCCTCATCGGCCTTGTAGAACGGTTCGAGGACTTTTTCGTGGAGGCCGTCTTGAAGGCCGGGGCCGTTGTCGCTCACAACAATGACCGCTTCCCCTTGATCGTTAGCAGACAGTTCGAGGTGCACGGCCGTACCAAATCTGACCGCGTTCTCGACAAGATTGGTAACGGCACGGATGAGAGCCTGCTGTTTGCAGAGATACCCGAAACGCTGTGGTCCACGGTAAGCAACGTTATGTCCAAGATCGCAAAATTCCGATGTGACCGTCTGCAGCAGGCTTGAGATATCAACCTTTCGAAGCGATTCCACTGCGGTATTGCTGCTTAGATATTGGAGACTCCCCTCGATCATGGAGGTAAGCGTGTCAATCTCGGCAAGCATCGCCTCCCTTTGCGCGGGACCTCTGGAGCGCTCAACGCGCATTCGCAGCCGAGTAAGCGGCGTCCTCAGGTCATGGCTGACGGCCGTCAGCATTCGTGTGCGATCGTCGACCATCTTGCGAATACGACGGCGCATGTTGTTGAGTGACGTCGCCAGCGTGCGAAGTTCCTTGGCACCTTCTGCGGTGAACAGTTCTTCTTCGTTTCCATCGAGGCGCAATCTCTTTGCCGCGTCTGCAAAACGAACGAGAGGCGACGTGATCATGCGACCTATGTAAAGGACCAGGAGGAGCATCGGCAGCATCAGAATGGTGACCTTGGCGATGAACTCCAGAATTGTGCTGAAAAACGACGGGGAGATATCGGCGCCGGAGAATCCGATGACGAGGGCACGATGCGCATCGAGGCGCACCGCCAATGTACTGTGTCCTTCGCCTTCTGGCGTATTTTCAAGAACGACCGCTTCAAAATCGGCAGGCAGGACGCGGCGAAGCTCATCCGAGATGAGATGGTCATCCGTTTGATGCCCCCCTCCGCCAGCGACATCGCTCCACGGCAGAACCCTCAATTCGAGACCGAGCGGCGCACTCGACCGCACCACATTCTCGATATCGGATTCGTCTCCGGCGTTCCTGATCTGGGTCACGATCAGTTCGATTTGAGCGCCCTTGACCATGAGCATTTTCTCATTCTGGAAAATGAACGGCTCCGGCAGCATCGCAATGATGCATATGACGATCACGGGAATCGGAATAGACGCGAACACTATGAATTGCAGGCGTATGGACGCCCTGCGGAAGCGATCGATCATGGTGCTATCGCAACCTCCGGCGTGAAGATATACCCGCCCAGGCGCACGGTCTTGATGAATGTCGGCTCCTTGTAATTCGGCTCGATTTTCTGCCGGACACGGCTGACATGCACGTCGATGCTGCGTTCGACAGGCCCTGCAGAGCCTGCGTGGGTACGGGAAAGTATATCCTGGCGGGTCATCACCTGCCGGGGGTTGCGGCAAAACACCAGCAGCACGTCGAATTCCGCTGTCGTCAGCGAGACATGGATACCGTCGCCGTCGATCAGTTCGCGGGTGACAGGGTCAATCCGCCACCCTTCGAACGTCATGGCCTCCAGGCTAGGCTTGACTTGCACCGAATAGGACGCGCGACGCAGAAGCGCCTTTATTCGCGCCAGAAGCTCCCTGGAATGAAACGGTTTCGTGACGTAGTCGTCGGCACCCAGTTCCAACCCGACGACCCTGTCGATCTCTTTTGTCAGCGCGGTGAGCATGAGGATCGGTGTCGTATCGGAAAACCTGATCCGTCTGCATATGCTGAAACCATCCTCGCCGGGCAGCATTCCGTCCAGCACGATAAGGTCGAACGCTCTCTTCTTCAGCGCGCGGTCCATTTCGATCGCCGATCCCACAGCTTCGGCGGCGTAACCTACCTCCTTCATCAGATCGATCAGCATGGTCGCGATGCTGCGATCATCCTCGACGATAAGAATTCGGGCCGACGCTTGAGCAGGGGCATTGCTTGTGATGCAATCCATAGTCACGGCCATTCATGCCGCCTCCGATTGTCGTGTATCTGGCCCGACGGTTGCCCATTCGATCGCGAGAACCCGCCTTTGTTATGCGTCAAGCATGGTCTTTGTTCGACTGGCCGCCTCAGAACTTGTGACCAACGAACATCATGACGGATGGCTGGGTGTCTTTCTGGACAATCGGGCTTTTCCTCGCATCGCCCGTGAGAATACCGAGTTCGGCCTGGCCGCGGATGAACCAGTTTTCGGACGCCAGGTAGGTGACGGACGCCGTCAGATCGACGCGCTTGAAGCCCGCCCCGGCGTCATAGGTGGCAAGGCCGGATCTTGCCGACTGCGTGGGGGTGACGCCGAAATAGGATTTCATGTGCTTCTTGTCCGCCCACGTGGCCGCCGCCCCTGCGGAAAAGATAAACTGACCCCACATGTGGGAGACCTCCGCACCGAACTTGCCGGTCAGGCCGTCGCTTCCACCGATGTTCCTGTCGATTTCCGCTTTGAACTCCACCGGTCCGAGTTCGTATGAGATGACGCCGCCGAGCACGCCGCCGCCGTCGATATCCCCGAGGCCCTTCAAATGCGGGCTTTCGTCCTCGTCTCGGCCGAAGTCGAACCCGCCCTTGGCGCTGACGGTGAGGTTCTCCGCCTTGTAGACGTCAACGGCGAGACCCATGGGGGTGACGTGCAGAAAGTCGTAGAACGTTGCGGTGATGAATGGAACCGGCACCACCTTGAGGTCCTTCGATCCTTCGAATTTGGGGGCGTACATGGCGCCTGCACCAATGACGACCTCCCAGTCGTGGAGTTTGCCGCGCAAACCGCCGAACCGTTCGCCGTCGAGTTCCGGCTGCACCGCTTCGCTGGAGTCGCCGCCCAGGGCATTCGCATCGGCGGCTTTTGCCGTATTCCGCAGCGCCAGGGGCACGATCAGCGCAGACAAGACAATCAAACCGGCATTCTTCATCATGGAAGACAATGTTCGCTCCTGGGTACGGTTAGGATATGCAGGTCGCGCATGCGGCCTTGCGAAGGTATGTGCGGGATTCGTTTTGGGATGGGTTTTGTCTTGTTAAGAAATATTTCCGCGCCGGAGCGAGGCCGAATACCGCTCGAACGTCAGTTCTGCGTCTGGACGTGCGCCCGGCGAAACTCCAGCCATGAACGGAAGATATTGTAACGGCCTATTCCGGGGAACGGCCCCTGTCCGTAGAGGGGGTGACATTGCAGGTGCGCATATCCCCGCCACCTCCGCCGGGACGTGCCGGCAACATAGATTGCAGAGGCCAGGCCCGTGCGCTTCGATCCGTGCTCGCAATGAACGAGCGCCGGCTTCTTCGCTTTCACCATGATTGATGCAGGGCGCTCCATGTCTTCCAGCGACGAAACAGACGCGGGCAAGCCGGCTCGGTCAGGCGGGCACTTTCGCCTGCCGGGGCAACAAATCCGAGCGCACATTAACAACACTTAAAACTGTCCGGTCAGGGGAGAGGCTAGTTCCAGGCGACGGCGTGTCGGGCCACCGATTGCGCGTTTGCTGCACCCTGCCTGGAGAGCTTCATGTTTTCAAATCTGGAGTCGACGCAGGAGACGGAACACGTCCAACGACATCCCTCTCTTCCATCGGATGTTCAGGATTTTCATCGCTCCGTTTCGATCATCGTGCCGACGCTGAATGAAGCGGAGAACATCGACAGAATCCTGGGTGATCTTGTCGAGCATGTCCGTGAGCATTTCGATTTCGAGATCATCGTGGCGGATGGCGGATCGACCGACGGCACGCGGGAGCACGTGGCCCGCTGGGCAAAGCGGCACCCGGTCCGCCTCGTCTCGAACGATGGTCCCGGCGGATTGGCCGAAGATGTGCTGGCAGCGGCCGCCAAGGCGAAACACGCGATTCTCGTCGTTCTCGATGCCGACGGAAGTCATCCGGCTTCCTCCATACCGGACCTCGTAAGGCCCGTTTCCTCGGGCGATTGCGACATGGCGATCGGTAGCCGATATGTCGATGGCGGTCGGGTCGTCGGCTGGCCGCTCCGTCGCCGAACCCTCTCGCAGCTCGGCGCGGCGTTCGCTTCACCGTTCACCGACGTCAAGGATCCGCTCTCGGGATTTTTCGCCGTGCGACGGGCGTGCCTGTTGGCAGCCGGCGGCCATGCCGAAGGATTCAAGATCGGTCTGGAGGCGATATTCGCCGGTGGAGACACGCTGACGGTAAGCGAAATCCCCATCTCATTCAGCGATCGCATCCGGGGCACCTCGAAGATTGGGGCGAGCCAGTTCGCCGCCTACCTCAAGCAATTGATGCGATTTGCCAGGGGCACGTCCTCCGCGGGCACCATTCACCGCTTCGCGATGGTGGGCATGGCCGGCTTGGGTCTTGACGTCCTCGTGGTGTCCGCAATGCGCGCTCTCGGCGCCGATATAACGCTCGCGCATATTTCCGGCTTTTGCTTTGCAACGGTCTTCAACTATCTGGCCCATGCGAAATGGTCTTTCGAGGACCGGGGCAAAGGCAATACGCGGCTCGCCCGTTTCATGCTCCTGTCGACGCTGGCACTGGCGATGCGCGGCGGTTTCATAGCAGCCGCATCCGATCTTGGACTGCCATTTTTCCTGGTCGTGCTGATGGGCATCGCCGGCGGCGGCGGCGTCAGTTACATCGGCAACGAATTCTACGTTTTCCGCAGCAACACGGTTCTTTCCCCGACAACCCGGTGGAGATTGGGGGTCGTCGCCGTCGCGGCCTATGTCGTCGCCCTGCGGATCGTCTGTCAGGGCGCCATAGACCTCATGCCCCAGGAGGCCTACTACTGGAACTACGCCCAGCGTCCGGATTGGGGCTATCTTGATCATCCCCCGATGGTCGCATGGCTGATATGGCTTGGGACGTCCGTTTTCGGCGATTCCGAGTTCGGCGTCCGGATAAGCGCCACGTCGTGCTGGCTGGCCACGGCCTTCTTCGTCTTCCGGTTTGCCCACAACCTGTTTGGACGCACGTCGGCCGTCCTTGCCCTCCTGCTGCTGTCCATTCTCCCGTTCTTCTTTGCCATTGGCCTGGTGACGACGCCGGATGCGCCGCTCACCGCCGCCTGGGCGGGGGCCTTGTATTTTCTGGAACGGGCGCTGATCGGAAATCGCGAGACGGCGTGGCTCAGCGCTGGCGTGTGCATCGGTCTCGGCATGCTGTCGAAATACACGATCGCCCTTCTGGGGCCTGCGACGATCGTGTTTCTGATCGTCCACCCGGCCTCCCGGCGCTGGTTCCTCACGAAATGGCCCTATCTTTGCGCAATCCTGGCGATCGCCCTGTTTTCCCCGGTGATAGCCTGGAACGCCACCCATGACTGGGCCTCGTTCCAGTTCCAGGGAAGCAGACGATGGCTGGCGGAGGATATCCGCTTTTCCACGCCCGCCCTTCTCAACTTCATCGCACAAGTGCTGGGGCCTATCGGTCTGATCCTGGCCGGTGTCGCGATCGTCAGGCTGGTTCGGCTTCCCGGCGGACACGGCATGCGGAGCCCTGCGGCATTCATCACCGTCTTTACGCTGGTGCCGCTTTCCGTCTTCCTTGTCTTCAGCCTGCTGCACACCGTCAAGCTGAACTGGACCGGCCCGGTCTGGCTCGCCTTGCTGCCGGCGATGGCCAATGCCGTTGCGACAACGGTAAAAGACGGCCGCAGGCCGCGCCTTGTGGCAGCGTTGAAAGCCGGTACGGCGACCAGCGTCTTGTCGGTCGCCCTCTTTCTTCACTATCTGGCACTGGGCCTTCCGTTCGTCGGCTATTCCGGCACCCTGTGCGGCTTGCCCATCGCCTGGGAGGAGTTTGTGTCCGACGCAGAACGGATCGGGGCCAAGGTCGCGGCCGAGACAGGGCAGTCGCCGCTGCTTGTCGGCATGGACGCCTACACTATCGCCAGCGAACTTGGTTTTTACGGCAAGGGGCGCACGGCGTTAACCGACATCACAAGCCGGAACCTGTTCGGAAGAAACGGGCTCATGTTCGGTGTGTGGGCTTCAGACATTCCGTCCGAACGCAGCGCCGTGATCCTGTATGGCCTGAAAGAGAGCAGCGTTTCCGCCGGCGAGCTTGAAGACTGGTTTGAGAACATCGGGCCGGTGAGAACACGGGTGGTGCGAAAAAATAACGCCGTGGCAGGACGACTTTTCTACAGGATAGGCTACGGGTTTCGCCGGCCGGACTGACATTCTTCCGTCGCCTCAAGCGTTCACCCGGACGATGTCGCGATGAGCGGCGTATCCTTCGTCCGAGGCCGCATCTCCCACCGTCGCGTTCTCTGGTCTCCGCGCAGTATTTTCTGACAACGGCTCCTACCGCCATTGAGAACATGCGGGAGAACCGGTTTTGGCGGCAGCGGAAACGATAAGCCAGCCGCCACAAGCGACTGCCGTTCGGGGTTGCGAGCAGGAACAGGCCGCCGCCGTCCGACAGCGTGAATTGTTTGTCGCGCAGCTTGATGGATCGGAGCGCCGCATCACTGATGCCTGTGCGTCGTCATGTGCTGGTGCGTCGTTGGTGCCGTGATCTCGACACCAACAATCATACCAGCAAATTTTTCGGATGCCGAACGATACCAGCAAACGTCATTGGACGCATGCCACCGAAATTGCTTGAGAATTTCGGGGTTTCTCAGACATCCGCGGACGTTGAGAAACAGGGAAATGGTGCCCAGAAGAGGACTCGAACCTCCACACCCTTTCGGGTACCAGCACCTGAAGCTGGCGCGTCTACCAATTCCGCCATCTGGGCGACGGACCGGCATGTAAGGGGCATGCCGGTCGGTGTCAACAGCCATTTTGAAGTTTTCACGACGGCGGCCGATAAAGTCGGCGATCAGCCCGCAACCCATCCCGAAAGCAGGGCAAGCCCCTTTGCAAGCAGCTCCTGGGCCGCCGCCTCATCCCGCGCCTCGACATAACAGCGCATCTCCGGCGCGTTGCCGGACGGGCGGAGATGGATGATGCTGCGATCCTCCAGCGTTATGCGCAAGCCGTCGATGTCGCTCGTTTCGGCCGGCAGGCCGACGGGCGCGAGAAAGGCCGCGAGTGCTTCCGGGCTCGACCGCAGCATCGCCATCAGCGCGGCGCTGCGCTCCTGAACATAGTTCTCGATCCGGTCGCTGGCGGCGACCGGAAGGGCATAGCCGGATGCAAGCGCAGACAGCGGCTTGCCGCGCGAGACCGCGCGGTACAGCGCGGCGAGAATCGGCAGGAAGCAGTCGCGGGTCGGCAGGGGCGCAAGCGTTCCGCCATGCACCGCGAAGGGTGTCGCGGTCAGCGTTCCGCCGTTCGCCTCGAAACCCATCACCGCCCCTTCGCCCTTCGCCACCGCCTCCGCCATGGCGGCAATCACATAGGGCGAGCCGACACGCGTGCGCATCACCCGGTAGTTTCCGGCCGCCTCGATGCCGGAATTGGACGTGACCGGCGTTGCGATGACCTTCGCCCCGAGGAAGTCGGCCGCGACGAGCCCGAGCAGATCGCCTCGCAGCGGCGTTCCCCCCTCGTCCGCAACCAGCGGCCGGTCGCCGTCGCCATCGGCCGAGACGATCGCGTCGAGACGGTGTTCGGCCGCCCATCGCTTCAATTTGGCAATCGTCTCCGACGAAACCGCTTCCGTGTCGACCGGGATGAAGGTTTCCGATCGGCCGAGCGGCACGCAGTCGGCGCCAAAATGCGAAAGGATGTCGCCCAGCATGTCGCGGGCGACCGTGCTGTGTTCGTAGACGCCCACCCTGAGGCCGGCAAGCACACCCTCCGGCAGCAGGGCCCGGTTGCGGTCGAGGAAAAGCGCCCTCGCCTCTCCCGACCGGTCGCCGGGTGCGGGCTCGCTCTCCGCCGGCGGCAGTTCCGCAGCCTGCGCGATCACCGTGATGGCCGCCTCGTCCACCTTGTCGATCTCACCGTCCGGACGGTAGAACTTGATGCCGTTGCGGTCGGCCGGGATGTGGGATCCCGTGATCATCAGGCTGGCGCGACGATGGCGCAAGCCGAGCAGGGCAAGCGCCGGTGTCGGCAGCGCGCCGCAATCGACCGGCTTCAATCCGGCAGCCGCGATCGCCGCCATGGCGCGTGCCGCAATCGCCGGACTCGACTGGCGAAAGTCGCGCGCCACGAAGACCTCGTCGCCGGGCGCGGCGAACCCGGCCTGACGCAGATGGCGCACGAAGGCAACCGTATGCACGGTGGTCGGCGGCCCATCAAGGTCGACCGACAATCCGCGAAGTCCACTCGTGCCGAATTTGATGCTCATGCCTTCAACCTCATTTCATGCGCGCGGGACAGGCGCCGTCCAAAATTTTCCCGAATATTGCGTTCCGGCAGAAGAAGTCCATCCAGCGAGGCTCTGCCGTATGCAAGCGGAAGATGGACCGGCCGGCGAATAAAACAAGAAGACGACGCGTCAGCCCGGCAGGGACGCAGAAGGGATGACACCCACATCAAGAAGAGAGGATAGAGAATGTCAAGAATTCGCAATATCGCCTTCGGCTGCGCCATGAGCGCGGCGTCGGTCCTGGCTCCGATCGGCGCGGCACAGGCCGGTCCGCTTGCCGTGCCCGGTCTCAGGATCGAAACGGCAAGCGAGATCGTGCCGGCGAGGCTCGTCTGCAATGCCTACCGCTGCTGGAACACGTATCCGCGCCGCTACTACCGTCCGCGCTACTATCGTCCGCCGGTCTACCGCGCGCCGGTCTATGGCGGCAGCGCCCATGTGCGCTGGTGCCTGAACCGTTACCGGACCTACAACCCGGCGACGAACCGCTATCATGCGGGCGGCGGCGTTTACCCGATCTGCTATTCGCCCTATCGCTGATCCTGGCGCCAGGCAGGGGCGGCGCATCCGTCCGCCCCTGCCACGGCGGCGATGCGCCGGCTGCCGTCATGCCGGCTTGCCGGCCGTGGACGGTCCTGCCGCGTCGACATGGCCGAGGTCCCTGCCGGGTTCCACCACGTCGCGCACGCGCTGCTTCAACTCCTTCGGCCCGGGAAACCCGCCGTCGCGCTTGCGTTCCCAGACGACCTGGTCTCCGACACGAATTTCGAAATTGCCACCAGTGCCCGGCACGAGGGTCACGGCGCCGAGCGTGTCGGAAAAGGTCGAGAGCAGTTCCTGCGCCATCCAGGCAGCCCGCAGCAACCAGTTGCATTGTGTGCAGTAGACGATCGTGACGTGGGGCTTGGCGGCAGCCATGGACAATCTCCTCCGTTTCGGATCGATACTAGCGCCGAACGGTCGGATCCGCCACGAAGGATCCGCAGACGGCGCAGCCTCACGTAAATGTCAACTTAATTCATCAAGTTTTGAATCGAATGGCCTTGCAGGATATGCCGCGGCCGCGACAGAGATATCGCAGCGCAACATCCATGAAAGGTTATCCATGAGCAACGCTTCCGCAACCGCACCCCGCCTCATCGTGCCGGCACTCGGTCGTCTCTATGCAACGCTCGGCGAGAGCGCGGAAACGCTGATGCGCCTCGCAGCCGGCCTGCTGCTGGCGACGCATGGCTACGGCAAGATCCTTGATCCGTTCGGGGCCTCCGGCATGGTCGAAAGCCTCGGCTTCTATCCGGGTGTGTTCTGGTCGCCGCTTCTGGCCGCAACCGAGTTCTTCGGCGGCATCCTGATCGCGATCGGCCTGCTGACGCGGCCTGCCGCGGTCGCGGCCACCATCGTGCTTGCCGTCACCATCTACTTCCACGGCATCGCGCAGGGTCAGGGACTTGCCGGCGCCGAAAAGTCGATCCTCTGGGCGACGATCACGCTGTTCTTCGCCATCCGCGGCGCCAACAGCCAGTCTGTGGACGCCAGGCTCGGCCGGCAGTTCTGACGCGGTCGTAGGCCTGACTGCCGCCTTGAGCGGGCGGCAGTCAGCGCGACAGCATGCCGCGCACCGCCGAAAGCAGCTTCTCGGCATCATAGGGCTTCGTCACGATCTGCACGTCCGGCAGGCCGGGAACACCCCGGCAATGAAACTCCGAGACCGTGGTCAGAAGCACCTGCACGCCGAGCGCCAGGAGGCGTTCGGCGCGGGCGACGGCACTCGCAGGCTCTGCCGGAACGTCGAGCAGGCAGAGAGCCGCAGTTTTCAACTGCTCATCGTCCTGCCCGTCGAGTTGCTCCGGCCGGACCAGGCTGATGCTGCAATCGAACGCCGACTTGATCAGATATTCCGCGTCGATCGCGATCAGGAATTCTTCTTCCGCGATCAGGATGCGCGGTTGCATTTTTGTCACGGCCGCACTCCCGGCGTTAGAATCCAGTCCTTGGCCGACAGCCGCTGCGGTCGTCCGGAGGGGCGGACCTTCGTGCGATCCCCCTGCCGTGTCATTTAAATTTGACATAGTACCCGACGAATTCGGAACCCCCCGTCATGCGCCGCGTTGACACGACTCCCCTGCCCTCGTTCGCCATGCGCAACGGTGAAGGGCACGCAACCGGAGAGGCGTATGGAAAGACGGAGGAACGGCAATGGCATTGGCGGAAAATGGCATACGCCCTGCACGCAGTGTCCGCTGCGCGCACTGCCGCATTTCCGGGACTTCAACGCCAAGGAACTCGATTTCGTCGCGCATTTCAAATCCGGCGAGCTCTCCGTCGACCGGGGTTCCACGTTTCTCGTCGAAGGCACTCACAGCCCGCATATCTACACGGTGCTGAACGGCTGGGCCTTTCGCTGCAAATTTCTGTCCGACGGCCGCCGGCAGATTCTGAACTATGTGCTGCCGGGCGACCTCGTCGGTCTGCAGGGAGGTTTGCTGGGTGCGATGGACCATTCCGTGGAAGCGCTTTCGCCGCTGACGCTGTGCGTCTTCGAGCGCTCGAAGCTCGACCGTCTGTTCGAGCGGCATGCGTCGCTCGCCTATGACCTGACCTGGATCGCCGCGCGCGAGGAGCGCATCCTCGACGAACACCTGCTGAGCATCGGCCGGCGCTCGGCGATCGAACGCACCGCGTACCTGCTCTCCTATATCGAGCAGAAGGCGCGGCAGGTGCACATGCTGACGGTCAACCGCCCCGTCATTCCCGTCACCCAGCAGCACGTGGCGGATACGCTGGGTCTCTCGCTGGTTCATACCAACAAGACCTTGCGCAAGCTCGCCGATCGCAGGCTGATCAAATGGCTCGACCGCGGTTGCGAGGTTCTCGCGTCGGACGACCTCAGGCGCCTGGCGCAGTGGGAGGGGCTGCCGGAGATGCAGCGGCCCTTCATCTGAGCGTCAGCCGGCGACGTCCCAGTGCAGCTTGAACATCGGGTCGAAGACCGTGACGGGTCCGGCACCGGTGTCTATCTTGTGCGGAAAGGACAGCGGGTCGTCCCGGCGCACCAGGGTCACGCGCTCCTCGTTCGGCGCAAGGCCATACCAGGCAGGACCGTTCAGCGACGTGAAGGCCTCCAGCCGGTCGAGCGCGCCTTCGTCCTCGAAGACATGCGCGAGGCAGCTCATCGTGTTGATCGAGGTGTAGATGCCCGCGCAGCCGCAGGCACATTCCTTCAGCGGATCCGCGTGCGGCGCCGAATCGGTCCCGAGGAAGAAGCGGCGGTCGCCCGAGGTCGCGGCTTCCCGAAGCGCAAGACGGTGCTCCTCCCGCTTGGCGACCGGCAGGCAGTAGTAATGCGGGCGGATGCCGCCGACGAGGATCGCGTTGCGGTTGATGATCAGGTGGTGGGTGGTGATCGAGCCCGCGAGGTTCCTCCCGCTCGACCGGATGTAGTCGATGCCGTCCTTCGTCGTTACGTGTTCCATCGTGACCTTGAGTTCGGGAAGACGCTTGCGGAGCGGGTCGAGCACGGTCTCGATGAACACCGCCTCGCGATCAAAGATATCCACCTCCGGCGTCGTCACCTCGCCGTGCACGCAGAGCGGCAGGCCGATCTTCGCCATGCGCTCCAGAACCGGCATGGCATTGTCGAGATTGCGCACGCCGCCATGCGAATTGGTGGTGGCACCGGCCGGATAGAGCTTGACGGCGGTGATCAGGCCGCTCGCCTTGCCGGCCTCGACGTCGTCCGGTTCGGTGTGTTCCGTCAGATAGAGCGTCATCAGCGGCTCGAAACGGTCTCCTGCCGGGATCGCCGCCAGGATGCGCGCGCGATAGGCCTTCGCGTCCTCGGTCGTCACCACCGGCGGCACGAGGTTGGGCATGATGATGGCGCGGGCGAAGTGCCGCGCCGTGTCGCCGATCACGCCGGCGAGCATCGCGCCGTCGCGCAGATGCAGGTGCCAGTCGTCCGGGCGACGGATGGTGAGTTCGGTGATCGCAGAAGAGGTCATGGCGCAGCTCCCGGCATCGTGTCCGGGTCCGATAACATCAAGCGTGGCGTGATGACAATTCCTGCCGGGCGATCCGGGTTCAGAAGGTGTCGACGCGAATATCCGCAGCGCGCGAGTTCTCGGTGATGCGCCTGCCGTTCGGCAGGTCGTTGCCGTAGAGCTTCCACTCAATGCCGGCCTCGTCCAGCCCGTAGTGGATCCAGCGCTCGCGCAACCGCTCCTCCAGCACTTCATTGGTGGGGCCGACGAAGATCGTGAGGTCGAATTTCCCGTCGAGCCGCGTCCACGGCGCTTCGTCCAGCAGCAGATAGTTGCCTTCAACAAGGATGATGCGCACGTCCGGGCCGATGGCGCGGGCGGATGCAATGGCGATCTCGCGCGCGCGGTCGAAGACCGGCACCAGCACTTCCTCGTTTCCACGGCGCACCGCGTCGACGATATCCGCGAAGCCGCGCACGTCGAAGGTTTCCGGTGCGCCCTTGCGCGGCAGTAGGCCGCGCGCTTCGAGGATACCGTTGTCCATATGGAAGCCATCCATCGGAAGGACTTCCGCAGCCTCGCCCCTGGTGACGAGAGCCTCGCGCAACGCATCGGCGAGCGTCGACTTGCCGGCGCCCGGCGGGCCGGCGATGCCGACGAGGAAACGGCGCGCCGGGCCGGCGCGCCGCAGGACGGTTTCGGCGATCTCCGCCAGGGTCATGCGGCGACCGCCTCCCGGGGCGCTTCCTTGGCGCCGGTCATGAAGGCGACGGCATCCGACATCGTGTAGTCCTTCGGGTTGATGACGGCCAGCCGCCGTCCGAGCCGATGGATGTGGATGCGGTCCGCCACCTCGAAGACATGCGGCATGTTGTGCGAAATGAGCACGATCGGCAGGCCGCGCCGTTTCACGTCGAGGATCAGTTCGAGAACCTTGCGCGATTCCTTGACGCCGAGCGCCGCCGTCGGTTCGTCCATGATCACGACCTTCGACCCGAAGGCAGCGGCGCGTGCCACCGCCACGCCCTGGCGCTGGCCGCCCGAAAGCGTCTCCACCGCCTGGTTGATGTTCTGGATCGTCATCAGGCCGAGTTCGGTCAGCTTGTCGCGGGCGATTTTTTCCATCCGCGGGCGGTCGAGCATGCGGAAGACCGAGCCGAGTGGACCGGGTCGCCGGATCTCGCGGCCGAGGAACATGTTGTCGGCGATCGAAAGCGCCGGCGACAGCGCGAGGTTCTGGTAGACGGTCTCGATGCCGGCGTCGCGGGCCGCCATCGGCGAGGAAAAGTGCACCACCTCGCCATTGAGCCGGATTTCGCCTTCGTCGGGCCGGACGGCGCCCGATATCGCCTTGATCAGCGTGGATTTGCCGGCGCCGTTGTCGCCGATGACGGCGAGGATCTCGTTCTGACGAAGGTCGAAATCGGCCTGGTCGAGAGCGGTAACGCGGCCGTAGCGCTTCACCAGGCCGCGGGCGGTGAGGATATTTTCGGTCATCAGCCTGCTACCTTTCTAATCCACTGGTCGAGGGCGACGGCCGAGATGATCAGCACGCCCGTGAGCAGTACCTTCCACTGCGGATCCGCACCCAGCATGTTGAGGCCCATGGAAACGACGCCGACGATCAGCGCGCCGAACATCGTGCCGAGGATCGATCCACGTCCGCCGAAGAGCGATATGCCGCCGATCACGGCCGCGGTGATGGCCTGCAGGTTGTAGTCGGTGACTGCCCAGGACGGAGAAATCGAGCCGTTGCGGCCGATCGAGACCCAGGCGGCGAGCGCCGCGATCACGCCTGCCAGCGCATAGGTGCCGAGCAGCACGCGGTCGGTGCGGATACCCGCCAGTTTCGCCGCTTCGGGATCGTCGCCGACGGCATAGAGATGGCGGCCCCAGGCGGTGTGGTTGAGCGCATACCAGAGCACGATGACGAGGAGGATCATGGTGATCACACCGAGCGTCAGCACGGCGCCGCCGAATTTGAAGCTTATGCCGAAAAACTGCAGGAAGGGGGCCCTGGCCTCGATATCGGCGTCGCGCAGGGTCTCATTGGCCGAATAGATGAAATTCGTCGCCATGACGATGTTCCAGGTACCGAGCGTGACGATGAAGGGCGGCAGCTTCAGCTTGGCGACGAGGAAGCCGTTCAGCAATCCGCAGCCCCCTCCCACCACCAGCCCGATCACGACCGAGAGCGGCGCGGGTATGCCGTAATGCAGCGCGCAATTGCCCATCACCACTGCCGAGATGACCATGATGACGCCGATCGAGAGGTCGATGCCGGCGGTCAGGATGACCAGCGTCTGCGCCGCGCCGAGTATGCCGACGACGGCAATCTGCTGCAGGATGAGGGTCAGCGTGTAGCTGGAGAAAAATCGGTCGCCGATGGTCAGACCGAAGATGATGATCGACAGCACGAGCACGATCGCCGGCACTGCCGCAGGCGTCGAATGCAGGAAATGCTGGATCTTCTGAAGCGGCGATCGCGAGTGAAAGGTAGCGACAGACGTGTCGCTCTGGTCGAGAACCTTCTCGAACTCCTGGAGACTTGCCATGATTTCCCTCCCAAGGACCGGCATCGGAGTTCCGGCTATGCTGCCGGTCAATCCGGGGGAGCGGCAGGCTCCGTTCCCCCGGGAAGAGCTTGGACCCAAAGGATCAGGGGATCAACCCCAGCACTTGTCCGTGCCGTCCTTGACGCTGATCGACTGCACGCCTTCGGCAGGCTTGTCGGTGACGAGCGCCACGCCGGTATCGAAGAAGTCCTTGCCTTCGGTCGGCTTCGGCTTCTCTCCGGTTTCGGCAAACTTCTTGATCGCCTCGACGCCGAGGGCAGCCATCAGCAGCGGATACTGCTGGGAGGTCGCACCGATCTGGCCATCGGCCACAGCCTGGACGCCCGGGCAGCCGCCGTCGACCGACACGATCAGCACGTCGCCTTCCTTGCCGATCGCCTTGAGCGCCTGGTAGGCGCCGACGGCGGCCGGCTCGTTGATCGTGTGGATCACGCTGATGTCCGGATCCTTCTGCAGAAGGTTTTCCATCGCCTTGCGGCCACCTTCCTCGTTGCCGTTGGTCACGTCGTGGCCGACGATGCGCGGGTCGTCCTCGTCGCCGATCTTGTTCGGATCCTTGGGGTCGATGCCAAAGCCAATCATGAAGCCCTGGTCACGCAGGACGTCCACGGTCGGCTGCGACGGGGTGAGGTCGAGGAAGCCGATCTTGGCATCCTTGGCCTTGTCGCCGAGGGTGGCGGCAGCCCACTGGCCGATCAGCTTGCCGGCGAGCAGGTTGTCGGTGGCGAAGGTCGCGTCGGCGGCGGTGGCCGGATCAAGCGGCGTGTCGAGCGCAATCACCAGCAGCCCGGCTTCCTGGGCTTTCTTGACCTGGTCGACGATGGCCTTGGTATCGGACGCGGCGATCAGGATACCCTTGGCACCGGAGGCGATGCAGGACTCGATGGCAGCCACCTGGCTGTCATGGTCGCCGTCGACCTTGCCGGCATAGGCCTTGAGATCGACACCGAGTTCGGCCGCCTTGGCGGTCGCACCTTCCTTCATCTTGACGAAGAAGGGGTTCGTGTCAGTCTTGGTGATCAGGCAGGCGCTGACCTCGGCCGCAGAGGCCGGAGCGGAAAAGGCCACGCCAAGCGCGAGCGCGCCGAGAGCGGCGGAAACAATGGTCTTCCTCATGTAATCCTCCCAAGGACAAAAGGATGCGCCCCGCCCAGGGGCGATCCGGTCGCGTCGCTGGCCTGACAGCTCCTCCGCCGGCCATCCGCGCTTCCGGTGCCAAAAAGAGCACCAAACAAATGGGCTGTCAATAAATAAATCGAATTGAATTATTAATCCAATGTGGCATCCTGCCGTGAAAGAGGGCACAGATCGGACATGGTCCGGTCGTCCGACTCGGGTCGAGGGAGCGACCCGGGCAACGATGCCCTGGCGGACGACGCATCCCGGGCGTGCGGCCGCAAATGGGAGGAGTGACGGGAATGGGCAAGGAAGCGGCCATCGTGCCGCCGGCGGACATTCTCGATCCGAGCGGCGGCGCCAACCAGGTGCGCGTGCGCGCCTATAACGAGCGGCTCGTCATGTCGCTTGTGCGGCGTCACGGCAGCCTGTCGAAGGCGGAGATCGCCCGGCGCAGCGGACTGTCGGCGCAGACCGTCACGGTCATCATGCGTGCCCTCGAAGGCGAAGGCCTGCTCGTGCGCGGCGAACCGCTTCGCGGCAAGGTCGGCCAGCCCTCGACGCCGATGCGCCTCAATCCCGATGCCGTCTATTCCCTCGGCCTGAAGATCGGCCGACGCAGCGCCGATCTCGTGCTGATGGACTTCGTCGGGCGAATCCGCCGGCAGGTACGACGGACCTTCCCCTATCCGATGCCCGGCCCGTTGCTTGCCTTCGTCGGCGAGGGCGTCGCGGAGCTGGAGCGCGGCCTTTCGGTCGAGGAGCGCGGCCGCATCGCCGGCCTCGGCGTCGCGGCACCGTTCGAACTCTGGAGCTGGGCGGAGGAGGTGGGCGCGCCGCAGGCCGACATGGACCAGTGGCGCGGCGTCGACCTCCAGAAAGCGATTGCCGCGCGGGTCGCCTATCCGGTCTTCCTCCAGAACGACGCCACCAGCGCCTGTGGGGCCGAACTCGTCTTCGGCCTCGGCGCCCGCTACCCGGACTTCATCTATTTCTTCATCGGCTCCTTCATCGGCGGCGGCATCGTACTGAATTCGGCGCTCTTCACCGGGCGGACGGGCGCCGCCGGGGCGGTCGGTCCCCTGCCCGTGCAGGGACGCGACGGCGAGACCGTGCAACTCCTGAAAATCGCCTCGATCTTCGTTCTGGAGAACCTGCTGCGCGCCAGCGGCGTCGATCCGAAGCCGCTCTGGTATTCGCCCGACGACTGGTTGGATTTCGGCGCGCCGCTTGAGACCTGGATCCAGGAGTCGGCGGCGGCGCTCGCCCAGGCGATCGTCGCCGCCGCCTCCGTCATCGACTTCTCCGCCGTTGTGGTCGACGGCGGCTTTCCGGCATGGGTGCGCGAACGGCTGGTCGCGGCGACGAAGTCCGCGATCGGCCGGCTCGACCTGCAGGGCGTCACCCTGCCGGATATCGTCGAGGGAGCGGTCGGCAGCCAGGCGCGTTCCATCGGCGGCGCCAGCCTGCCGCTGTTTTCCCGCTACCATCTCGACCAGAATGTCCTCTTCAAGGAGCGCGCCTGATGCTCAAGGGTATCGATCCCATCCTCAGCCCCGATCTGCTCGCGACGCTGCGCGCCATGGGTCACGGCGACGAAATCGCGATCGTCGACGGAAACTATCCCGGCCTCGAACATGCCCGGAGACTGATCCGCCTCGACGGGCTGCCGATCGTGCCGGTGCTCGACGCAATCCTGAGCCTGCTGCCGATCGACGATTTCGTCTCCGAGGCGATCTTCCGTTCGACGTCGGGCGGCAACCGCGACGCCCTCGACCCCGTTCACCGAGAAATCGTCGCCTGCTGCAAACGACACGAGCCGACACAGCCCGTCGTTCCGCTCGTCGGCGCGACCTTTTACGACCGCGTGCGCGCCGCCCATACGGTGGTCCAGACGAGCGAACCGCGGCTCTATGCCAACGTCATCCTGCGCAAGGGTGTCGTCTACCCGTGACCCTGTTCCATCCGGAACAGCGCCGGGGGGCCGCCCGTGCGATTGTTCCCTCACCGGACGAGATCGGCTCCTCCGACCAGATCAGAGAGAGGGAATTCCAATGCGCACGTTCATCATCTCCGCCACCGTCGCCACCGTCGCGGCACTCTCCTTCGCCGCGCCGTCCCAGGCCGGCTACTACGGCGGCTATTATGGCGGCCACGACCAGGCCTACTGCTTCATCAAGAAGGTCCGCTTCTACGACTACTACGGCAACCTGCGCGTCAAGCGCATCCGCGTCTGTCACTGAGACCACCCGACGACATCCTCCCGTCAAACGCAGAACCCCGACCACCCCTGAAGGCCGGGGTTCTGCGCTTGCCTTGGCCGGGGAAGACCGGCATCCTGCCGCGCGAAAATCGGTGGAGACGGGCATGCGCATCCTGGTGATCGAAAACAACGCGGCGACGAATCTCGGGCTCGTCGGCAAGGCGCTCGACGAAGCCGGGGCAACCATCGATCTTCGCAGGCCCTTCGAGAGCCAGCCGCTGCCGGTGGACGAAACGGACCACGACGCGCTGATCGTGCTCGGCGGGCCGCAGAGCGCGGTGGACGATGCGGCGCATCCCTATCTGCCGGACGTCGTCCGTCTCCTGCGACGGTTCGGCGACGCGGACAGGTCGGTGCTCGGCATCTGTCTCGGCTCACAGCTTCTGGCCCGCGCCTATGGCGGGGTGAATATCATCGGCACCGCGCCGGAGTTCGGCTGGCAGAGGATCGAAACGACCGCGGAGGGACGCAGCGACCGGCTGCTTGCCGATCTCGGAACGACCTTCACGAGTTTCCAGTGGCATGGCGACACGTTCGAGTTGCCGCCGGGCGCCCTGCGGCTTTGCACGGGAAGCATCGTCGCTAACCAGGCATTCCGCGTCGGCCGCGCAGCCTACGGAACACAGTTCCATTTCGAAGCCGGGCGCGACACGGTCGCGCGCTGGACCGATGCCTTCCCCGATGCGGTCGAGGCGATGGAGCCCGGCTGGCGCAAGCGCCATGCGGAACGCGCCGGTCGGCACGGACCCGAAGCCGACGCGGCCGGCCTGTCGATTGCC
The DNA here is from genome assembly GCF_021555155.1 of Rhizobium alarense. GTDB lineage: Bacteria > Pseudomonadota > Alphaproteobacteria > Rhizobiales > Rhizobiaceae > Rhizobium_D > Rhizobium_D alarense. The sequence goes on from NZ_JAKGBU010000006.1 coordinate 46,352, forward strand.
CGCGCCTGGGTTTCGACGGTCCGGGCCTCGTCCTCCGGAGTAGAGGCCGTCGCGGCCTGCGCCTGAGCCTCCGAAGGATCCCGGCGCGACAGTCTCAGTTCACGTTCACCGGACGGGACCGCATGCGCGCCACCGTTTCGCGCTCCGCGCGCTTGCAGCGCAGCGGCGGCAGGCCGCGGTCCATGAGATCCATGTCCTCCAGGACCATGTCTCCCATTTTCCTGAACGCCTGGTCGAGCGCACCTGCGCGATGCGCCGAGCGAAGAAAACCCTTGAGCCTGCGCACGGGATGATCGGGTGCCAGCGGCTCATCGGGAAAGACGTCGCTCGCCGCCAGGATGTGGCCGCGCCCGACGGCCGCCATCAGCGCATCGAAGTCGACGACGTCGGCGCGGCTGAGCAGGATGAAGGACGCACCCAGACGCATGCGGGCAAAGGCGTCGGCACCGAGAAAACCGCGGTTCTCGCTGGTGACGGACGCCACGACGAAGACATGGTCACTTTCCGACAGCACGGTCTCCAAAGAGGCCGGCTCCACGCCGGCCTCCCGCAGCATGGACGGCGGCAGCCAGGGGTCAAAGACACGGACATGCGCCCGGAACCCCGCAAGCAGCCTGTTGAGGGCGCGACCGAGGTCGCCGAATCCGACGATGCCGATCTCGGAGCCGGAGATCAGCCGCGCCGTCAGGTTGCCCTCGCCACCCCACAGCTCCCGGCCGTCGCGAAAGGCCAGATCCGCCTCGGTCACGCCGCGCGCCAGATCCAGCGCCAGGGCAAGGCCGAGCTCGGCCACCGGCTCGGCAAAGACCTGTCCCGTCGTCACCACATGGATGCCGCGGGCGAAAAGCACGTCATAGGGCATGTTGTTGACGAGGTTGCTCTCGACATTGAGGATGCAGCGCAGCGATTGCATGCGCCCGAGTGTCCCCTCCGACAGCGGCGGCTGACCGACGATGTAGCGGGCCTTCGACAGGATGTCGTCGCCGAGATCCGCGATCCTGCCGGGATCCGCCTCGACGACGGCATAGGCCGCGTGCAATCGCGCCCGGGCCTGCGGCGTAAAGATCAGATCCAGCGTCCGGGGCGCCGGCGCGCTGATCACGATCGGCTTGTCGCTGTCGGTCAATGGTTTCTCTCCCTCGCTTGCTGCGACTCGTGATCGCCTTCGCGGCAGAAGTAAAGGAGCTGTCAGGAAAGAAAAGCCGTCACCATTGCAGGCCGCGCAACGTGCGTTCGCGTGACGGGCGCGGATTGTTGCTGCGGTAGACGTCGCCGTTGACCGTACATGTTTCCACCTGTCGCGGCTGATCCCCGAACCGGCGGCTTTGCCGGTACTCGAATATAGTCGTGCAGGTGATCGACGGCGCGCCGTCCTCGACCGGCTGCTTGACGCCAGGCAGGTCGAAATAGACCTCACCGGAGGCAACGGACGGCGACACGGGCAACGCCAGAACAAGGACTGCAAGCGCAGGACGCAACCGGAGCATGGGTTGATCCACCGTTTCGAAGGCCGGCACTGCCTCCGATAGAACAGTACCCCGACGCGCAAACATGCGCTATAGCGCAGAGCAATCAGTCGCGACCGATGAGGGGTTTCCAATGGCGAGTGCAATACGGTATCACGAAAACGACATCACCGCGGCCGATGCTGCGCGGTACACCGACGCCATCGCCATCGATACCGAAACCCTGGGTCTGGTGCCGCGCCGCGACCGCCTCTGCGTCGTGCAGCTCTCGCCCGGCGACGGCACCGCCGACGTCATCCGCATCGCTGCCGGCCAGAAGGAGGCGCCGAACCTCGTGGCGCTGCTCGCCGATCCGGCGAAGCAGAAGATCTTCCATTTTGGCCGCTTCGACATCGCCGTGCTCTTCCACACGTTCGGCGTGACGACCACGCCGGTCTTCTGCACCAAGATCGCCTCGCGGCTGACGCGCACCTATACCGACCGCCACGGGCTCAAGGACAATCTGAAAGAGTTGCTGGACGTCGACATCTCCAAGCAGCAGCAGTCGTCGGACTGGGCGGCCGAGACGCTTTCCCCGGCGCAGCTCGACTATGCCGCATCCGACGTGCTCCACCTGCATCGGCTGCGCGACAAGCTGATGGCGCGTCTCGTGCGGGACGGGCGGCTGGAGCACGCCGAGGCCTGCTTCGCCTTCCTGCCGACGCGCGCAAAGCTCGACCTGCTCGGCTGGGAAGAAACGGATATCTTCGCCCACAGCTGACGCGCCGTTCCACGGAATTCGCAAAAAGACGCTTAACCAACACTTAAGGCATCCGGGCTAGGGTCGAGGGCATCCGCGGGAGGTCTTCATGATCACATCCTTGCAAGGTAGCCAGGCAGCAATCGCAACCACGGTGATGACCTCGATCATCGATTCGATCGAGGATCGTCGCCGCGACGAGGAAGCGGAGCGCACGGGCAGGACGGACGATACGCTGCAGCAGGCGATGGTGCAGGCGAGCGAGACCGAGCGCGAAGCCAATGCGCGGATCAACGAACATTTCTTCGGCGAGCGGGCCAATTCCGAAGAGACGATGGCCCGCATCATCGCGCGCTTTTCCTCCGCGCTCGGCCTGTCGCAGCGGCCGGAAGAAACAAGCCGGGCCTTTGCCCAGCGGCTTGCCGATGCCGTCGCCTTCATCGACGCCGTTTCCAATGCCGGCCTTGGCATCGACGATTCCGTCACGCTCGATACGTTCGGCACGACGATCGAAAACGTGACGGCGGAACTCTCCGGCGAAAATAGCGACGACGACAGCGCCGCGCTGTTGGCCCGCCTACTCTCCGCCAATGGCCTGAGCCGCGGCGAGGAGGAAGCGGACGCCGATTTCCAGCTCCGCGTCGAACAGGCGCTGACACGGCTGTGGACGGACCTGCCGGAGAGCGTCGCCGCTCTCGAAAAGACGACGGGTCTGCGCGACCTTGGCATAACAGCTTCGGACTTCATCGAGGCAATCCGCAATCCCTACGGCAGCGAGGCGACCAAGGTAAAGGACGCGCTGGCCGAAAAGGCGCGCGAGGAAAAGGCGCTTACGCCCGAGTTGCGCAAGGCGATTGCCCGGATCGAAGATATTGCGGACCAGAAGACCGTGGCCGAGTTGGAGCTCGAGGCGACGCGCACGGATCCGACACGCGTCGAGGATGCCGAAACGCGCGCGGAACGCGCAGAGGACCTGGCGACGCTCGACGCCCGGGAAAGGCTCGAGGATGTTCGCAATCTCCAGGAAGCTGTGTCGGAACGGCAGGAAAAGGTCGCCGACGAGACGGCACAGGACGCTGCAAATGCGGCGATCGCCACCCTTCAGAATCTTGCCGCCGCCGCTGCGGAGCGGGAAGCCCGCGAAGAAGCCGAGAAAGACATCTTCGTATTGCGTGTGGACGAGAACGGCATCTATGATCTGATCACCCGGCAGCTCGCCGCCTGACGTTTCTGCAGCCGCCGGGACCGTTACGACCGGCGAACGACACCGACCAGCGCCATGACCTCGGCGGGGATGCCATAGCGGCGGATCGCATCGCGCTGATCGCGCAGCCCGCAGATCTCCCGTTGCACGAAGAGAGCCCACACGGCCTCGGCCGCATCCGCGCGAAGTGCCTGCCGTTCCGCGTCGCCGCAGCCGGATCCGACGCTGTCCTTGAGACAGGCAAGCGCCTTTTCGACCTTCACCCCCTGCCGCCCGAGCGCACCCGCTCGCTCGGCCAGGAATTCGTACTGCAGGACGTCGAAACCGGAATGATTCATGGCAACCGCCACTTCTCGTTCTGACGAGATGAGAATGGCGCGTCACGGCTTCCCGATCAAGTCCGGATGCTGCATGTGCGAAGGATTCGGATCAGCGTTAACGAGACGTTAACCTGTCCATGCAAATGCTTGGAATCATCGCGGATGCCGATGGTTGGCGGGATGCCAGATATTTCCTCCCGCCCGATGACCCGGCGCAGATCGCCGGATGCGAATGCCCCCGAACCGGGGCCCGAAATCATAATTCATCCCGAAGCGCATGATGCGCCATCCGATTGACGATGGACGAATGACAGATCATCGCGCCAGCCGGAGGCGGCGCAGAAGGAGATGGTGATGCTGCCGGGTGTGGCGACAACGACGGCGACCGCGGGCCAGGCGAGAGCGACGCCGGCCGCCCTGCCGATCGCGCCCGACGCCGCACGGCACACCGTCGGAGCCGCCACGCTTGCGAGCCTTCGCGCAGCGCTCATTCTGCGGCTGATCGAAACGCTCCATCGCCAGATTCAGGCCGGCGGACACCGCGCCGATCCGATGCACGACATGATCGAGGCCCTGCTCGACGCCATGGAGCCCGGCTTCTCCGACCTCGGGCCGGCCGAGAAGATCGAACGCTTCGCACGCCTTCTCGATCGCCTGCCCGCGGCCCAGCGGCGCTCGATGGAAAAACTGCTGCAGACCGCGCTCCTCGCGCTGCCGACCCGCATGCTGATGGAGGCAGTGCGCAACCCGGACGGACGGGAGGCGCGCCAACTTGCTGCGGCCGTCCTGCAGAACCCTGAATTCCTGGAGCGGCCGGCCGAAGGAGATCACGAGCCTGCGACCCAGCTCACGGCCCTTCAGACCCGTCTTTCCGATGCTGCCGCCAGGCTGCCGCCGCAATCGACCTATGCAACCGCCGACGCCAAGACTTTGCAGACGCTGCTTCGCCATTATTTCGAGAGCGGGGCCGAACCGCGCATGGCAGGCCCGGAGCGCGGCGGCCATCTGCAAGCGACGCACGGCGATCTTCCGGCCGGGCGACTGCAGGATGGATCCGTCCGCGGCAAGGCGGTGACGCACAGGCCGGACGCCGGGCCGACGGAGAGCCGGGGAACTGCCGCGGCCGATCAGATCCGGGTGCCGCCACGGCCGGCGAACGGCGCGGAACCGGCACGGGCGGCACCGAAGAACGAGAGCGTCCACGCCTTGCCGGTACGGCCTGCCGACAGCCGGGCCGCGGTCGACGGGGAGCGTGCGGTCGACATCATCGCCCCGCCGCCCGCCGATGCCCATCAGACCCTGCCGAAGCCGATCGTTGGCCTGATCCGCCATCTCCTGTCGAGCCTGACGGAATCCGAAACTGCCCTGCTCCGGCACCTGTTCGGAATTCGCCCCGACATCGCCGTCGCGACGGGCAACGAAGGTGCGACAACGGACGAATCCTATCTGCTTCTTTCCGACCTGATCCAGGAATCCGACGCCGCCGCGGAGGATGCCGGCCGTGCGTCCTCCGCGATCGCCCGACCCGCAAGGCCCGCGATGGCGGACGTGGAAATCTCCGCCGAAACGGACGGCTATCAGACCGTGCCGACATATGATCGCGACGAGCCTCCAGCGCACCGCACACAACTGCCGCAGGCGTCGACGACTTCGGAGGCCCTCGGGGAAGAAGCCCAATCCCGCCCGGCGCCCGGCCCCACACAGGAGACGCCGGCCGAGCAGCCCGGCTGGCTGACCGGCCGCAGCGAGGCTGCGGCAGCCCTGGCGGCGCGAGAGCTCATCGTCGTCGGGTTCGTGCCCTACGCCCCCGCGACCGAAGAGCCTGCCGAGGACGAGCGGCGGGCGGACGAGGAGCCGGAGAATCCGCCGCAGGACAGTGCGAGAGAGGACACGGCCGGGCAGGGCGAGGAAGATGAGGGAGCGGCGGCGGAAGGCGAAGAGCAGGATCCCGCGCTCGACCGCAAACGCCAGCAGGTTTCCGACCTGGTTGCCGCGCCCGACCCGGGATTCGTCTTCTACCAGAAACACGGCGACTACTGGACCTGATCACAGGCTTCGGAGGGCGACGTACAGTTGTCCGACGAAAAACCCCGCGGAGATCGCTCGCCGCGGGGCCGTTGTTTTCCGGACGGAACGCCCGCGTTTATTCCGCGCTGTTGCGGTT
>NZ_JAKGBU010000006.1:52344-65507 GCF_021555155.1 Rhizobium alarense
TGTCGCCGAGCGAGGCGCCCGAGTCGGACGAACCAAACTGTGCGACGGCTTCCTTCTCTTCCGCGATTTCCAGCGCCTTGATCGAGAGCTGGATCTTACGGTCCTTCTTGGAGAAGTTCGTCACGCGGGCATCGACGATCTGGCCGACCGAGAAGCGCTCGGGGCGCTGTTCGTCGCGATCGCGCGAGAGATCGGCGCGACGGATGAAGGACGTGATGTCCTCATGCTCGACGAGCCTCACCTCGATGCCGCCGTCGTTGACCGCGGTGACTTCGCAGGAGACGACGGCGTTCTTGCGCAGGTCGCCGGACGCTGCAGCCTCGCCGACCGCATCGCGGCCGAGCTGCTTGATGCCGAGCGAGATGCGCTCCTTGTCGACGTCCACGTCCAGAACGACGGCCTTGACGACGTCGCCCTTGTTGAACTCCTCGATGACCTGCTCGCCCGGACGGTTCCAGTCGAGGTCGGAGAGGTGCACCATGCCGTCCACGTCGCCGTCGAGGCCGATGAACAGGCCGAATTCGGTCTTGTTCTTGACTTCGCCTTCGACTTCGGTGCCGGCCGGGTGGCTGTGGGCGAACGCCTGCCACGGGTTCTCGAGGGTCTGCTTGAGACCGAGCGAGATGCGGCGCTTCGTCGGGTCGACTTCGAGAACGACCACGTCGACTTCCTGGCTCGTGGACAGGATCTTGCCGGGGTGAACGTTCTTCTTCGTCCAGGACATCTCGGAGATGTGGATCAGGCCTTCGATGCCCGGCTCCAGCTCGACGAACGCACCGTAGTCGGTGATGTTCGTGACCGTACCGGAGATCTTCTTGCCGGTCGGGTACTTGGTGCCGATGCCATCCCACGGATCCGACTCGAGCTGCTTCATGCCGAGCGAGATGCGGTGGGTTTCCTGGTTGATGCGGATGATCTGAACCTTGACCTGCTGGCCGATGTTCAGTATCTCCGACGGGTGGTTGACGCGGCGCCATGCCATGTCGGTGACGTGCAGCAGACCGTCGATGCCGCCGAGGTCGACGAACGCACCGTAATCGGTGATGTTCTTGACGACGCCGTCGACAACCTGGCCTTCTTCGAGGTTCTGGACGATTTCAGAACGCTGCTCGGCACGGGACTCTTCGAGGACCGTGCGGCGCGACACGACGATGTTGCCACGGCGCTTGTCCATCTTGAGGATTTCGAAGGGCTGCGGGTTGTGCATGAGCGGCGTGACGTCGCGGATCGGGCGGATGTCGACCTGGGAGCGCGGCAGGAAGGCAACGGCGCCGTCGAGATCGACGGTGAAGCCACCCTTGACCTGGTTGAAGATGACGCCTTCGACGCGCTCGCCGGCTTCGAACTTGACTTCGAGCTTGGCCCAGCTCTCTTCGCGGCGAGCCTTCTCGCGCGACAGGACGGCTTCGCCGAGGGCATTCTCGATGCGCTCGACATAGACTTCGACTTCGTCGCCGACATTGAGCGTGCCGTCCTTGGACCGGGCACCGAATTCCTTGAGCGCGATGCGGCCTTCGACCTTGAGGCCGACGTCGACGATCGCGACGTCCTTCTCGATCGCGGTGATCACGCCCTTGGCGACATAGCCTTCGGCGAGATCGTTCTTCGCGAAGGACTCCTGCAGCATGGCTGCGAAATCGTCGCGCGTGGGGGTAGCTTGGGACATAAAAACTCCTGATGTGCCGACGAGGCACGGGCGCCGGGGGTTAGCGTTGATCATGAACGAGGCACATCCGCTCCTCGTCGAGGAGCAAATCCGGCGCGGGGACGGGTCTCGCTCTATTGCTTAAGGGCGGCGTCGATGATTGCCTTCGCCGCCGAAAACGCGGCTTCTATACTCATTTCGGAGGTATCAAGCAAGTGCGCGTCGTCCGCGGCGCGCATCGGACTGTCGGCGCGGCCGGCATCGCGCTCGTCGCGGCGGACGATATCGGCGAGAATCGTTTCGAAATCGGCGGTGCCACCGCCGGCGACAACCTCATCGAAACGGCGTTTCGCCCGCACCTCGGCCGACGCTGTCACGTACAGCTTGACCGGCGCATCGGGGCAGACGACGGTGCCGATGTCGCGGCCGTCGAGCACCGTGCCGGGCTCCCGGGCGGAGAAGGCGCGCTGCGCCTCCACCAGGGCGCGGCGAACGGACGGCATCACGGCGACCTTGGACGCCGCGTCTCCGATTTCGTGCGCCGAAAGGACCGCGCGGTCGAGGCCGCCGAGATCGAGCTTGCCTGCCACCTCGGCAGCAAGCGGCTCGTCGTCGAGCGGCAGCTTCCGGTCGAGCAGCGCCTTGGCGGTCGCCCGGTAGGTCAGGCCCGTATCCAGGTGATGAAAACCGTATTCCTCGGCGATCCGGCGGGAGAGCGTGCCCTTGCCGGCAGCGGCAGGGCCGTCGATGGCAATGGTGAAGGTCATCAGGCCGCCTTGTCTTCCGCCACTTCAATCCGTGCCCCGAGACCGGTCATCAGGTCCATGAATTCGGGGAAGCTGGTGGCGATCATGGTCGCGTCGTCAACCGTCACCGGATGTTCGGCGACAAGGCCCATGACGAGGAAGCTCATGGCGATGCGGTGGTCCAGATGGGTCGCGACCGCGGCGCCCGACGCGGTGCCGAGACCCTTGCCGTCCGGCCGTCCGCGCACGACCAGCGAGGCCTCGCCCTCGTCGCAGTCGACGCCGTTGAGCTTCAGGCCGGCAGCGACGGCCGACAGGCGGTCGGATTCCTTGACACGCAGTTCCTCGAGGCCGTTCATCACGGTCTCCCCCCTCGCGAAAGCGGCCGCGACCGCAAGAACCGGGTACTCATCGATCATCGACGGCGCGCGGTCCTCGGGGACGGTCACGCCCTTCAGCGCGGACGAGCGTACGCGCAGGTCCGCGACATCCTCGCCGCCTGCAAGGCGCGGATTGAGGACCTCGATGTCGGCGCCCATCTCCTGTAACGTGAGGATTAGGCCGGTGCGGGTCGGATTCATCAGCACGTTGAGGATGGTGACGTCCGAACCCGGCACCAGGAGGGCGGCGACGAGCGGAAACGCCGTGGAGGACGGATCGCCGGGCACGTCGATGACCTGCCCCGTCAGCCTGCCGCGCCCTTCGAGCCGGATCGTGCGCACACCGGCCGCATCCGTCTCCACCGAAAGGCTCGCGCCGAAGCCCTGCAGCATCTTCTCGGTATGGTCGCGGGTCATGACCGGTTCGACCACTGTGGTGATGCCGGGCGTGTTGAGTCCTGCGAGCAGCACCGCCGACTTCACCTGGGCCGAGGCCATCGGCACGCGGTAGACGATCGGCGTCGGCGTCTTCGGGCCGCGCAGCGTGACGGGCAGCCGGTCGCCGTCGGCGGATCTCACCTGCACGCCCATCTCGCGCAGCGGATCGAGCACGCGGCCCATCGGCCGCTTCGTCAACGAGGCATCGCCGACGAAGGTCGAATCAAAATCGTAAACGCCGACGAGCCCCATCGTCAGGCGGCATCCGGTGCCGGCATTGCCGAAGTCGAGCGGCACTTCGGGTGCGAGCAGCGCGCCGTTGCCCACGCCGTTGATGATCCAGGCGTCGCCGTCCTTGCGGATCTTGGCACCCATCGCCTGCATCGCCTTGCCCGTATTGATCACATCCTCGCCCTCCAGCAATCCGGTGATGCGGGTTTCCCCGCTCGCCAGTCCGCCGAACATGAAGGCACGGTGCGAGATCGACTTGTCGCCGGGGATGCGCACGGTGCCGGAAAGGCCCGTTGAGCGGTGTGCGGTGGCTGGCTTTGGCTTGGCGCCGTGCGACATGACGGAAGTCCTCTGCGAGATGGCCGTTCGAACGCCGGCGCCGCTTCGAGGCGGGCGGCGATCCGGTTCGAATTCGGCGCTTGCTACCATAAAGCATGAAGAGCGTCATCATCCCGTCGCGAAAAACGGGCGCGCACGCGGGCGCCCGGCGAAACCGCCAAGGGACACCAAAGTTAGGCTTTGACAGAGGCCGGCAAGACAAGTATGGGGACCGGCTAATTCTTTATACCCGACACCCGCCGGAACCCCGGCTTCGCTGAAGATATTCGGCCATCGAGAGGCTTTGACAGTGGCAAAACCGGAACTCGGAACCAAGCGCATCGACCCTGAAACCGGGCGCAAGTTCTACGATCTCAACCGCGACCCGATCGTGTCGCCCTATACGGGCAAGTCCTACCCGCTCTCCTTCTTCGAGGAGACGTCGGCAGCTGCCGTCCTCGAAAAGGCCGAGGAGGAAGAGATCACCGAAGTCGATACCGAGAACACGGAAGTCGAGCTTGTTTCGCTCGAGGATGCCGACGAGGAGGCCGCGGGCGGCGACGACGATTTGCCGGATCTCGGCGACGACGACGTGGAAATCGGCGACGATGACGACGATACCTTCCTGGAGCAGGAAGAGGACGACGATGACGACATGACCGGCATCATCGGCGTCACCGGTGACGACGACGAGGTCTAAGCCTCTGAAAGTCCGGCCGGATTAAAAAATTCGGCCGCCCCCGCTTTTTCGGCTTGCTATCGTCGAGAAGCGGAAGTATGAAGCCGCACCTGCCGGGCGAGAGCTCGGTCTGGTATCCCGGAGCCGGCCTGGCCGGACCCTTGATGGGGCTATAGCTCAGCTGGGAGAGCGCTTGCATGGCATGCAAGAGGTCAGCGGTTCGATCCCGCTTAGCTCCACCAAACCTCGCTTGATCTCGCACCTTCTTTCACGCTTTCGACCGTCCGGCGTTCCCTGCGAATAACGGGGCTCGTCCATTCGTTTCCTGCACGGGGGTCGCCTGAAGAGCCCGCCGCGACCGTCCGGAGCGGCCTGCGATGATTCGGCACTGTATTTTATGCATGTCTGGCGCCTGAGGCCGTTCCGCTTTCGGGCGACATGCTTGATGGAACGGAAGGACGACATGAGCTTCACGGAAACGACCAGCCGCTCCTGGTTCTCGCGCCTGAAGGGTGCACTGGTCAAAATCGTCATCGGCCTGGTCCTGGTCGTCGGGTGCCTCTGGCTGCTCGGCTGGAACGAGGGCCGTTCGGTCAAGACCTATCGTGCACTGGTCGAGGGGGCGGGCATCGTCGTCTCGGTCGAGGCCGGCGCGGTGGACGCCGCGAACGAGGGCAAGCTGGTCCATGTGTCGGGACCGGTCACGCCGGTCGGTGTGCCGTCGGACGGGCTCTTCGGCGTGGAAGCCCGCGGGGGCGTCGGGCTGGAGCGTATCGTCGAGATGTATCAGTGGGTCGAGAGCTCGCGGTCCGAGACGCGCACCAAGCTTGGCGGCGGCGAGGAGACCGTGACGACCTACTCCTACAGCAAGGACTGGCGGCGCAACGAGATCAACTCGAACACCTTCCGGCAATCGGGGCACGACAATCCGAAAAAGCCGGTGGACGACGCCGATTTCGCGGTCCCGACGGCGAAGATCGGAGCGTTTTCCGTCGCCGGAGAGCGCGCGGCCGCGCTCGGCCGCGATACACCGGTCCAGCTGACCGATGCCGGGGCAGCCCGCCTGCGTTCCGCGCTGTCGCTTGGCAAGCCGATGACGCTCGTGAGCGGAGCCGCGGTCTATTCCGCCGATCCCAACAACCCGGCGGTCGGTGACATCCGGGTGCGTTTCGAGCGATCGGACCTTCAGGAGGCGAGCTTCGTGGCGGCCCAGCGCGGCGACACGCTGGCGGACTACAGGACAAGCAACGGACGGACACTGTTCCTGAGCGACGCGGGGCTCGCCTCGGCCGCCGACATGTTCGACGCTGCCCAGAGCGAGAACACGATCATCACGTGGCTGTTGCGGGTCGGAGGGCTGATCGGCATCTTCGTCGGCTTTGCAGCCATGCTCTCCATCCTGGGCGTCATTGCCGACGTCATTCCGTTCCTCGGCTCCATCGTGCGCTTTGGGACGTCTGCCATCGCCCTCGTTCTGACCCTCCTGATCGGCCCGCTGGTCATCGCGATCGCCTGGATTGCCTATCGCCCGGTCCTCGCCATTTCGATCCTGGCGGTCGGCATCCTGCTTGCGGGTTTCGTGCTGACGCGGCGTCGCGCCAAGACGGCACCGGCCGCCCTCGGCCGCGCCTGACGCGGGGCCTCCTGCACCGCGCGCCCAACGGCTGCCACGCATTGCACGCGGCGGCACGCCCCTTTCAGCCACTCACTGCCGGAGTCGCCGTGAACTACATCGCATCGAAAATCGTCTGGCTCGTCGGGCAACCGCTTTCCGTCGTGTTCGTCAGCGGGATCCTGGCGCTCGTGTTCGGCTGGGCAGGTGCCCGCCGTCTCCGCGCCTTTTTCGCGCTGGTATCCGTCGCACTCCTGTTCCTGACGCTCTACACGACGATGGGAACCGTGCTGCTGCAACCTCTGGAAAACCGCTTTGAGCGTGCGGCACTGCCGGTGGGCGGCCCCGGTTGCATCATCCTGCTCGGTGGCGGCATCGAAGCCGCCGTCATTGCCGGGAGGGGCGGCTTCGAAATAAACCAGGCCGGGGACCGCTTCGTCGAAACGCTGCGCCTGGCGCGCCAGCATCCCGCCGCGCGCATCCTCATCTCCGGCGGAGACGGATCCCTCAGCGGCAACTATCCGGGGGATGCGGAGGTCGTCGCGGGCTTTCTCGAAGACTTCGGCGTGCCGCGAAGCCGGGTGATCGAGGAAGCCGAATCGCGCACGACCTTTGAGAATGTCGAAAGGACGAAGGGCTTGCTGACCGAGCAGAACCTGACGAATTGCCTGCTTCTCACCTCCGCCTTCCACATGCCCCGGGCCATCGGGCTCTTCCGCAAGGCCGGGATCGATGTGCTGCCCTGGCCGGCCGACTACCGGACGAGCGGCGATGTCGGATTCGCGCTCGACTTCACGCAACCGTCCACCAATGCGCAGCTCATGACCACGGCGTTGCGCGAGTGGCTCGGCCTCCTCGCCTACTACCTTGCCGGCCGGACGCACGCGCCGTTTCCCGCGTAACCTGAACAAGGGCTCGAACGCGCTTCGCGCAGACGCTGCCGTTCCGCCGCGCTACTTCTTCGAGATCGTCTCGAAGGTCGCGCCGCGCACGCGAATGGTGATGGTGCAATAGCTCTCGTCGTCGCGCCCGCAGGAGGCGGCGTTCGCCTTCAGCGCCAGCACCATGTTGCCGTAGCGCTTCTGCAGCTCATAGCCGTAGAGATCGGCATTGGCGGCGAAGAAATAGCCACCCTCGGCGACCTGGATGTAGAAGTTGTACGGGCAGCCGACATTGCCGCACAACCCTCCGTCCTTGCCGTCGCATCGCACGGCGCCCAGATTGGTGACGACGTCCGGCAACCCGTCATTGTTGAAGTCGATGTCGCGGGCGAAGTCCTCGCCGAATTCCGCCGTCTTGCACTGGGCGGCGACGGCCCGCTTCTCCTGTGCCACGGCGTCGGTGATGATGTTCTGCGCCGAGGCCCGCTCGCCGGGAACGGCAACCAGGAGCATGCCCAGCAGGCACTTCGTGAAGACCCTCATCGATCCACCTTTCCAAGCGCGATGTTTCCGTCAATATGGCAGAGGCCCGTCGTCGGACGAACCGCCCCCTGTCGGCGGAGGACCCTAAGCCGCGATCCTGACGCGAAGCTTGGCGCATGGCGGACGCGGCGACGGAAGGGAACGGGACGTGTCGATACTGGAACTCTTGGATTATGCAGGCGTCGCGGTTTTCGCCGCAACGGGCGCGCTTTCCGCCTCGCGAAAGCAACTCGACATCGTCGGCTTCCTGTTCCTCGCCTGCGTCACCGGCATCGGCGGCGGCACGTTCCGCGACGTCATCCTGGGCGCCACGCCTGTCTTCTGGGCGCTCAACCCCAACTATGTGAATGTCTGCGTTGCCGCCGCGCTGGTCGTCTATTTCACCGCCCACTTCGTCGAATCGCGCTACCGGTTGCTGCTCTGGCTCGACGCAATCGGCATGTCGGCCTACAGCGCCATGGGGGCGGCCAAGGGCCTGGCAGCGACCGGATCACCCGAAGTGGCGATCATCACCGGCGTGCTGACGGCGAGCTTCGGCGGCATCCTGCGCGACCTTCTCGCCGGCGAGCCATCCGTCCTGCTGCGTCCGGAAATTTACGTGACCGCGGCAGCAGCCGGCGCGGCGGCCTTCGTGGCGATCTCGCTGGCCGGCGCGCCGCTTGCCGCGGCGTCGATCGCCGGTGCGCTGACCGCCTTCCTCATCCGCGGCGGCGCTTTGCGCTTCGGCTGGTGCATTCCGGTCTACAAGCCCCGGCCGGGCCGGCATCCTGATGACGTGATATAGAGGAAAATGCCTAGCGATCCCTGCGGGGGCGCAAACGGACGATGACGTCGACATGGGCGATTTCCATGCCTTCAGGCGGCTCGGGCAGGTTGCCGATCGCGATGTTGCTCACCGGGATATCGAGAACCCGGTTCTCCCCTTCGACGAAGAAGTGGTGATGGTCCGAGACGTTGGTATCGAAATAGGTCTTCGAGCTTTCGACGGCGAGCACGCGGATGAGGCCCGCCTCGGTGAACTGGTGCAAGGTATTGTAGACGGTGGCGAGCGAGACGGGCACGCCGGCGGCGACGGCTTCCTCGTGCAACTCCTCAACGGTCAGGTGGCGGTCTCCCTTGGCGAACATCAGATCCGCAAGCGCCATGCGCTGCCGCGTCGGCCGAAGGCCGAAATGACGCAGGCGCTCGTCTATGGGCATATCATGCGTATGCGTCATGACCCTCTATTCCACTGCAACGGTCGCGCAAGAACAATCTTGAGCATTCGATATAACTTTTGGAACGGGACTGTTCAATAGGCTTGCGGCGCGCCCGGTGCCGCCGGACGGCGGAAAACCGGGGTGTTTGAGCCCTTGCATTCACTTTGGGCTGGCTGTCGCGGCGGTCATCATGTATTCGGACTCGCGAAATGGAGGCGCCGTCACACCCGGAGCAGAACGCGGCGATGACAAACGTCATGCTGATGCTTCAATTCGGACCGAGGCTATCCTAACTCTTTAAAACGATATTCAAGGGACCGGGGGAAGACACACCTAATGACCACACGGCAATCGAGCTTCAACTACGAGGAAATCCTGACCTGCGGGCGTGGCGGGCTGTTTGGACCGGGCAACGCGCAGCTTCCCCTTCCTCCGATGCTGATGGTTCACCGCATTACCGACATTTCCGAGACGGGTGGTCTCTTCGACAAGGGATACATTCGTGCCGAATACGACGTACGCCCCGACGACTGGTATTTCCCCTGCCACTTCCAGGGCAATCCGATCATGCCGGGCTGCCTCGGCCTCGACGGCATGTGGCAGCTGACCGGTTTCTTCCTCGGCTGGCTCGGTGAACCGGGCCGCGGCATGGCGCTCTCCACCGGCGAGGTGAAGTTCAAGGGCATGGTTCGTCCGACGACGAAGCTTCTCGAATACGGCATCGATTTCAAGCGCGTCATGCGCGGCCGGCTGGTCCTCGGCACGGCCGACGGCTGGCTCAAGGCCGACGGCGAGGTCATCTACCAGGCAAGCGACCTGCGCGTCGGCCTGTCGAAGGACAAGGCAGCCTGAACGGCGGCGCGACACTGCCTTCCACACAGCGACGGAATAGAAAAGGTCAAAGGAATGAGACGGGTTGTTGTCACGGGTCTGGGGATCGTCTCCTCGATTGGAAACAATGCGGATGAAGTCACCGCGTCGCTGCGGGATGCGAAGTCCGGTATCAGCTTCTCGCAGGATTTTGCCGACCATGGCTTCAAGTGCCAGGTCTGGGGCGCTCCCAAGATCGACACGACCGATCTTGTCGACAGGCGCGCCGCACGCTTCCTGTCGCAGGGCGGCACGTGGAACCATGTGGCAATGAAACAGGCCATCGCCGACTCCGGTCTCGATGAGTCCGACATCGGCGGCAACGCGCGTACCGGCATCATCATGGGCTCGGGCGGCCCGTCGACCCGCACGCTGATCGAGGCGGCCGAGATCACGCTCAAGAACAACTCGCCGAAGCGCATCGGCCCCTTCGCCGTTCCGAAGGCGATGTCCTCGACCGCTTCCGCCACGCTTGCCACCTGGTTCAAGATCCACGGCGTCAACTATTCGATCTCGTCGGCCTGCTCGACATCGGCGCACTGCATCGGCAACGCCGCCGAGATGATCCAGTGGGGCAAGCAGGACGTGATGTTCGCCGGCGGCCACGAGGATCTCGACTGGACCATGTCGAACCTCTTCGACGCGATGGGCGCCATGTCGTCCAAGTACAACGACACGCCCGCGTCGGCTTCGCGCGCCTATGACGTCAGCCGCGACGGGTTCGTGATCGCCGGCGGCGCCGGCGTGCTGGTGCTGGAAGAGATGGAGCGCGCCAAGGCGCGCGGCGCGAAGATCTATGCCGAAATCGTCGGCTACGGCGCAACCTCGGACGGCTACGACATGGTGGCCCCCTCCGGCGAAGGCGCGGTGCGCTGCATGCGGCAGGCACTTGCCACCGTGAAGGGCGAGGTCGACTACATCAACACGCACGGCACGTCGACTCCCGTCGGCGATTCCAAGGAAATCGGCGCGATCCGTGAAGTGTTCGGCGACAAGATCCCGCACATCCAGTCGACCAAGTCGCTGACCGGCCATTCGCTTGGCGCTGCCGGCGTGCAGGAATCGATCTATGGCCTCCTGATGATGCAGGCCGGCTTCATCGGCGAAAGCGCCCATGTTACCGAGCTCGACCCGGAATTCGAGGGCGTGCCGATCGTGCGCAAGCGCATCGACAATGCCAGGATCGACACGGTGCTTTCCAACTCCTTCGGTTTCGGCGGCACAAACGCCACGCTGGTCTTCCAGCGCTACAACGGATGACCAGAATGACGGGGATCATGAACGGCAAGCGCGGCCTCGTCATGGGGGTCGCGAACAACCACTCCATCGCCTGGGGCATCGCCCAGAAGCTTGCGGCCGCAGGCGCCGAGCTCGCCTTCACCTACCAGGGCGAAGCGCTGGGAAAACGCGTGAAGCCGCTTGCCGCCGAACTCGGCTCCGACTTCGTCATTCCCTGCGACGTTGAGGACGTCGCTTCGGTAGACGCGACGATCGACGCCATCCGGGAGAAGTGGGGCAAGCTCGATTTTGTCGTGCATGCCATCGGCTTTTCCGACAAGAACGAGCTGAAGGGCCTTTATGCCGACACGTCGCGCGACAATTTCACCCGCACGATGGTCATTTCCTGCTTCTCCTTCACGGAGATCGCCAAGCGGGCGGCCGACCTGATGACCGACGGCGGCGCCATGCTGACGCTGACCTACGGCGGTTCGATGCGCATCATGCCGAACTACAACGTCATGGGCGTGGCCAAGGCGGCGCTCGAGGCGTCCGTGCGCTACCTCGCCGGCGACTACGGCCCGCGCGGCATCCGCGTCAACGCGATTTCGGCGGGCCCGATCCGCACGCTGGCCGGCGCCGGCATCTCCGACGCGCGTGCCATGCTCTCCTGGCAGCAGAAACACTCGCCGCTGCGCCGCACCGTCACCATCGAGGACGTTGGCAACTCGGCGCTCTACCTGCTCTCCGACATGGCGAGTGGCGTGACCGGCGAAATCCACTATGTAGACTCCGGCTACAACATCACTTCGATGCCGGTGCTGGACTCGCTTCGCAGGGCGGATGCGGAGTAAAGCCGAGAGCCGGTTTGACCTGAATGCGGCCTGTGCGTATTATAATACGCACAGGCCGTTGTCGTGTGGTGATCGTTCCACTATATCCGGCACAGATGGAATGCTGCTTGGCAGTGGAGCGCAACAGCCACAGGATCATTGCGAGGCTGAAGCGCGAAGGCTTCACGGTCCTGTCGGTGAGAGGCTCACATCACAAGATGCGCAAGGGATCGCAAACCATAATTGTTCCGCATCCCAAGAAGGACCTGCCGACGGGAACTGCGCTTGCGATTGCACGACAAGCCGGGTGGATCTGAGGTGACACGGATGAACTACTATTTTGCTCTGGTGCACAAGGACGGCGACAGCGCCTACGGGGTCAGCTTTCCCGATATGCCGTCGGTCTTTTCTGCGTCCGACGAAGAGCAGGATCTGACCGGAAACGCCATCGAGGCGCTGAGGCTGTGGGCCGAGGACAGCGCACTGCCGGTGCCGTCGAGCCATGAGCAAATTCTCTCACGCGAGGATGTCAGGCGAGAACTGGCGCTTGGCGCCTTCCTCATCCGTGTGCCATTTATCGCCGATTCGACCCATACGGTGCGCGCCAACGTGACCTTCGACAAAGGCATGCTGGACGCGATCGATACCGTTGCAAAGCAGCGCGGATTGACACGCTCCGCCTTTCTCGCGAGTTGCGCCCGCAAGGAAATCGAAGCGGCCTAACGCCGGCCCCACAGCACCTTGAAGCGGGCATTGCGGCAGGTTTCGCCGCTGTCCTTGAAGGCTTCCTTGAGCACCGGCTCGTAGGGCAGGCCGCGATTGGCGACGAGCATCAGGCGGCCGCCGATCTTGAGCGATTTCGCCGCCATGCGGATCATCGCGGCACCGAGGCCGTGGTCGGCGGCATGGCTCTCATGGAAGGGCGGGTTCATCACGATCAGGTCGTAGTGGTCCCGCGGCTCTTCGCTCGTCAGGTCGTTCCAGTAGAAGCGCGCCGGAACGTTCGGGCAGTTTTCCGCGAGATTTTCCCTCGCGGCCTCAAGAGCCCTGTGGTCGGCCTCGAAGAGATCGATCCCCTTCAGGCCCGCCGCACGCTCGGCGACCATGACCGCGAGGTACCCCCAACCGGCGCCGAAATCGGCGGCGTGGCCGCGGAAATCCGCAGGAATGCGGCTTGCCAGCAGTTCCGACCCCTCGTCGATCCGATCGTGCGAAAACATGCCGGGTGCCGCAGTGAACCGGCCTTCGACCCGCACCGGCGCGGCGGAAAGCATCCGTGCGGCCTCGGCAATATCGGCCGGACGCGTGAACCAGAAGGCAACGCCATGGTATTTCGGCGCGTAATCGCCGCCGAAGCCGAACTGGTCGATGCGTTTGCGCAGCGACTGGATGCCGTCCTCCTTGCCGCCGGCGACGACCACGAGGCCGCCGTCCTTCACCCGCCGCAGCGCTTCGGCGATACGGTCCTCGTTCTCGCCACGATGTTTGGTGCAGAGCACCAGCGCCCCGTCATAGCCGTCACCCTCGACGGAGGGCGTCACGGCAAGCCTCTGGGCCTCCAGGGCGCGAT
>NZ_JAKGBU010000006.1:65607-95686 GCF_021555155.1 Rhizobium alarense
GAGCACCAGCGCCCCGTCATAGCCGTCACCCTCGACGGAGGGCGTCACGGCAAGCCTCTGGGCCTCCAGGGCGCGATAGTGGCCGCGAAGTGGCTGCACCGCGTCGATCGACGCGGCAAAACCCTCAGGCGGGCGCTGGCCCGCCTCGGCGCCGAGGAAGAGATACCGCTGGCCCTGCGCCGGCATCGGCACGAGCCCGATGGCAAACGGATGAAAGAGGGTCTTCAGTGCGTCACGGCTCATGATCGTTCTCTGTCGCTGCACGGTGTTTCCCGTGTCTTCAATAAAAAGGGGCGCGGAACATGCCGCTCCGCGCCCCCCGCAATCGATGTGAGCGGATTACTCGGCGGCTTCGCCGCCTTCGCTCTTCTTCTCGTGCGCGAGTTCCTTGCCGGTCGCCTGGTCGACGACCTTCATGGAAAGACGAACCTTGCCGCGCTCGTCGAAGCCCATCAGCTTGACCCAGACCTTGTCGCCTTCCTTGACGACGTCCGAGGTCTTGGCAACGCGTTCGGAGGCGAGCTGCGAGATGTGCACGAGACCGTCGCGCGGGCCGAAGAAGTTGACGAAGGCGCCGAAGTCGGCGGTCTTGACCACCGTGCCCTCGTAGATCTGGCCGACTTCCGGCTCGGCGACGATCGAGTGGATCCACTTGCGGGCCGCTTCGATCTCCTTGGCCGAGGAGGACGCGATCTTGATCGTGCCATCGTCCTCGATGTTGACCTTGGCACCGGTCTTTTCGACGATTTCGCGGATGACCTTGCCGCCGGAGCCGATGACTTCGCGGATCTTGTCGACCGGAATGTTCATGACCTCGATGCGCGGCGCGAATTCACCGAGTTCCGAACGGCCTTCGGTGATGGCGTTGGCCATCTCGCTGAGAATGTGCTTGCGGCCGCTCTGTGCCTGGCCGAGAGCGACCTTCATGATCTCTTCGGTGATGCCGGCGATCTTGATGTCCATCTGCAGCGAGGTGATGCCGTCAGCGGTGCCGGCAACCTTGAAGTCCATGTCGCCGAGGTGGTCTTCGTCACCCAGAATGTCCGAAAGAACCGCGTAGCGGTCACCTTCGAGGATCAGGCCCATGGCAATGCCGGCAACCGGCTTTGCCAGCGGAACGCCCGCGTCCATCAGCGCGAGGGAGGTGCCGCAAACGGTCGCCATCGAGGACGAACCGTTCGACTCGGTGATCTCGGAGACGACACGCAGCGTGTAGGGGAACTGTTCCGCCGAAGGCAGCATCGGACGGATGGCGCGCCATGCGAGCTTGCCATGGCCGATTTCGCGGCGGCCCGGGGAGCCCATGCGACCCGTCTCGCCGACCGAGTAGGGCGGGAAGTTGTAGTGAAGCAGGAAGCGTTCCTTGTACATGCCGGTGAGGCTGTCGACATACTGCTCGTCTTCGCCGGTGCCGAGTGTCGCGACGACAATCGCCTGGGTCTCGCCGCGGGTGAACAGCGCCGAGCCGTGGGTACGCGGCAGGATACCGACTTCCGACACGATGGCACGAACGGTCTCGAGGTCGCGGCCGTCGATGCGGCTCTTGGTGTCAAGGATGTTCCACCGGACGATCTTTGCCTGCAGATGCTTGAAGACGGCACCGATCACTTCGGCGCTGTATTTCGGCTCGACGCCTTCCGGCAGGAAATGTGCCTTGACTTTCGCCTTGACGGCGTCGACGGCCGCGTAACGATCGGCCTTCTGGGTGATCTTGTAGGCGGCGCGCAGCTCCGTTTCGGCGATCGAAAGCATTTCGGCTTCGAGTTCGGAATGGTCTTCCGGGGCAAAGTCGCGCGGTTCCTTGGCGGCCACTTCGGCAAGCTTGATGATCGCGTCGATGACCGGCTGGAAGCCCTTGTGGCCAAACATGACGGCGCCAAGCATGACGTCCTCGTTCAGTTCCTTGGCTTCCGATTCAACCATCAGGACGGCGTCCTGGGTGCCGGCGACAACGAGATCGAGAACAGACTCGTCCATTTCGTCGAGATGCGGGTTCAGGACGTACTCGCCGTTGATATAGCCGACACGCGCGCCGCCGACCGGGCCCATGAAGGGAACGCCGGAAAGCGTCAGGGCAGCGGAGGCCGCAACCATCGACAATACGTCCGGATCGTTTTCAAGGTCGTGCTGGACGACGGTGACGACGACCTGGGTGTCGTTCTTGTAGCCTTCCGGGAAGAGCGGGCGGATCGGACGGTCGATCAGGCGGGAAACCAGCGTCTCCTTTTCCGACGGACGGCCTTCGCGCTTGAAGTAGCCGCCCGGAATCTTGCCGGCGGCATAGGTCTTTTCCTGGTAGTTGACGGTGAGCGGGAAGAAATCCTGGCCGGGCTTCGGCGCCTTCGCCGAAACGACGGTCGCAAGCACGACCGTCTCGCCGTAGGTCGCAAGAACGGCGCCGTCGGCCTGGCGGGCGATCTTGCCGGTTTCGAGCTTCAGCGGGCGGCCTGCCCATTCGATTTCAACGGTATGGGTGTTGAACATATCTTGTCCTCATATGCGCGGTCCGGCCCGCCGCCGAAGGGCGCGGGTCCGGCTGAAACGCATGTCATGACACATCATGGGCAAGACAACGGGAGGCTTCGTTCTTCCGGCGCGTCGAGATCGCCATCCGGCGTTCCCGGTCGGCGTGGCGCCGGATCAGGCCTTCGCCTGAAGCATCCTGCAATCCTGCCCCATGACAGGTCATCGGTTGTGCCGCAGGTCCGGCCCATCCGGCCTGCTGGACAGTCCCCGGCTCCGCAATGCGGCGACCGAGCGCGGCGGGAGATCCGCCATGAAAACGGCGGGCGTTCCGATCGGAACGCCCGCCGAAAATGTCAGCGACGGATACCCAGGGCAGAGATCAGCTTGGCGTAGCGGCCCTCGTCCTTCTTCTTGAGATAGTCAAGAAGCGAACGGCGGCTCGACACCAGCGTCAGAAGGCCACGACGGGAGTGGTTGTCCTTCTTGTGACCCTTGAAGTGTTCCGTGAGGTTGTTGATCCGCTCCGTCAGGATTGCGACCTGAACTTCCGGAGAACCGGTGTCGCCTTCCTTCGTGGCATATTCCTTGATCAGCGCAGTCTTGCGCTCAGCGGTAATCGACATCGTGTGATCCTTTCTGAAATTTGAGGACTTGGTCGCCAGATGCCGGGATGTCGTCCAGCAACGGCCGCGAGGCAAACGGGATGCTATCCCGATGCTGGCGCTGCCTATAAACCATTCATGGGGGAAAGGGAAGAGGCCGCAAACCGGGCGTGGAACGCGCCTAACGCTGCTCGGCCGGCGGGATGGGCGCGGCTTCGACGGGATCGCCCCTTTCCGGGCAGAGGATGTAGCGTGCGAAGACCCAGCCAAGCTCTTGGCCACCTCGGGCCACCAGCAGCCAGGGTTTGCCCTCGTGGGTCCTTTCCCCTACCGGCTCGACCTTCTCGCCGTTGCCGAGCGTCAAGAGGATCCTCCCGTTCGGCGCGGCGCGGACATTGAGGGGCGTGCCGGTCGGATCGTTGACGAGGCACGCGGCTGCCAACGCAGTCCCGGCCTCGGCGCAAAGGACGACTGCCGCCAGCGCGGCGCGGCGGACCATGCCCTCACGTTTCATTCTTTTCCTCCGGTCCGGTCGCGCTGTTGTTCAGTCTCTCCAGCGGAAGCTCGATGAGCCACTCGATTCCGTCGTCATGGACGACCCGCTCCAGATCCGCGTCAAGCGCCATCTTGAGCATGCGTTCGAGCACGACGGATCCGAAACCCTTGCGCTCCGCGGCGATCTTTTCCTTGTCGATATCCGCGCCGCTTTCCCGCCACGTCAGGACGAGACGATCGCCCACGACCTGCCAGGTCAGCCGCACGATGCCCCGGTCGTTCGCAAGCGCGCCATATTTCGTCGCATTGGTCGAGAGTTCGTGCAGCGCCATGCCGAGGGTCTGGGAGGCCTGCGTATCGATGCGCAGCGCCGGCCCGCGGATCGTCAGGCGCGACTCGTCCTCCGGCGTGAAAGGCCTCAGCTGGTTGCGGGCGAGTTCGGCAAGATCGACGCCCTGCGCCGCGTTCGCGATCATCAGGTCCGTCGAGCGCGCGAGGCCCGCCACCCGCTTGCGGAAGGTATCCGCGAAATCGGTCGCGTTTTCCGCGTTGTTGGCGGACTGGTTCAACATCGCCTGAATGACGGTCAGCTGGTTCTTCGAACGGTGGGCGACCTCGCGCATCAGGAAGCGGATCTCGTTTTCCGACTTGACGCGGGCATCGGCGGCCTCAGACAGCGCACGCGACACGGTTTCGAGCTCGGCGATGATATGCAGGCGCGACGGAATGCGTTCTCCCTGCCCGAGCCGCCGTGCGTCGTCGGCAAGGTTGCGAACATCGCGCGAGAGGACACGGGCAATCACAAAGGCTCCGGCCGCGGCAAGCCCGGCGAAGACCGCGCCGCCGATCGTCAGCCAGAGCAGCGACGAGACCGCCGGCGCCTTGACGTCGGATGTCTTGGCCCAGGCGATCATCTTCCAGCCCGTCAGGGATGAGAACTCCGTCACCACCTGGTAGGTCACGCCCCCCTGGCTCGCCTGACCGACGCCGATGCGCAGGGCCGGCACGATCTGCAGGAAGAACGGCTTGCCCGTTGCCTCCGTCATGTCGGTGGACACGATGACGTGGCCGGCCTCATCGAGCACAGCGGCGCTCCAGCCGGGAGAGAGGATGTCCCGGTTGACGGCGTTGGCAAGACTCTCCGCATTGCGGGTCAGCGTCAGCAGCATCCTTTCGCCGGAGGCAAGACGGACCGGAAGATGAACGTTGAAGACCCATCGCTGCGCCGTACGGCCAAAAAAGAGATTGGAGACCAGGCGTTCGTCGCGCGCCAGCGCCTGGCGGGCGGAGGTTGCATCGGAGGTCGGCCCCAGCGTCATGCCATAGGGCACGCGGGTGTTGAGGCGCTGCTGCATGTCCGCGTCGATGAGGATGAAATGCGTGTCGGTGCCTTCCAGCGCCTTCGCCGCCTGCGCGTGCAAGGCGGCATAGTCGCCGGTCTGCAGGTATTCCGACGTCGAGAGGAAGTTGAGCGTGGCGTACATGCCCGTCACTTCGCGCTCGACGACCCGGTTCACAGCGCCGGTCGAGGTGCGCAGCAGCGACTCGAATATCCGCTCCTGTGCCTCGTTCGTCCGCTTGAGCACGATCGTCGCGAAGATGAAGGCCGGGATGACGGCGACCAGAATGAGGCAGACAAGATAGAACGCGACCGGATGGCGCATGCGGCTGTGCCAGTCAGCACCGCCGGCGGGCTTTGTCGATCCATCCGCATCCGTCGTCATGCTTGTCAACCGGCATGTCCTCCCGCTGGCACGCGAAGCGCGATGAACCAGTCCTCACAAGACCCTGCGATGCCGGTTGTTCCCTGAGGACAATCGGAGCGTTGCGGAACAGGCGGCCCCATAAAGCCGTGCACATCCGGCGAAATCAAGTCGCGATAAGTCTCTAAAGCGGGGCGAGGCGCTCACCCGGCCGCCAGCGGCCGCGCCGCCGGCACGCAGGAACCTGCACGACAGTGCGAAAGACCGCCTCCGCAAACGCCGGCGGACCGGTCTCAGCCCGCGAAGACGCGCTTCGGCCGGAATTCGCCGCCGGCGACCTCGCCAATCGCCACAAGCCGCCCGCGCGCCGTTGCGTAGGCCTCGTCCGCCGAAACCGGCGCGTCGCGGCCGCGCAGCAGGATCGGATTGCCCATGCGAAGCCGGTGCGCCTGATCGTCGTTGATGACGATCTGCGGCAGGTCTGAGAGCGCTTCGCCCGTATCGATCAGGAATGCGTCGAGGGCGGCGAGCCGCTCGGCCTCGTCCTCGATCGCCTCGAGCGCCGTCAGTTCGTCGAGCGGCACCATGTCCTCTTCGGCGAAGGGCGCGACGAAGGTGCGCCGCAGGCTGGAAATATGGCCGAAGCAGCCGAGGTCTCGGCCGAGATCGCGGGCAAGCGCCCGCACATAGGTGCCCTTGCCGCACTCGACCTCGAAGCGGGCCGTAGCCTGGTCGGCGCAGCCGAGCAGGGTCAGCCGATGGATCTCGACCTCGCGGGAGGGAATCTCCACGGTCTCTCCGTCGCGCGCCAGGTCGTAGGCCCGTTCGCCGTCGATCTTGATCGCCGAGAATTGCGGCGGAATCTGCTGGATCGTCCCGGTGTAGCGCGGAAGCAGGTTGCGGATCGCCTGTTCGTCCGGACGTAGTTCCGCGCTGCGGGTGACGTCTCCCTCCAGATCGTCCGTCGCCCGCTCCTCGCCCCAGGTCACGGTGAATTCGTAGATCTTGCGCCCATCCATGACGTAGGGGACCGTCTTGGTGGCATCGCCGAGCGCGATCGGCAGCATGCCGGAGGCGAGCGGATCGAGCGTGCCGGCATGGCCGGCCTTCTGCGCCTTGAAGAGCCATTTGATCTTCGAGACAGCCTCGGTGGAGCCGAAATCGAACGGCTTGTCGAGGATCAGCCAGCCCGATACCGGGCGACCCTTGGGTTTGCGTGGTTTGGACATTGTCGTTTCGTTATTCGTCGCCGTCGCCGCTGTCGCCGAGGTCGCGCGAGACCTCGGGAGAACGCAGCAGTTCGTCGATCTTCTTGTAATTGTCGAAGCTCGTGTCGTCGCGGAAGCGCACGTCCGGCATGTACTTCATCTGGCGCAACTGCGGCCCGAGCCGGCCGCGGATGAATTTTGCGTTGCGGTTCAGCGCCTCGATGACCGTGTCGTGGTCGGAAACGCCGAGGGGCGTCACATAGGCGGTCGCGTGTTTCAGGTCCGGCGACATACGCACCTCGGAGATCGAAATTACGGTCTGCTCGAGCAGCGGATCGCGCACCTCGCCGCGCTGCAGGACCTGGGTGATGGCAGCTCGCACCTGCTCGCCGACCCGAAGCATGCGCTGGGAAGGGGCGGATGAGGTGGCTCTGGTCATGATGGTAACCCTTTAAAAAATGCGAGCGCCGAAATGATCCGGCGCTCGCATGAACTGTCGTGGCACCGCTTGATTACAGCGTGCGGGTGACATGCTCCACGCGGAAGCACTCGATCGTGTCGCCGGCGCGGATGTCTTCGTAGTTCTCGAAGGCCATGCCGCATTCCTGGCCGGCATTGACTTCGGAGACCTCGTCCTTGAAGCGCTTGAGCGTCTTGAGCTTGCCTTCGTGGATGACGACGTTGTCGCGCACGAGGCGGACGCCCACCCCGCGCTCCACCTTGCCTTCGGTGACGCGGCAACCCGCGACCTTGCCGACCTTGGTGATGTTGAACACCTCCAGGATCTCGGCATTGCCGAGGAAGGTCTCGCGGCGTTCCGGCGAGAGCAGGCCCGACATCGCCGCCTTCACGTCATCCACCAGATCGTAGATGATGTTGTAGTAGCGGATTTCGATGCCCTGACGTTCCGCCAGGCTGCGGGCCTGCGCGTTCGCACGGACGTTGAAACCGATGATGGCGGCGTTCGAGGCCTCGGCGAGCGAAATGTCGGACTCGGTGATCCCGCCGGCGCCCGAATGCACGATGCGGGCGCGGACCTCGTCGGTGCCGAGTTTTTCGAGGGCGCCGGCGATCGCTTCGATCGAACCCTGCACGTCTCCCTTGATGACCAGCGGAAACTCCTTGACGCCGGAGGTCTGGAGCTGGCTCATCATCTGCTCGAGCGAGCCGCGCGAGCCCGACTGGCGGGCAACGGCCTTCTCGCGGGCAAGACGCTGGCGGTATTCGGAGATCTCACGGGCGCGGCTCTCGTTTTCGACCGCAGCGAACCGGTCGCCGGCAGCCGGCGTACCCGAAAGACCGAGAACCTCGACCGGCATGGAGGGGCCGGCTTCCTTGACGTGTTCGCCCTTGTCGTTGACGAGCGCGCGAACGCGGCCCCACTGGTCGCCGGCGACGATGATCTGGCCGGGGGTCAGCGTGCCCTTCTGGACGAGGACCGTCGCAACGGCGCCGCGGCCGCGATCGAGTTCGGCTTCGACAACCACGCCTTCGGCCGTCCGGTTCGGATTGGCCTTGAGGTCGAGGATTTCCGCCTGCAGCAGGATGGCCTCGAGCAGCTTGTCGAGATTGGTGCCGTTCTTCGCCGACACCTCGACGTCGAGCACTTCGCCGCCCATGGATTCGACGAACACTTCGTGCTGGAGGAGCTGCGTGCGCACCTTCTGCGGATCGGCGGACGGCTTGTCGACCTTGTTGATCGCGACGATGATCGGCACGCCGGCTGCCTTGGCGTGGTTGATCGATTCGATCGTCTGCGGCATCACGCTGTCGTCGGCCGCGACCACGAGGATGGCGATGTCGGTCGCCTGCGCGCCGCGGGCGCGCATGGCCGTGAAGGCGGCGTGGCCGGGCGTATCGATGAAGGTGATCTTCTGGCCGTTCTGCTCCACCTGATAGGCGCCGATATGCTGGGTGATGCCACCGGCTTCGCCGGCGACCACGTTTGCATGGCGGATCGCGTCGAGCAGCGAGGTCTTGCCGTGGTCGACGTGGCCCATGATGGTGACGATCGGCGGACGGGACTGAAGATCGCCATCCTCGTCGGACACGTTGAAGATGCCTTCCTCGACATCGGATTCCGAAACGCGCTTGACCGTATGGCCGAATTCACCGGCAATGAGTTCGGCGAGGTCGGCGTCGATCAGGTCGCCCGGCTTCATCATCTGGCCCTCTTTCATAAGGTACTTGATGACGTCCACCGCGCGTTCGGACATGCGCTGCGACAGTTCCTGGATCGTGATGGTCTCCGGCAGGATGACTTCGCGCATGACCTTTTCACGGGTCTCCTGCATCATGGAGCGCTTGAATTTCTCCTGGCGGCGACGCATCGCGGAGAGCGAACGACCGCGCTGCGCGCCGTCCTCGTCTGTGCCTGCGGTCGTCAGCGTCAGCTTGCCCTGGCGGCGGCCCTCGTCGCCCTTCGGACGGGCCGGAGCCTTTGCCGGTTCCGGACGGGTCGGCTTGCCGCGCACGGGCCCGGCACCACGCGGACCCCGCGCTTCGTCTTCCTCGGCTTCCGCCTTGCGGCCACGGCCGGCAGGCGCGACGGCGGAAGCCGGCGCGGGCGCCGCAGCAGGCGCCGGACGGGCCGCCGGCTGCGGACGAGCCACCTCTGCACGCGCGACAACGGCCTCTGCTGCGACGGGCTCGGGTTCGCCACGCGCCTCGGCCGCCGCGCGGCGCTCGGCTTCTTCCTTCTCGCGCGCGACGCGGGCTTCTTCGTCGGCCTTGCGGCGGGCTTCCTCTTCCACCTTGCGGCGGGCCTCGTCCGCGGCGCGAACGCGCGCTTCCTCGGCTTCGCGAACCTGCGCTTCGGCGAGCGCGCGGCGGCGTGCCTCGACCTCGCCGGCCGAAAGCTGGTTCAGCACGACGCCGACGCGCGGGCGCACCGGTTCCTGGCGCGGCGGCGGGGAAGGCTGGCGCGGAGCGGGGGCCGGTTCGGGATTCCGGTTGACCGGCGTGATGGGCTGGATCGGCGCGCGCTCGTCTTCGGGACGATTGATGCGCCGCTTGCGTGTTTCGACCACGACAGCCTTCGTGCGGCCACGGCCCATATCCTGACGCACCGTCCCCTGCTGAACCCCGGAGGGTTTCAGGGAGAGCGTCTTCTTGCCCGCCACACCGATCGTCTTGTCGTCTTTGTTGTCGGTCATTCCGTTTCCGTTCCTAGAGATCAGGGCCGGATGCGCATCACCAGACCCCGTCGTTCGATTCCTGTGCGGCAATGCAGGCGGCACCGGTTTCGGCCGGTCATCCGCTTCATTGTCCTGGCTGGCCTGCGCCGCCCTGCGCCCGCACCGGGGCTGGGCCACGGTACTTGTCGAGCATGATTGCGCGCTTCACTACACCTTCACCCGCCTGCCCTGCAAGCGCCACGGCATGGATAAAAGCATTCTGCCCCAAAAGCCCGGCCAATTCCGCTTCGGTGAAGAAGCGGAAGGCGGGTATTTCATTTTCCTCCCCGGAGGAGAACTTCCAGGCCCGGCGGGCCTGGTCGATCTTGCGCACGCCGTCCGCCGCGGCGTCTGCCGCATGGAAGACGGCAAGCGCGGCGCCGCTGCGCACCGCCTGATCCACCTTCGTCGCACCGGTCACGAACTGTGCCGCCTTGCGCGCCATGTTCATCATACCGGCGAGCTGGAGACCCAGCAATCGGTCGAGGTCATCCGCCAGACCCGGCTCCGCCCGGACATCCGCCTTGAGCGCGCGTGCGAAGAGCTTCTTGGCCACGGCCTTTTCGACCAGCGCCCGCTCCGCCTTCACCCAGCAGCCCCGGCCCGGAAGCTGGCGCTTCAGGTCCGGCACGACGCGACCGTCCGGCGCGGCGACGAAGCGGATCAGCGCATCCGTATCGCCGCTCTCGCGGGTGACGATGCACATGCGGCCGTTGCCGCCGTCCTCGGAAGGTTTGTCTTCAGGCAACGGCATCGTCGCTTTCCGTAACGAGAAAGAGGGCTCAGGCGTCCTGCTCGGCGCCTTCGACCACCTCGACATCCTCGACCGGCGTCGCGAGATCCTCCTCGGTGATCCAGCCCGCAGCCAGGCGCGCCTGAACGATCATCGTCTCGGCGTCGGCACGCGAGACATCGAACTTCGAGAAAAGACCTTCGAACTTCTTCGTCTCGCCGTCCTTGCGCTCCGACCAGCCGACGAGGTCGTCGGCGGCGCAGCCGGCGAAGTCTTCCATCGACTTGATGCCGTCCTCGCCGAGCGCCACCAGCATCTGGCCCGTCAGGCCGTCGATCTGGCGCAGGTCGTCGGAAACGCCGAGTTCCTTGCGCTTGGCGTCCATCTCGGCCTCGATGCGCTCCAGATATTCGCGGGCGCGCGTCTGGATCTCGAGCGCGGTGTCGTCGTCAAAGCCGTCGATCGACGAAATCTCGTCGAGATCGACATAGGCAACCTCCTCGACGGCCGCAAAGCCCTCGGAGGCGAGCACCTGGCCGACCATCTCGTCGACGTCGAGCGCGTCCATGAAGAGCGCCGTGCGTTCGTTGAATTCCTTCTGGCGGCGCTCCGACTCTTCCTGCTCGGTCAGGATGTCGATGTCCCAGCCGGTGAGCTGTGATGCAAGGCGCACGTTCTGGCCGCGGCGGCCGATGGCGAGCGAGAGCTGCTCGTCCGGCACCACGACCTCGATGCGCTCGGCGTCCTCGTCGAGAACCACCTTGGCGACTTCCGCCGGCTGCAGCGCGTTGACGATGAAGGACGCCGGATCCTGCGACCACGGGATGATGTCGATCTTCTCGCCCTGCAGTTCGCCGACGACCGCCTGGACGCGCGAGCCGCGCATACCGACGCAGGCGCCGACGGGATCGATGGACGAGTCGTTCGAGATGACGGCGATCTTGGCGCGCGAGCCCGGGTCGCGGGCGACCGACTTGATCTGGATGATGCCATCGTAGATTTCCGGCACTTCCATGGTGAAGAGCTTCACCATGAACTGCGGATGGGTGCGCGACAGGAAGATCTGCGGGCCGCGCTGCTCGCGCCGCACGTCGTACACGAAGGCGCGCACCCGGTCGCCGTAGCGCATGTTCTCGCGCGGGATCATCTCGTCGCGACGGATGATGCCTTCGCCACGACCGAGATCGACGATGACGTTACCGTATTCGACGCGCTTGACGGTGCCGTTGACGATCTCGCCGACGCGGTCCTTGTATTCGTCGTACTGGCGGTCGCGCTCGGCCTCGCGCACCTTCTGCACGATGACCTGCTTGGCCGACTGGGCGGCGATGCGGCCGAAATCCATCGGCGGCAGCGGATCGGCGATGAAGTCGCCGATCGCCGCATCGGGGTTGCGGTCGCGGGCGAGCGCCAGCGGGATCTGCGTCGAATAATCCTCGGCATGCTCCACCACTTCCAGGAGGCGCTGCAGCCGGATTTCGCCGGTCTTCGAGTTGATGTCGGCGCGGATGTTCGATTCCGAACCGTAGCGCGAGCGGGCCGCCTTCTGGATCGCATCCGCCATGGCGGCGAGCACGATCTCGCGGTCGATGACCTTCTCGCGGGCGACGGCATCCGCGATCTGCAGAAGTTCAAGCCGGTTTGCACTGACTGCCATTGTCTTCGTCTCCATGAAGCGGCCGCGTCCTGCGCAGCTCTCGGGCGCCCGCGGACGCCTCGTTTCCCTCGATCCGCACCGCACCCGGCCAAGCCCCGGCGCGGCACGCACTCACAATCACTCTTCGTCGATCTCGTCGTTCTGGTTCGCGGCCTTCGCAAGCTTGTCGGCGCGCAGCGCATCGCGGATCAGGTCGTCCGTCAGGATGAGCTTGGCTTCGGCAAGCGCCGTAAACGGGATGACGGCGGTCGGCGCCTCGCCATAGGCGGGCTGGTCGCGTTCGATCGTGAACCCGTTCTCGTCCGCCGCGACGATCTTGCCGCGGAACCGCTTGCGCCCGTCGACGAGAATCGACGTCTCGCATTTCGCCAGGTGGCCGAGCCAGCGGGAGAAATCGCCCTTTCGCACCATGGGACGGTCGATGCCCGGCGACGACACTTCCAGATGATACGCCTTGTCGATCGGATCCTCAACGTCGAGCACCGGCGACACGGCCATCGAGACCGTCTCGCAGTCCTCCACCGTCATGGTGCCGTCGGTGCGCTCGCACATGATCTGCAGCGTCAGGCCATTCTGCGCCGTCATGCGCACACGCACCAGCCGGAAGCCGATCTGCTCCAGCACCGGCTCGATGATGTCGGCGACACGGCGGTCGAGGCCGGTCTCGACGATCAGCCGCGGTTCATTCGTCTGTTCGGACATGCCAGGCATTCCTGCTCCGAGCTTCATTCATCATGCGCCCGATCGAACCAATAAAAAAGAGCGGGTCCTTGCGGGCCCACCCTTCATCTGTCGATCAAGAATTCAAGGGTCATATAGCCGCTCGGCCACCGGATTGCAAGACACCCGGAGACATCCGGGGAAACCGCGGCAAATACCGCGCGGGCCTTTGTCGCGCCTTCGCCCTTGCCCGTGCCACATGGCGGATTACTTTGTCCTTCCCGCCGTGATTCATGAGAGACCGCCGTGCCGGACCGCCAATCCCCCCTCGCCCCCTTCAGGCATCCGAGTTTCCGGCTGATCTGGATCGCGAGCCTCGTGTCGAATTTCGGCGGCCTCATCCAGGCCGTCGGCGCGGCGTGGATGATGGCCTCCATTTCCCCGTCGGCGAACATGGTGGCGCTGGTGCAGGCCTCGACCTCGCTGCCGATCATGCTGTTCTCCGTCGCGGCCGGCGCCCTTGCCGACAGCTTCGACCGGCGCCGGCTGATGCTGACCGCCCAGGCCTTCATGCTTGCCGTCTCGACCACGCTCACGCTTTGCGCCTGGTACGGACTGCTGACCCCGTGGCTGCTCCTCGCCTTCACCTTTCTGATCGGCTGCGGCACGGCGCTCAACAATCCGGCCTGGCAGGCCTCGGTCGGCGACATGGTGCCGCGCGAGGACCTGCCGGCCGCCGTGTCGCTGAACAGCATGGGTTTCAACATCACGCGCAGCGTCGGCCCGGCGATCGGCGGGGCGATCGTAGCGGCGGCCGGCGCGGCGGCGGCTTTCGCCGCCAATGCGCTCAGCTATTTCGCCCTGATCTTCGCGCTCCTGCGCTGGAAGCCCGCGGTCCCGGCGACCACGCTGCCGCGCGAGAATTTCGCCCGTGCCGTCGGCGCGGGGCTTCGCTACGTCTCGATGTCGCCGAACCTCGGCAAGGTGCTCGCTCGCGGCTTCGCCTTCGGTCTTTCGGCAAGCGCCATCCTCGCACTGCTGCCGCTCGTTGCACGCGATCTCGTCGCCGGCGGACCACTAACCTACGGCATCCTGCTCGGCTGCTTCGGGGCGGGGGCGATCGTCGGCGCGCTGCTGAACGCGCGGCTTCGCGAACTGCTGGCAAGCGAAGCCATCGCCCGCCTCGCCTTCCTGGGTTTCGCGACGAGCGCCTGTGTCTCGGCCGTCAGCGGGTCGGCGCTTCTCACCGGCGCCGTGCTGCTGCTCGCGGGCGCCTGCTGGGTGATGGCGCTGTCCCTCTTCAACACAACGGTCCAGCTCTCCACCCCCCGATGGGT
Organism: Rhizobium alarense; assembly: GCF_021555155.1. GTDB lineage: Bacteria > Pseudomonadota > Alphaproteobacteria > Rhizobiales > Rhizobiaceae > Rhizobium_D > Rhizobium_D alarense. The sequence goes on from NZ_JAKGBU010000006.1 coordinate 79,645, forward strand.
CGTGGCACGGGCGCTTTCGCTCTACCAGACCACCACCTTCGGCGGCATTGCGGCCGGAAGCTGGCTGTGGGGCGTGATCGCCGAGGCCCACGGCGCGGAGGCAGCCCTTCTCGCCTCGGCGGTCGCGCTGGCCTGCGGCGCCGCGGTCGGCCTCGCCTTCGCGCTGCCCGAGTTCAAGTCGCTCGACCTCGATCCGCTCAACCGTTTCAGCGAGCCGGACCTGCCGCTCGACCTCAAGCCCCGCAGTGGGCCGATCGTCGTGCTGATCGACTACGAGATCGACGACACCGACATTCCTGACTTCCTGGTCGCGATGACGGAACGGCGGCGCATCCGCATCCGGGACGGCGCCGGCCAGTGGGCGCTGATGCGCGATCTCGAGAACCCGACGATCTGGACCGAGACCTATCACGTGCCGACCTGGGTGGAATATGTGCGGCACAACCAGCGGCGGACGAAGGCGGACGCCGAGAACGGCGAACGGCTGCGCGCGCTCCATCGCGGCAAGGCGGACCCGCGGGTGCACCGCATGATCGAGCGCCAGACGATCCTGCCGCACGACTACGAGCGCTACAAGCAGCAGATGGACATGCACTGACCGCCCGCGTTCAGCGAAGCCTGGCCTTCAGTCGGGCGTCGGGAAAGCAGGTCGGCTGCAGGCCGGCCTTTTCCTGCCAGTCGCCGAGCGACCGCCGGGTCTTGAAGCCGGGCAGGCCGTCCACCTTGCCGACATCGTAGCCATTGGCGACCAGCGCCTTCTGCATGGCGAGCACGTCGGAGCGCAGCATCTTGCCGACATCGCCCCACCGGCCCGCGAAAGCGCCGCTGCCATAGGCGATCCGGTCGGCGAGATTGCCGATGAAGAGCGCGTAGAGGTCGGAGTTGTTGTATTCCTTCAGCGCGTAGAAATTCGGCGTGACGATGAATTCCGGTCCATGCGTGCCGGCCGGAACGAGCATCATGCCGGACGCCCGCGCCTCGTTCGACGGAAACGCCTTGCCGGAAATGCGGGTGATGCCGGTCGAGGCCCAGTCGCCGATCGGTTTCGCACGGTCCGGGCCTTCCTGCGCGCAGGAGACCCCCTGCGGGATCGACACCTCGTAGCCCCATGGCCTGCCCGCCTGCCAGCCGCGTTTCGCCAGATAATTGGCGATCGAGGCGAGACTGTCCGGCACCGAGTTCCAGATGTCCCGCCTGCCGTCGCCGTCGAAATCGACCGCATAACGAAGGTAACTCGTCGGCATGAACTGCGGCTGGCCCATGGCGCCGGCCCAGGAGCCTTTCAGGTCGCCGGCCGCACGCTCCCCGCCGTCGACGATGTGGAGTGCCGCGATCAGCTCCGTGCGGAACATGTCCTTGCGCGTCGACATGAAGGCCTTTGTCGCCAGCACCTCGATCGCGGAATGGGGAATATCGGCCCGGCCGAAGCCCGATTCGCGTCCCCACACGGCAACGATGATCGAGGCGGGGACACCGTAGGCCCGTTCGACCTTGCGCAGCGTCGCCGCATGGGTCGTCGCGAGTCCCCGCCCGGAGGCCGCAAGACCCTGCAGCCGCTTCTCCGAGAAGTAGGCGCCCGGCGAGGAGAATTCCGCCTGGCTCTGCTTCTGCTCCGACTGCGGCCGAGAGCCGGGCGGCACGAGATCCGGCAGGTCCCAGTTGAGCGTCACGCCCTCGAAGGCAGCCTTGAAGGCCTTTTGCGAGACGCCTGTCTTCGACGCCTCCGGCCAGAGCTCATCGGAAATCCAGGACCGGAACTGCGATTCGACGTCGGCCCTGGAGGCGGCAGAGGCGGGGTGCTGCGACAGGGCGAGAAGAGCGGCGGATGCGGCCAGCACGGCGGGTCGGAGGCGAACTTTCCAGTTCATCGCTGCGTCCTTCTTCAAATGGCGGTGCGCGCCCTGAGCGCCGCCGTCAGCGTGCCCTCGTCGAGATAGTCGAGTTCTCCACCGACCGGCACGCCGTGGGCGAGCCGCGTGATCTTCACGTCCAGCCCCGCGAGCTGGTCGGTGATGTAATGTGCCGTCGTCTGGCCTTCGACCGTGGCGTTGACGGCGATGATGAGCTCGCGCACACCGCCCCCTGCCACGCGATCGACGAGGCCGCGGATGTTGAGGTCGTCCGGCCCGACGCCGTCGAGCGGCGAGAGCGTTCCGCCCAGCACGTGGTAGGCGGCGCTCATCGCAGCCGCGCGTTCGAGCGCCCAGAGATCGGAGACATCCTCGACGACGATGATGACCGCCTGGTCGCGCCGTACGTCCGTGCAGACGGTGCAGGGGTCGATCGTGTCGACATTGCCGCAGCAGGAGCAGATCCGCACCTTGCGATGCGCCTCGCCCATCGCGTCGGCGAGCGGTCCGAGCAACTGGTCCTTCTTCTTGACGAGATGAAGTGCCGCGCGGCGTGCCGAGCGGGGACCGAGGCCCGGCACCTTTGCAAGGAGCTGGATGAGTTTTTCGATTTCGGGGCCGGTGACTCGCTTTGCCATGGCCGGTTTCTAGCCCATATCTCGGGGGAACGGAATCACCAAAGGAGACGAGCGGCGTGGCACGCATTCTCGCGGTCTGCACGGGGACGGCACGGAGCGTGCCGGGAAAGAGCTACAAGTCCGGCATCTGCAAGATGCCGACGGACGCGTCGACCATGATCGACCGTGAGGGGCTGATCGGCGACGCCATCGTCAACCGCAAGCATCACGGCGGGCCGGAACAGGCGGTCTACGGGCTGGGATCGATCGACCTCGACTGGTGGTCGCGAGAGCTCGGGCGGCCGGTCGAGCCCGGGACCTTCGGTGAGAACCTGGTGATCGGGGAGATCGACAGCCGCCATATTTCGGTGGGCGACCGCTTCGAGACGGAGGGCGTTCTTCTGGAGGTGACCTCGACGCGCATCCCCTGCGCAACCTTCGCCGCCCACATGGACGACCCCGGCTTTGCCAAGGCGTTCCTGGCCGCGGGCCGTCCGGGCTTCTACTGTCGCGTGCTGCGCGACGGCGTCGTGGCGGCCGGCGACACGGTGACCTACACGCCCTTCGACGGCGTACCGGTGACCATGCCGGAACTGCTGAAGACCTTCGGCCGGAACCTCTCGGAGGAGGACCGGGCCCGCTACCTCGCCGCACCGATCAGCGACAAGCTGCGCGCGGCGCTGACGGGCTAAGCGCGGTTTCTCGTTCGGTCGTTCAGCGCGTCGCGATCGCCGCAGCCGCACCGGCCATGGTGCCGGCGCCGATGCGGTTGGCGATGCGCACGGCGCGCGGGCTTTTCAGGAAGCGCCGCGCCCGGGCGGCGAGCAGCACCCAGGCGAGGTCGATCACCACCAGCACGACGAACATTGTCGCCACTAGCTCGGCCCAACCGAGAACGGTCACGGCGCCGAGGTCGACGATCGCGGGCAGCAGCGCGACGTAAAACATCATGATCTTGGGATTGCCGAGCGTGACGGTCAGGCCGGCGAAGAAGAGCTTCAGCCCTGAGCGCGCCTCGGGCAGCGACGCCTCGCTCTCGCCGATCGGGGCGAACCACATCTTCCAGGCGAGATAAGCGAGATAGGCGACGCCCAGCCACTTGATGGCGACGAAGGCGACATGGAAGCTCTCGGCGATCGCCGCGAGACCGGCGACCGCGCAGGTGAGCCAGACGCCCTCGCCGATCCACATGGCGGCAAGGAAGGGAAGCACGTCGCGCGGTCCGCGCGACAGAACACGCGCCACGAGGGCAGCGATGCTCGGGCCCGGCGAGCCCGCCGCCATCAGCAGCGCGCCGGCAAAAACGAGAAGCGTCGTCAGGCTCATGCACAGTCCTCCCACCGAAAGCCGCCGATCGGTCCGGCGACACCGTCCGTCTGCGGTCGTCTTGCAGATCCTGCCGGTTCAGAACGGCAGCTTGAAGCCGGGCGGGATCGGCAGGCCGGCGGTCAGCGCCTTGGTCTTCTCGGCGGCCTCAGCCTCGGCTTTGTCCTTGGCATCCTTGTGGGCGGCGACGATCAGGTCCTCGAGGATCTCGACATCGTCTTCCTTGAAAAGCGACGGGTCGATCTTGAGGCCGCGCAGGTTGCCCTTGCCGTCGAGCGTGACCGTGACGAGCCCGCCGCCGGAGGTGCCTTCGACCTGGAGCGCGGCGATCTCGGCCTGCATCTGCTCCATCTTCGCCTGCATTTCCTTGACCTTGCCCATCATGCCCATGATGTCGCGCATCGGCCTCTCCTTCTCTTCGGTTCTCAGTGTTCGATGTCGTCGCCGGGGAGGATGTCGCCCTCGGCGGATTCCGCGACCGCCACGACCTCGATCGTCTCGACCTCCGCTTCCGGCGCCTTGATGCGAACGTCGGTGATCTTCGCCCCGGGGAACCGCTGCAGGATGGCGGCCACGTCGGGGTCCTGGCGCGCATCGGCGACGCGCGCTTCCTGCGCCCGCGTCTCGGCCTCGACAAGCGTCGGTTCGCCCGCCTCGCGCGACAGGATGACCATCCAGCGGATGCCCGTCCATTCTTCGAGCCGCTTCTGCAGGTCGCCGACGAGCGATTTCGGGGCGTCGTCCCCAAGGTTGATCTCCAGCCGGCCCGGCTCCAGCTTCACGAGACGAACGAACCCGCGCAGCAGGGTGCGCAAGCGGATGTCGCGGTTCTTCGTGCAGAGCTCGGCAATGTCGCCCAGCGTGTTGACGGGGACCTTCGATGCCGGCTTTTCGGCAAGCTCGGGCGCCGGACGGCTCTCGATCCGGCCGACGGTCTCTTCCGCCGGCTGCGCGGCGGGGACGGGCCGAAGCATCGTCGCACCGGAGCCCTGCTGCGGGCGGATCGCAGGCGGATCGCGCCGCTCGGTCGCCGCCGTCTGCTGCGCCGGACCGTTCGTTGCAACACCGCTGCCGCCGGATGGTGCAGCGCGGGGCGCTGGCGGTGCTTCGCCGTTCGACAGTTCGAGAAGGCGTCGCGCCGCATCCTCCGGTGCGGGAAGATGCGCGGCATGCGCAAGCCGGATCAGCACCATTTCCGCCGCCCCTGCCGGGCGGCTGGAGGCCTCCGTCTCAGGAATTCCCTTCAGGAGCATCTGCCACATCCGCGACAGCGTGGTGACCGCGACGGAGCCGGCGAATTCCGCGCCGCGCCGCCGCTCGATCTCGCTCAGCGACTGGTCGCCGGCCGCATCGGGCACGAATTTCATGCGCGTCACGAGATGGGTGAAATCGGCAAGGTCGGTCAGGACGACGGGCGGACTTGCACCCGCCTCGTATTGCGCGGCGAACTCGGCGAGCGCCGCGGCGACATCCCCTTTGACGATATGCTCGAACAGATCGACGATGCGCGCCCGGTCGGCAAGGCCGAGCATCGACCGCACCGCCGCGGTCTCGACGGCACCGCCGCCATGGGCGATCGCCTGGTCGAGCAGGGACAGACCGTCACGGGCCGAGCCTTCGGCGGCGCGCGCGATCATCGCCAGCGCATCCGGCTCCGCCGCGACGCCTTCCTTTTCGAGGATCGTCGTGAACAGGCCAACGAGATCGCCGGCCGAAATGCGCCGCAGGTCGAAGCGCTGGCAGCGCGACAGCACGGTGATCGGCACCTTGCGGATTTCGGTCGTCGCAAAAATGAACTTCACATGCTCCGGCGGCTCCTCGAGCGTCTTCAGCAGGCCGTTGAAGGCCTGTGTCGAGAGCATGTGCACTTCGTCGATGATGTAGACCTTGTAGCGCGCCGAGACCGGCCGATAGCGCACCTGCTCGATGATCTCGCGGATGTCGTCGATGCCGGTATGGGAGGCGGCATCCATCTCGATCACGTCGACATGCCGGCCTTCCATGATCGCCTGGCAGTGTTCGCCGGGGACCCTGAGGTCGATCGTCGGCTTGTCGATGTCGGCGATCTTGTAGTTCAGCGCGCGGGCGAGGATGCGCGCGGTGGTCGTCTTGCCGACCCCGCGCACGCCGGTCAGCATGTAGGCCTGCGCGATGCGGCCCGTCTCAAAGGCATTGGTGAGCGTGCGGACCATCGGCTCCTGGCCGACCATGAGGTCCGAAAAGTCCTTCGGGCGATACTTGCGCGCCAGCACGCGGTAGGCGGCGGACTTATTGCTGGACGCTTGGAGAGTGTCGTCGCTCATCGACCCTGCCGCTCTACGAAATCTTGTCCCGACAGGACGCAAGGTGGGAGGCTGGCACGATGACCCGTGCCGGGCTCGTTAGGGCTGCTTCCTTCCGGACCTGACCCGGTTGGCGAGTGGCTCGTCCACCACCAACCTCCCGCCTCCATATCGGCAATAATCGAGTCGAATGCAAGCGGGGCCGCCAAAAAAGCGCTTGGAGGCCGGTCGGCAGACATGGCATGACTTTGCAAAAAGCAGAAAGCCGGAGACACCCTTGAGCGCATTCGTACCCGACGCCCGGCTTGTCCGGGACACCGAGCTTCTGACGAAGCTCGGCCTGTGCGAGCTTCGGCTGATGCTGGATGCCCGCTGGCCCTGGCTGGTCCTCGTGCCGCAACGGGCGCGCGTCAGCGAGCTCTTCGACCTGACCCCGCTCGATCAGGCTCTGCTGACCTTCGAGACCAATCTCGTCGCGGAGGCCCTCAAACGGGTGACGGGCGCCACGAAGATCAATGTGGGCGCGCTGGGCAACATCGTGCGGCAGCTCCATATCCACGTCATCGCCCGCATCGAGGGCGATCCGAACTGGCCCGGGCCCGTCTGGGGCTTCGGCTCGGCCGTTTCCTGGCCGGACGACGCCCGCATGTCCTTCGAGCATTCGATATTGGAAGCCCTTCAATCATGACGTCATCGATCTTCGATCTCCAGTTGCCGCATGCCGAACCGAGCACAATGGTCGCCTTCGCGGAAAATCCGCTCGACCGGCGGTCGGAGGAACGCGGGGAAGATTGCGTCGAGCAGGCGTTCCGCACGGCCGGCGTGCACGCCTTCGCATTCGCCGGCGGCAAGCTCGTCGTCAAGCACGACGAGAAAATCATCGATCCCCTCTTCGCGCCATACGAGCTTGCCGGTCTCGACCCGGTCACCGAGGACACGATCCTGCTCGGCTACCAGAAGAACGGCGAGCCGCGGCTCGCCGTTCCGGTGCGCTCCGACCCGGACGCGCTGCACGAACCGCTGAAGGCGGCGGACGGCCGCACGCTCTACCGCCAGCAGATGCTGACGGACGACCTTCTCGGCCAGTTCGCCCAGGCGTCGAGCCTGCTCACCTGGAACGCCAGCAACCGGTTCTGCGGCAAATGCGGCACCAGGACCCGCATGGAGGCCGGCGGCTACCGGCGCGTTTGCGAGGGCTGCAGCCACACCATCTTCCCCCGCACCGATCCCGTGGCGATCATGCTGGTGATCGACCTCGAACGGGATCTCTGCCTGCTCGGCCGCTCGCCGCACTTTCCGGAAGGCATGTATTCCTGTCTCGCCGGTTTCGTCGAACCGGGCGAGACGATCGAACATGCGGTGCGCCGCGAGACCTTCGAGGAATCGGGCATCAAGGTGGGGCGCGTGCGCTACCACGCCTCGCAGCCCTGGCCGATGCCGCATTCGCTGATGATCGGATGCTACGGCGAGGCGCGGTCCTTCGACATCCACCGCGACGAACGGGAGCTCGAGGACTGCCGCTGGTTCACGCGCGCGGAGACCGAAGCAATGCTTGCGCGCAACGCCGTCATCGGGCTCGCCCCCGGCGAGACCACGCCGCCGCCGAAGGGCGCCATCGCGCACCGGCTGATGCGCGACTGGCTCGACTGGGCCTGACGACCGTCAGAGGGTGACGCGCATCGGATGCGCCCTGTAGGTGCCGAGGATGCGCACCTTCTCCGAGAAGAAACGCAACTCCTCCAGGGCCCGCTTCACATGCAGGTCGTCCGGATGCCCCTCGATGTCGGCATAGAACTGCGTGGCGTAAAACTTGCCGCCGATCTGGTAGCTTTCGAGCTTCGTCATGTTGATGCCGTTGGTGGCGAAGCCGCCCAGCGCCTTGTAGAGCGCGGCCGGGATGTTGCGCACGTTGAAGACGAAGGTCGTGACGATGACCTCGTCCGCGCCGGCGCGCGAAACGGACACCGGATCGCGCGCCAGCACGACGAAGCGCGTGATGTTGGACTCGATGTCCTCGACATTCTCGGCAACGATCTCCAGCCCGTAGAGATCGGCCGCGAGCCGTGGCGCCAGCGCCGCCATCGAGCGGTCGCCCCGCTCGGCAACGAGCTTCGCCGCGCCTGCCGTATCGCCGGCGATCACCGGCTTCCAGCCGTTCAGCCGCACGATCTTGCGGCACTGGCCGAGGGCATGGATATGGCTGTGGACCGTCCGGATCTCGTCGGTCGAGACGCCCGGCAGCACCATGAGCTGGAAGCGGATCGGCATGAAATATTCGCCGACGATGTGAAGCCGCGACTCGGGCAGCAGATGATGGATGTCGGCGACGCGGCCTGCGATGGTGTTCTCGATCGGGATCATCGCGAGATCGGCCTCGCCGTTCTCGACGGCCAGAAAGGCATCCTCGAAGGTCTGGCAGGGCAAGGGCTCCATGTCCGCGAACATGTCGCGGCAGGCCATGTCGGAGTTCGCGCCGAATTCGCCCTGGAAGGCGATCCTGTTGGTCTTTGCAATCATGTCCTGGAATCCGTCAGATGGCCGTCTTTGCGAGAATGGCCCGTGCCTTCTCAAGGTCGGCGGGAGTATCGACACCGAGCGGAACCGTGTCAACGATGGCGGCATCGATGCGCATGCCGGCCTCGAGCGCCCGGAGCTGCTCCAGCGACTCGCGCCGTTCGAGCGTCGAGGGCGGAAGCGTCACGAAACGCTCCAGCGCGGCGCGGCGATAGGCGTAGAGCCCGATATGGTGGTAGAGCGGGCCGTTGCCGTAGGGCGCCGTGGCGCGCGTGAAATAAAGCGCGCGCAGTCGATTCTCGCCGACCGGCGAGCCGACCACCTTCACCACATGGGGATTGCTCTTCTCGTGTTCGTCGAGGATTTCGGTCGTCAGCGTCGCGATGTCGACGGCCGGATCCGCAAGAGGGTCGAGCGCAGCGCGGATCGTCGCCGCGTCGATCGTCGGCAGGTCGCCCTGCACGTTGATGACCACGCTGGCCTGACGATCCGGATCGCAGGCCTGGAGCGCCTCGAAGATGCGGTCCGACCCGGACTGGTGATCGGGGCGCGTCATGATCGCCTCGAATCCGCCGGCGACCACGGCGTCGTGAATGTCCCGGTGATCGACGGCGACCACGACGCGCCCGACGGCCGACTCAGCGGCGCGGCGCGCGACCTGGACGATCATCGGAGCGCCGCAAATGTCGGCCAACGGCTTGCCCGGCAGGCGTGTCGAGGCCAGTCGCGCCGGGATCAGCACGAGTGTTTCATTCAATTTCACGGGATTCATGGTCCGCCCTTCAAAACCCCCGCGAAAAGTGTCAAAAGGTCTCAGTGCGGGGGCTACAATCACTGTTGCAACGACGCAGCAAAAGACATAGGTTCCGCGCGATTTCAAGACTGGCCGGCCTTTGCGCGCCGGTTCCCGAGGGAGCTTGCGGATGAACTCTTATGTGAACATGGGCGTGGGTGCCCTTCTTGGTACCGTCTTCGTCCTGATGTCCGTATCGATTGCATCCGAAGGCGTGTTCCACTCCGAAGCCCCCGAAAAGGAAGGATTCGCGATCCTTGCCGAGGAAGGCACCGGGGAGGCCGGCGGCGCGGAGGAAGTTGCGGCCGTGCCGATCGCCACCCTGCTCGCACAGCACAACGATGCCACGGCCGGCGAGGCGACTTTCAAGAAATGTGCGAGCTGTCACACCTCGGAGAATGGGGGTGCCAACAAGGTCGGCCCCAATCTCTGGAACATCGTGAACCGCCCGATCGCCTCGCATGAGGGCTTCAGCTATTCGGCCGCCATGACGACCTTTTCGGAAGGCCACACGGTCGTCTGGGACTACGAGCACCTGAACGGATTCCTGACCGCGCCGAAGAAGCACGTTCCGGGCACCGCCATGGGCTTCGCAGGCCTCAAGAAGGACGACGAGCGGGCAAACCTCATTTCCTATCTGCGTACGCTGTCGGACAGCCCGGCGCCGCTGCCGGACGCCTCCGCCGAGGGCGCGGCAGCCCAGCCGGCAGACGGCGCCACCGCCACCGAAGGTGCCGTTCCGGCCGAAGGCCACGGCGAGGGTACGACGACGGAACAACCCGCCGCGCAGTAACCTGCGCCGGTTTCGCAATAAAAGCCGGCTTCGCGCCGGTTTTTTTGTGACGGCCGGCGGCCGGACGCCGCTCTTGTTAGCGGAACAGCGCCATCAGGGTCTCGGGCGAACTGTTGGCGATCGACAGGGCCTGGATGGCGAGCTGCTGCTGCGTCTGCAGCGCCTTCAACCGGCTCGATTCCTCGTTCATGTCCGCGTCGACAAGGCGCCCGACCCCGGAGGTTATCGACTTCGAGAGACTGGAGGCGAAATCCTCCTGCATGTCGATGCGCATGGCGATGGCGCCGAGATCCGCGGCGGCGCTGGTCATCAGATAAAGAGCGTCGTCGACCATCTGGACGAGGCCCGCGAACTGGGCCTCGCTCGTGAGCGCATCGACTTCGAAGGTCGCGACGGAGGCGATCTCAGACGGGGCGACCGAGGTGAGGTCGACGGCCCAGAGATTGCCGCCGGAATCTTCAAAGGCGACCTCCTGCTCGGTCAACGTCGTCTGGTCCACCGCGAGAACCCAGGTGTCGTCGCCGACCTTGACATAATCGTCCGTTCCGTCCGTCGCATAGCTGCCGTCGAAGGTCGACGCTCCCGCTCCCGCCGCGATCACGTCGTCGGTCGTGTAGGACGCGACGCTGTATTCGCTGACGACGCCGGAGACGTTCACCATGACGGTCACCGATGCGCCCTCGATCACGGTCGAGCCGTCGAGGATGCCGAGGTCGCCGCCTTCGTCGAAGAGAACCCTTGAAGCGTCGAGAACATAGTCGATCTTCTTGACGGAAACGTTGCCGCTCTCGTCGCGCACGAACGAGGCGACCACGTTCTTGCCAAGCGTTCCGCCGCCGGCAGAGATATCGGCCTTCAGCCAGTTTTCGCCGGAGAAGGACGAGGCGTCGCCGATGGCGACCAGCTGGTTCTGCAACTGGGCGATTTCGTCCTGCACCTTGCTCCTGTCGACGCCTTCTTCGGTGGCGGCGACGAGCTTTGCCTTGATTTCCTGCACCACCTCGATGGCGGAATGCATCGAGGCATAAGCCGTCTGGACCTTGGCCGCGCCGAGGCCCAGCGTGTCCTGCACGGCGGAAAGCGCCAGATTGTCGGAGCGCATGGTGGTGGCGATCGACCAGTAGGCCGCATCGTCCTTTGCCGCCCCGACGCGAAGCCCGGTCGCAACCCGGGCCTGTGTGGTTTCGAGGCCGGTATCGATCGACCGCAATGTTGATAGCGCGGCCATGGCGGCCACGTTCGTCAGAATACTCGACATATCCTGTCCCATAAACGAGAAACTGAAGGGGACAACTCCGGGTTACACCGGTGGCGGCGTGCAGCATCATGCCTGTCGATCGTCCTGGAGCAGAGACCGACACTCCGTACCTGCCGCACACGGTAAACGGGCATGGTTAAAAAAGGGCGAAACTTTGCCGATATGTCAGGCATCAGTTTGCGGGCGCCAAGTGCGGCCTCAGCCGAGCAGCCACGCCCAGAAGGAAACGGTGAAGACGCCGGCCGCCGTCGTGAGCGTGATCGTCGACGACGCGAGCCCGTGGCCGACGCTGAAGTGGTTCGCCAGAAGCCACGCATTGACGCCGGTCGGCACAGCGGAGGTGAGCACGATCGCCGCGGTCCATTCCGGACCGAGCCCGAGAAGCCGGCTGAACAGGTAGACCGCCGCCGGCAGCAGGAAGAGCTTGAAGGCGGACATCGCCATGGCGGGCCGGATATTGCCGCGCAGACCATACTTGACGAGCGCCATGCCGATCGAGACGAGCGCGGCCGGGGCTGCCAGCGCGGCGAGCTGGTCGACGACGACCTTGAATGGCCCGCCGAGCGGGACGCCGCCTGTATGGAACAGCGCTCCCGCGGCCAAGCCGATCACCAGCGGATTCTTGAGCAGGCTCTTGCCGATGCCGATGACGAGCAGCGCCATGCTCTGCGCCGGGCGCGACCCCTCGCGCCGCTCGGCCCGTTCCATCAGCACGCTGCCGGCGACCATCATCACAGGCAGATGCACCGACAGCAAGATGGACAAGGCGACCAGCCCCTCCTCGCCGACGATGCGCGAGACCAGCGGCAGGCCTATGAAGACGCTGTTGGCGAAGGCCGAGGAGACCCCGGCGAGAACACCGATGCGCGCGTCGCGTCCGAAGAGCCGTGTTGCCGTCAGGTGCCCCGCCGTCCAGGTGACGGCAACGCCGCCGAAATAGGCGACCCAGATGCTCCAGGGTGACTGGTCCGAGAAATCCGCCTCGGCGATGGTGCGGAAGAGCAGCACCGGTACGGCAACCCGGAACACGAATTCGCCGAGCGCCTCGCCGACTGTCACAGGCAGATAGCCGGTGCGCACGAGCAGCCAGCCGAGCATGATCAGCGCGAAGATCGGGACGACGTTGAGGGCGATGTCGAACATGGTGGTTCACGGAGGCTTGGGCGGGAGCGGCCGGGAACCGCCTGCGACAGGGGTAAGGCAATTGATCCCGCGGGTCCATGCTTGCCGCATGAAAAAAGCGGGGACCTGCCCCGCTTCCCATCCCCTTGCGGGGAGGTCCGGGCGCTGCCAGTACATCCGTGGTCAGCGCAACCGGATCATGATCTCGGGCGTGGCGTTCGCCGTGCCACTCGACCGCCTGTCTAGAGCCTGCCGGTAACAGGCGTATGACACGGCGATAGAGAACCATGATGCGGCGACAGGGTTAACAAAAGGTTAACACCCGACGTCGACGCATCGTGCGGAACAAGGCCACGGCTTCGAAGTTTCTCCATCGGCCGGACCTCATCGAAAGGAGAACCCAATGGCTGAAGACAAGGAAACCGGGAAGCGCGGACCGCTTGGCGTCGTTTCCGCCGATACCGGCGCAAGCAAGGCGGAGCGGGCGGCAGCCGACCGGGAAGCGGCGGAGGCATTGATCGCGGACCAGATCGACGTTCTGCGCGAGGAAATCGCCCGCATGAAGGAATCGCTCGGTCTCGTGGCCGAAGGCACGGGACAGCTCGCGGCGGCGCGCATCTCTTCCCTGCGTGAGGAGGTCCGCAACATGGTCCATGAAAACCCGTTCGCCGCGCTCGCGGGCGCCGCCTTCGTGGGCTATCTCTTCGGCCTGAGGCATCGCTGACGGACGTGCGGCCGACATGCCGAAAGCCGGACTGCCCCCGGCTTTCGCGCGCCTGTCGCGGATACCGGCATGGCTCCGCACCCTAGTACCAGGAACGGCGGCGTGGCGCCTCGTCGGTCGCGGTCGCAAGCAGATAGCCGGCTGCAAAGCCTGCAAGGCCTGCAAGCGTCACCATCGTCGAGATCGCCGCCGGGTGTTCGCGTGCCACCTCCGCGACGGCCGCGCCCTCGCTGCGAACGTAGCGCCGGCCGGTGGTGACGGCGGAGCCCACCGAGCGCGCCGCCTGGCCGGCACGGCCACGCGCCTGGTCCAGGGCATCCGCCCCCTGCGTGGCAACGGCATCCCTCAGTTTCTCGATATCCTGCCGCAAGGCAGCGATCTGCGATTGTGCATCGGTATTGGCCATGTGGTTTCTCCCGTGTCGCTACGCCGCTACAACGGTTGCCGGCCGCATGTGTTCCGGCGTGCGGCTACGGAGGACCCGATTGACGGGAGGCACCACTGTCTATCGTGGGGAAAGGAAAGGTGGCGGAAATAGATGTAGCGATATCGAACGCGATTTTCCAAGCCAGGCGCGCGACAGAAAGCGAGTTACCGTTATATGGTCGGCGCCGTATCCGGATGCGTCTTCCGAAAAAACCTCCTGAAATGTCCGCCGGCAACTTGACACCAGCAGTTGTATAAACCTAAGTTTCCGCCGTGCGGTGCTGCGGGTGGTCGAATGGGAACACAATCGGAGATGTCCATCCGAAGTGAATTGCAGCAGCAATCAATGCCCGTCGCTTGCCGCCGACGCGGCTGAATTCAAAGCTTTATTTTCCTCTCGTTGCTCTCGGCACTGGAGGCAGACGAAGTTTGAGACGTATTCGCCTCTTTAGGAGGCGTTATTTTAGAAGGTACAATCCTTAATTGTTTTATCACGTCGCGCAGAACGTCCCAGACGGCTTGACGGAAGTGAAAACCAGGATTCGATCCACCTTCGGCCAGGTCGTCCTGGCGATGAGTGTGCTTCCCCGCTACCGCCACCATTCGATCGCGGATCTCAGTCATCTGGTAATCGATCCGCTTGCGCGGGATCGCATTGCGATCGCCCAGCAGAAAGGGGAGGACGGTGAGCCGAATGCCGCCGCGCCTGCCGCAATCGCCATTTGGGCGACGGTCTCTCCCGAGGTCGACAGCAAAATCCGCGAGCAGATTGCGGGTGGTTCCTTTCCTGTGCGCCTGAAGGCCGAGGAATGGGCGAGCGGAGAGATCGCCCGGCTTCTCGATGTAATTGCACCGACACAGAAGCTGGCAACAGCCGTCCTGGCGGGTTTCCGTCAGGTGGCCAAACAGGAGAACCTCCACATTCACCCCATCGTTGGAAGACTGGTTGGTCCCGAGGCGCTGAAAGCGCTGGGCGCGAAGGGGCAGGATCTGTCCGAGCGCTCGACCGCACCTTCGGCGGCAGTGAACTGACGGATCGCGGGCAGATCGGAAGAGGGGGTAAGCCAGTTGCTTGAAGAATGTAATTCTGGTCTGACAATATAGAATCTGGTGCGGATAACGTGAGCTATTGCTATTTTTTCCAAGAGGCACAACGGAAGTTTCACCCGGCCGCAATGCGGGCTCCATGCTGATCAACGTCGTCGGCATATTTCTGCTCGTGATGCTGTTCGGCGGGCTTGCAGGGGTGTTCGAACTGCGCGGCTGTCGTGTCGCCATGCTCTGTATCGTTTTGGGCACGATCGGCGTCTACGCCACCTACAAGTTCTTCTACCCCACCTATACTTGGCACCAGAGGCTGACTGTCGAGGTGGAAACCCCCGCCGGAATCGCCAGCGGTTCATCCGTCACCAGCGTTTCGCATATCTTCCAACCCCTGCTTCTGCCCGATATCAAGTCCTATCTCACCGATGTGACAGGGGAGGCGACTGTGGTGAAACTGCCGCAGAGCCGCTACCTGTTCGCGCTGTTGCCGGGCACCGAGACGAGAGCGCTGAGGGCTTTCAATCTCTATCTTGGAGAGCCACGCGAACAGGCACCCAGCCTTATGGCACGCGAAGGAGAGACGGTTGTTCTGCAGCCGGACCTTTATCCATTGCTCGTGACCTTCGACAACCTCAACGATCCGGCAAGTGTGAAAAGAGTTGATCCTTTTGCTCTCGAAGCCGCATTCGGCTCCGGCTATCGGTTGGCCTCCGTCACATTAACGATAACTGACGAGCCGGTAACGCATGGCCCTGTCGAGAGCCTGTTGCGTTGGCTGGGAAAGTATCCTGAACCAAGGCTAAGTCCACCAACAGGTCGTATAAGAGATATTCCATTCTCGCGGCGAGTCTCGCACGGCGACTTTATTCGGAGATAAGAAATGGCATTGTCTCAAGAACTTTTCATGGCCATCCTTTCAATGGACTGACCCTGAGCTGGATACCCCCATCGCAGCGCTGCTCCTGTCGACGCTCTTCAACAGCGAGGTTCGGCAGGCAGTGGAAGAGGATCAACATCTTAACCGTACTGGCCGATCAGAAACTCCGGATAAAGGAGGTCGATGACGGCATTTGGCTTGTCAGCTTCAAGCGCTGTGGTCTCGGATATATCGATCCGGAACAGAGAACCCTGCAAACCATCGACAACCCGTTCAGCACGAGGTGGTCACCCATATCATAGGTACGTTCTGTTACCCATGCCTTCGGGTCGTACAAGATGCCCTTCCCGAGAGATGGGTGACAGTTCATTCCGGATAGATGGGTTACACTTTCGGCCCTTTGCGAGGAGAGCAAG
>NZ_JAKGBU010000060.1 GCF_021555155.1 Rhizobium alarense
TTGCGCAATGTGTTTGATTGCAGCGGCGTTGCTGGTCTATGAGAAAGCCGAAGAACAGGACGTCGGGCCGCTCCGCCTTCCGGCGGCGGACGGCTCGCAACGGAGTAAAATCATGCGCGAGAAACTCGCAAACTGCCTCAAGGACGCGATCAAGGCGAAGGACCAGCGTCGCACCTCGACGGTGCGGTTGATCCAGGCGGCGATCAAGGACCGCGACATCGCAAACCGCGGCATGGGCAAGGATCCGGTCGGAGACGACGACATCATGCTGATCCTCGTCAAGATGATCAAGCAGCGCGAGGAATCCGCGCGCATCTTTGCCGAGAACGGCCGGCCGGAACTGGCAGACCAGGAGCGCCAGGAAATCGTCGTCATCAACCAGTTCCTGCCCGAGCAGATTTCGGAAGACAAGGTCAAGGAACTCTGTGCCTCGATCATCGAGGAGACCGGCTCGCATGGCTTGCGCGACATGGGCCGCTGCATGAACGCGCTGAAAGAGCGCTACGCCGGCCAGATGGACTTCTCCAAGGCCTCCGGCGTGGTGAAGGAACTGTTGAAGTAGCCGATCGCCGGTCGCCTCAACCGCCCCGGCGCCGCATGGGCCATGAGGGACAATCCATAGAGGCGATGGTCGATATGGGTTGTCTCGCCGAACGGCGTGCCGGTCACCGTCAGCAGCAAGTCTGCCGAAATCGCCCCGCTGGCAAGCTCCACCCGAAGGGTGACCCCTGTTGTCACGGGTGCGGCGCCGCGTGACGAGCGACGGCGTCACGCGGCGCCCCCTGTGAATATCCGTGCATAATCTCGTAGCTGTGGCGATCGGTCCCGCACGCGTCTATATGAAGGGATAGCCAGGGGGCATCATGCGCTTTTCCACTTCCTTTCTCGACGAGATCCGCGACCGCGTTCCCATTTCGAACGTGATCGGCCGGCGCGTGACGTGGGACAGGAAGAAGACCAACGTGTCGCGCGGCGACTACTGGGCCTGCTGCCCGTTCCACGGGGAGAAGTCGCCGAGCTTCCACTGCGAGGACCGCAAGGGGCGCTATCATTGCTTCGGCTGCGGCGTAACAGGCGACCATTTCCGCTTCCTGACCGATCTCGACGGCCTCAGCTTTCCCGAGGCGGTACAGCAGATCGCCGACATGGCGGGCGTGCCGATGCCCGCACCCGACGTGCAGGCCGAGAAGCGCGAGAAGGAGCGCATGGGCCTCATCGAGGTCATGGAGATGGCGACGGCCTTCTTCGAGCAGCAGCTCCAGTCCGCAGCCGGTGCCAGGGCGCGGGCCTATCTGCGCGACCGGGGGCTCACCGGCCGCACGATCGAGACCTTCCGCCTCGGCTATGCGCCCGAGAGCCGCAACGCGCTGAAGGAGCATCTCGCGGGCAAGGGCGTGCCG
The DNA here is from genome assembly GCF_021555155.1 of Rhizobium alarense. GTDB lineage: Bacteria > Pseudomonadota > Alphaproteobacteria > Rhizobiales > Rhizobiaceae > Rhizobium_D > Rhizobium_D alarense. The sequence goes on from NZ_JAKGBU010000060.1 coordinate 1,401, forward strand.
AAGGAGGCGATAGAGGCCTGCGGCCTCGTGGTGCACGGGCCGGACATCCCGGTCTCCTACGACCGCTTCCGTGATCGCATCATGTTCCCGATCCTGTCCTCGCGCGAGAAGGTGATCGCCTTCGGCGGCCGCGCCATGTCGCCGGACGCGCCGGCAAAATACCTGAATTCCAACGAGACGGAGCTCTTCCACAAGGGCAGCGTGCTTTACAACTTCGCCCGTGCGCGCCGCGCCGCGCAGGGCGGCCAGCGCGAGGCGGGCGGCGAAGGCGCGGCGGGCACCATCATCGCCGTCGAGGGCTACATGGATGTGATCGCGCTCTATCAGGCCGGCATCCAGAATGCCGTGGCGCCGCTCGGCACGGCGCTCACCGAAAGCCAGCTCGATCTTCTGTGGAAGATGACGCCGCAGCCGGTGCTCTGCTTCGACGGCGACGGGGCGGGCCTGCGCGCGGCAAACCGGGCCGCCGATCTCGCACTGCCCCACATCAAGCCGGGGCGCACCGTGCGCTTCGCGCTGCTGCCGGACGGCAAGGATCCGGACGATCTCGTGCGTCATGACGGACGGGCGCCCTTCGACCAGGTGCTGGCCCATGCCCGGCCGCTCGCCGAGATGATCTGGATGCGCGAATCGGGCAGCGGCAGCTTCGAGACGCCCGAAAGCCGGGCGGAGCTGGAGGCGCGGCTGCGCCAGATCGTCTCCGTCATCGCCGACGAGGACGTGCGCCGGCATTACCAGCAGGACATGCGCGAGCGCCTCAACACGTTCTTCCGCCCGCCGCAGCGGCAATTCGGCGAGCGCGGCACGTTCCAGCGCCGCTCGGGCGGAGGCAAGGATCGCGGGCAGCAGGGGCCGCGCGCCGCCGGCACCGGCGCCGTCTCGGATCGGCTGGCCCGCTCGGCGCTGGTGCGCGGCGCACAGGAACTTCCGGCGCTGCGCGAAAGCGTGCTGGCGCTGACGATCGTCAACCATCCGGGACTGCTCTTCGAGGAATACGACGATATCGCCGCGATCGAATACGAGAACCGCGACCTGCAGCGCCTGTGGTCGGCCATGCTCGGGATCGCGGGTGCGGTCGGCGCTCGTCTCGATCGGCAACGCCTCGTCGAGGAGCTCGAAGCGACGGGCTTTTCGACGATCCTCGAGGCGCTTGGCCAGCAGATGCGCTATTCCCGCCTCTGGACCGCGACGGCGGAGGCCGCGCCGGAGGATGCCCGCGAGGGCTACCTTCAGGCGCTGGCGCTGCACAAGCGAACCCGCGCGCTCCTCTGGCAGCGTCGAGAGCTGGAGCGAGACCTTGCCGTTGCGACGGAGGAGGGCGACGACGAGCGGGTGCCGCAGATCCTGCGCGCGCTGAACGAGGTGCAGCAGGAGGCCGCCCGCCTGGAGAACCAGGAGGCGATCATCGACGGCTTCGGCGTGCTGTCCGGCCGCGTGAAGGGGCCGGCGAAGGCCTGAACCTTTGGCGGAGCCGTGTCGCAAAATCCGGTCCGGGCGGGTTGTCGCGACCAGCCTTTAGCGCCTACGGTCCGTGCGAAGGGAATCGTGCATGCCGTCCTCGCCAGAACTCTCTGCCCTCTTCGACAGCGCACCGCGCCGACCGATCGACGTCTTGAAGCGCGTCTACGGCTATCCCGCCTTTCGCGGGCGCCAGCAGGCGGTGGTGGAGCATGTGACGGCGGGCGGCGATGCGGTTGTGCTCTTTCCGACGGGCGCCGGAAAGTCGCTCTGCTTCCAGATCCCGGCGCTCTGCCGCGACGGCGTCGGCCTCGTCATTTCGCCGCTGATCGCGCTGATGCGCGACCAGGTGGAGGCGCTGAAGCAGCTCGGCGTCCGCGCCGCGGCGCTCAATTCGTCGCTGTCGCGCGAGGAGGTCTTCGCGGTGCGCGATGCGCTCAGGGCCGGCGCGCTCGACCTGCTCTATGTGACGCCGGAGCGCGTTGTCACCGACGGTTTTTCGGAGATGCTCGCCGGCTGCCGGATCGCGCTCTTCGCCATCGACGAGGCCCATTGCGTCTCGCAGTGGGGCCACGATTTCCGGCCCGAATACCGCGCGCTCGGCCTTCTTGCGGAGCGCTATCCCGGCGTGCCGCGCGTTGCGCTCACGGCGACGGCCGACCCGCACACGCGTGACGACATCATCGAACGCCTGGGACTTGGCGGCGCCGAGGTCTTTGCTACGAGCTTCGACCGGCCGAACATCGCCTATGAGATCGCCGAGCGCGACCAGCCGCGCCAGCAGCTCCTGCGTTTCCTTGCGCGGCATCCGGGCGAAAGCGGCATCGTCTACTGCCTGTCGCGCGCCAAGGTGGAGGACACGGCGGAATGGCTGAACGGGCAGGGCATTCGCGCGCTGCCCTATCACGCCGGGTTCGACCGCGCGGTGCGCGACGCGAACCAGGATGCCTTCCTGAAGGAGGAGGGGCTCTGCCTCGTCGCCACCGTCGCCTTCGGCATGGGCATCGACAAGCCGGACGTGCGCTATGTCGCCCATCTCGACCTGCCGGGCTCGGTGGAAGCCTATTACCAGGAGACGGGCCGCGCCGGCCGCGACGGCCTGCCGTCCGACGTCTGGATGGCCTATGGCACCGCGGACGTGGTGCAGCGCAGCCGCATGATCGGCGAGGGCAGCGCCTCCGACGAGGTGAAGCGCATCGAGCGCGCCAAGCTGAACGCGCTGCTGGCCATCTGCGAGACGGCCGGCTGCCGGCGGCAGGCGATCCTCGCGCATTTCGGCGAGGTTCATCCTGGGCGATGCGGCAACTGCGACACCTGCCGCAACCCGGTCGAGACCTGGGACGGCACCGAGGCGGCGATCACGGCGCTGGCCGCCGTCTACCGCACCGGCGAGCGCTTCGGTGCCGGCCATGTCATCGACGTGCTCACGGGAAACGCGAACGAGAAGACGGAACGCTTCGGCCATACGGAAATGCCGGTCTTCGGCGCCGGCAAGGACATCGCACCGCGCATCTGGCAATCGGTGTTCCGCCAGTTGCTCGCCGCCGGCCTCGTCAGCGTCGATCATGCCGCCTACGGCGCGCTGAAGCTGGAGCCGGAGGCGCGCGCCGTCTTCCGCCGGGAACGGCAGGTGCTGTTCCGCAAGGACCGGCCGCAGGCCGGCAAGAAGGCACGGACGGGATCGTCGGCGGCCGGGCGCGAGCGGTCGAGCCTTTCGGGCGCCGACAAGGACCTGTTCGAGCTGCTACGGGCCGAGCGCCTGGCGATCGCCAAGGAGCTCGACGTGCCGCCCTATGTCATCTTCCCGGATACGACGCTGATCGCGCTCGCCAGGGAGCGGCCGCGCGACCGGGAGGAACTGCTCGACATACCCGGGATCGGCGAGACGAAGCGCGACCGTTTCGGCGATGCGTTCCTGGCGGTCATCGACGGCTTCGTCGACGGCGGCTGACCTTGTAACGAACGGGAAGCGGCGGCCGGCGCGGCTTCGACGGATGCGGGAGGAAAGCAAATGACCGGGTTGAATCTGCCCTTGCACGGGGCATGCCGCTGCGGCCGCGTGACGATCAGGATCAGCGCGCCGCCGCTCATCACCATGGCTTGCCACTGCACCGGCTGCCAGCGCATGAGCGGCAGCGCCTATTCCCTGAGCGCGGCGATCCCGACGGAGGGGTTTGCGGTCGTCGAGGGCGAACCGGTCGTCGCCGGCGCAAACACCGAGGCCGGCCATCATTTCTGCCCGGATTGCATGACCTGGATGTTCACGCGGCCGTAGGGTTTCGACTTCTTCGTCAATGTCCGTCCGACGCTGCTGGACGACACGCGCTGGTTCAGCCCGTTCGTCGAGACCTATACGAGCGAGAAGCTCGGCTGGGCGACGACACCGGCGGTGCACAGCTATGAGAAGTTTCCGCCGATGGAGGACTACGAAGGCCTCGTTGCCGCCTACGCGTCACACGGGCTATGACGCCTCCCCGGCCTGCGTCATGGCAGGGCGCGGACGGCCGCGACAGGGCGGTGCCGGACATGGTATTGCCAATCGCATGGAGGGGCGAACGCGACCGGCGCGAGGACCGGCGGCGCGTCTTGACCCCGATACGGATTTAGAGGGACCCGATCACCCATGAGCTCAGCTTTCATCGCGCATCTGCAATCCGAACTCGAGGCGCTGAAATCCGCCGGCCTCTACAAGTCGGAGCGCGTCATCACCTCCAAGCAGGCGGGCGAGATCGACGTCGCGTCCGGCGCGCGGGTGCTCAATTTCTGCGCCAACAACTATCTCGGCCTTGCCGACAACGACGAGCTTGCCGAAGCCGGCAAACAGGCGCTCGACCGCTACGGCTACGGCATGGCCTCGGTGCGCTTCATCTGCGGCACACAGGAGGAGCACAAGCAGCTCGAAGCCAGGATTTCGTCATTTCTCGGTCTGGAAGACACCATCCTCTATTCCTCCTGCTTCGACGCGAACGGCGGTCTCTTCGAGACGCTGCTCACCGACGAGGACGCCATCATCTCGGATGCGCTGAACCACGCCTCGATCATCGATGGCGTGCGGCTCTCCAAGGCGAAGCGCTTCCGCTACGCCAACAACGACATGGCGGCGCTGGAGGAAGAGTTGAAAAAGGCCGAGGGAAGCCGCTTCAAGCTGATCGCCACCGACGGCGTCTTCTCCATGGACGGCATCATCGCCAACCTCGCGGGGGTCTGCGACCTCGCCGAAAAATACGGCGCCATGGTCATGGTCGACGACAGCCACGCCGTCGGCTTCGTCGGGAGAAACGGCCGCGGTTCGGCCGAACATTGCGGCGTGGAGGGCCGCGTCGACATCATCACCGGCACGCTCGGCAAGGCGCTCGGCGGAGCATCGGGCGGCTACACCTCGGGCAAGCGCGAGGTGGTCGAGTGGCTGCGCCAGCGCTCGCGGCCCTATCTCTTCTCCAACACGCTGGCGCCTGTGATCGCGGCCGCCTCGCTCAAGGTCTTCGACCTGATCGACAATGGCGATGCCCTGCGCGAACAGCTCTATGCCAACGCGGCGCTCTTCCGGGCCGAGATGACGAAACTCGGCTTCACGCTCGCCGGCGAAGGCCACCCGATCATCCCGGTCATGCTGGGCGACGCGACGCTTGCCCAGGCGATGGCAGCGAAGATGCTGGAGAAGGGCGTCTACGTTGTCGGCTTCTCCTTCCCCGTCGTGCCGAAGGGCCAGGCGCGGATCCGGACGCAGATGTCGGCCGCGCACGGCGAGGCGGATGTGCGAAGGGCAATTGCGGTGTTCGAGGCGGTCGGGCGGGAACTGGGTGTGATTTGATGGCGTGATGGCCTGATTTACATCGGCCCCGTTTGATGGCATTCTGACCATCATGAAGGCGACCCTTGTGCACCGGGCGAGGCAGCATCTGCAAGAAGGTGCATTTGTCGAAGTCGTCATCTGGCGCGTCCCGTTGCCGTTGCGGGGCAGCACGCACGGCTTCAAGTATCGCCTGGCTCTGGTGGTCGATGGCGCTTGTGTCATGCGTTTCGATGACGAGGCGGGCAAGGGCGACCACAAGCATGTCGATGGCCGCGAGACTGCCTACGCATTTCGAGGCGTCGATGCACTTTTCGTGGATTTTGCGGCAGAGGTGAAAGGATGGTTCGATGGCAACGCTCGAAGTGACGATTGATAGCCTCGGCGAGACTCTGGCGAGAGCGGCCGAGGCGTGGAAAGCGGCGGAGCGTGTCGGGGAGCCTGCGACCGCCTCGACACTGTCCTTTGCCTCTTGGGACAATCTGCATCGCGTGCTTTCACCGAAGCGGCTCGAGATCGTGCGCGCGATGACGGGTCGGGCGCCGCTCAGCATCCGCGAGGTGGCGCGCCGCGTCGGGCGCGATTTCAAGAGCGTGCACGGCGATGTCGACATGTTGTGGCGCAACGGGGTGATTGACAAGGCAGAGCGCGGTGTAGTGTTTCCCTATGACCGCATCCATATCAATTTCGAGATCGACGCAGCCGCCTGACGGCGCCGTCTCGCCTTTCGAGGACAGCCATGACCAACATGATGCGCGCGCTCGTCAAGTCGAAACCGGAGGTCGGCCTGTGGATGGAACATGTGCCGGTTCCGGAGGTCGGGCCGAACGACGTGCTGATCCGCGTGAGAAAGTCGGCGATCTGCGGCACCGACGTGCATATCTGGAACTGGGACCACTGGGCGCAGAAGACGATTCCCGTGCCGATGGTCGTCGGCCATGAGTTCGTCGGCGAGATCGCCGAGATCGGGTCGGCGGTCACCAAGTACCATGTCGGCGAACGCGTCTCGGGCGAGGGTCACATCGTCTGCGGAAAGTGCCGCAACTGCCGCGCCGGCAGAGGGCATCTCTGCCACTACACGCAGGGTGTCGGCGTCAACCGGCCCGGCTCCTTCGGCGAATATGTCTGCATTCCGGAGCACAATGTCGTGCCGATCCCGGACGACGTGCCGGATGAGGTCGCGGCGATCTTCGACCCGTTCGGCAATGCCGTGCACACCGCGCTGTCCTTCGATCTCGTCGGCGAGGACGTGCTGGTGACCGGGGCCGGCCCGATCGGCATCATGGGGGCGATGGTGGCGAAACGCTCGGGCGCCCGCAAGGTCGTCATCACGGACATCAATCCGGTCCGCCTCGATCTCGCGCGCAAGGTCGGCATCGACTACGTGGTCGACGCCGCGAAGCAGGATCTCGCCGAGGTGATGACCGAGATCGGCATGACGGAGGGGTTCGATGTCGGCCTCGAAATGTCGGGCGCGCCGCCCGCCTTCCGCTCGATGATCGACACGATGAACAACGGCGGCAGGATTGCGATCCTCGGCATCGCGCCGGATGGCTTCGGCATCGACTGGAACAAGGTCATCTTCAAGATGCTGACGCTTAAGGGCATTTACGGCCGCGAGATGTTCGAGACCTGGTACAAGATGATCGCCTTCGTGCAGGGTGGCCTCGACCTTGCGCCGATCATCACGCACCGCATCCGCATCGATGATTTCCGCGACGGTTTCGAGGCGATGCGATCCGGCAATTCGGGCAAGGTGGTGATGGATTGGATGTGACACCGACCGGGAATCACCGCCCGTGCGGCGGCCGGGCTCTTGTCTTTCGGCCGGACTTTCCTACATCTGCTGCATGCCCGTAACCGGCGGCTCTCGCCGCGGAACGATGAATCGCACCGTTTTCGTGGTTTTTTGCCGGAAAAGCTTGACGGAACCAAAAAATCTGGGAATCACCATCTTTGGCACAGGTGGAATGGGTACGGCGGATCGGGAAATCATGTCAATCATGTTGCCGAGGCAACATCGCCACGCTTGCCCAGCACACAGCGTGGTTAATCGGGATTTAATTGTCATTCCATTAGGTCGATGAGCTGATTGGCGGGACGGACGCCCGAGGGCGACTGTCCGCGCAGTCTCATACAGTCCGATGAACTGGATGCTTCAGGAAAGCGAAGATTAGATGGCGACAAAGGTCAAAGAGAACGAGGAAGCCGAAACCGAGCGCGAAGGTGCGACCGACGGCCCGCTTCTCGATCTGTCCGACGACGCGGTCAAGAAGATGATCAAGGCCGCCAAGAAGCGCGGCTACGTGACCATGGACGAGTTGAACTCGGTGCTGCCCTCGGAGGAGGTCACCTCCGAGCAGATCGAGGACACGATGGCCATGCTTTCGGACATGGGCATCAATGTCGTTGAGGACGAGGACGCGGAAGAGGCGACCCAGTCCGACGACGAGGACAGTGCCGACGACAACGAGAGCGAAGGCGGCGAGCTGACAAGCTCCGGCGGCACGGCGCTTGCCGCGGCCAAGAAGAAGGAGCCGACGGATCGCACCGACGATCCGGTGCGCATGTATTTGCGCGAGATGGGCTCGGTCGAGCTCCTGTCGCGCGAGGGCGAGATCGCGATCGCCAAGCGCATCGAGGCCGGCCGCGAGACGATGATCGCGGGCCTCTGCGAGAGTCCGCTGACGTTCCAGGCGATCATTATCTGGCGCGACGAGCTGAACGAAGGCCAGACGCTGCTGCGCGAGATCATCGACCTCGAGACGACCTATTCCGGTCCCGAGGCGAAGGCCGCACCGCAATTCCAGAGTCCCGAGAAGATCGAGGCCGACCGCAAGGCGGCCGAGGAGAAGGAAAAGAACCGCAAGGTTCGCAGCGCCACCGACGACGACATCACCAATGTCGGCGGCGATGGCCTGCCGCCGGAAGAAGAGGAAGAGGACGACGACGAGTCGAACCTTTCGCTCGCCGCCATGGAAGCGGAGCTGCGTCCGCAGGTCATGGAGACGCTCGACACGATCGCCGAGACCTACAAGAAGCTGCGCAAGCTGCAGGACCAGCAGGTGGAGGCCCGTCTTGCCGCTACCGGCACGCTGTCGCCCGCCCAGGAGCGCCGCTACAAGGAACTGAAGGACGAGCTGATCACGGCGGTCAAGTCGCTGTCGCTCAACCAGAACCGTGTCGACAGCCTCGTCGAGCAGCTCTACGACATCAACAAGCGCCTCGTGCAGAACGAGGGCCGCCTGCTGCGTCTCGCCGAAAGCTACGGCGTCAAGCGCGACAGCTTCCTGGAGCAGTACAACGGCGCCGAGCTCGATCCGAACTGGATGAAGTCGATCGCCAACCTGGCCGCCAAGGGCTGGAAGGAATTCGCGAAGAACGAGAACTCGACGATCCGCGACATCCGCCAGGAGATCCAGAACCTGGCCACCGAGACCGGCATTTCCATCTCGGAATTCCGCCGCATCGTGCACATGGTGCAGAAGGGCGAACGCGAGGCGCGCATCGCCAAGAAGGAGATGGTGGAAGCCAACCTCCGTCTCGTCATCTCGATCGCCAAGAAATACACGAACCGCGGCCTGCAGTTCCTCGACCTCATCCAGGAAGGCAATATCGGCCTGATGAAGGCCGTCGACAAGTTCGAGTATCGCCGCGGCTACAAGTTCTCGACCTATGCCACCTGGTGGATCCGGCAGGCGATCACCCGCTCGATCGCCGACCAGGCGCGCACGATCCGCATTCCGGTGCACATGATCGAGACGATCAACAAGATCGTGCGCACCTCGCGCCAGATGCTGCACGAGATCGGCCGTGAGCCGACGCCGGAGGAACTGGCCGAGAAGCTCGCCATGCCGCTCGAGAAGGTCCGCAAGGTCCTGAAGATCGCCAAGGAGCCGATTTCGCTCGAAACCCCCGTAGGTGACGAAGAGGATTCGCATCTCGGCGATTTCATCGAGGACAAGAACGCGCTTCTGCCGATCGACGCCGCCATCCAGGCGAACCTGCGCGAGACGACGACCCGCGTTCTCGCCTCGCTGACGCCGCGCGAGGAACGCGTGCTGCGCATGCGCTTCGGCATCGGCATGAACACGGACCACACGCTCGAGGAAGTCGGACAGCAGTTTTCGGTCACCCGCGAACGCATCCGGCAGATCGAGGCGAAGGCGCTCCGCAAGCTCAAGCATCCGAGCCGGAGCCGCAAGCTCCGTTCGTTCCTCGACAGCTGAGCCTGCCTCGCACCAGGCTGTACGGAAGCCGGGCTCGCGCCCGGCTTTTCCGTTTCATGCGCAGCCCTTTTGCGTGGCGCCCCTCGGCCCGCGGCGGGCCTTTCCCCAAAATTCCGAGCGCGGCGCGCGCGCCGGCGCGGCCCGCGGCCTGATGGTGGCCGGCATCGCGTTGAATTCGTTCGGTAAAGTTCGGCGACGCGTCGCTTCCTTCCGGCAGGAATTCGGCGAAGAGGGTTGCCGGGCCCTTAACCCGGATGGCCGGCGTGTGCCGCGGCGGAGCAGGTTGCCGGACAATTCGGCCGTGCGCCGCGGACCGAAACTGGCGCCAAGCGGCTGTTTTCTCCGACATATTAGCCTCCTTGCCGTCCGAAGGGCGCGCGCGGGCCATCCGCCGCCTGCAGGTCGTCGCCGATTGGACCCGTCCCGGGGCCGCTGCTAGCCTTCGCCCGTTCCAGTGCAACAAGAGGGCGCGCGCCGGGGAGGAGCGGCCGCCCGCGACGGAGATGGAAGAATGGCCGGAAGCATCCTGAACGCCCTCGGCGTACCCCTCTACTACAGCGGCAGTTCCACGGCGTGGTTTTCCGCGACGGGCTCCGGCCCGCAGCTCTACGGCACGGCCGGCAACGATTCCATGTGGGGCGACAGTGCCGTCGACGTGACGATGATCGGCGGGACGGGCGACGACATCTACTACCTCTACTCCGGGATCAATCGGGCCCAGGAGGACGAAGGGGAGGGGATCGACACGATCTCCACCTGGATGAGCTACACGCTGCCGGAGAATTTCGAGAACCTCAGGGTCACCGGCAGCGGCCGCTATGCCTTTGGCAACGACCTCGACAACATCATCACCGGCGGCTCCGGCAGCCAGACGATCGACGGCGGGGCGGGCAACGATGTGCTGATCGGTGCCGGCGGGGCGGACATTTTTCTCATCGCCGGCGGCAACGGCAGCGATCTCATCGTGGATTTTGGCGCCGACGACACGTTGCGTCTCGACGGTTACGACCTGACGTCCTTCGAGCAGGTCCAGGCGGCGATGACGCAGGAGGGCGACGATGTCCGGCTGGCGCTCGGCAACGGTGAAAGCGTCGTCTTCGCCGACACGACGATCGCCGACTTCCGGGCCGGCCAGTTCCGGATGGCGCTCGACCGTTCGGCGCTGACCGAGACCTTCGTCGACACGTTCGACGCGCTGAGCCTCACCGACGGCACGGCCGGAACCTGGGACGCGAAGTTCTGGTGGGCGCCGGACAAGGGCGCATCGCTCACCGGAAACGGCGAACTGCAATGGTACATCAACCCGGCCTACGAGCCGACGTCGTCGGTCAATCCGTTCTCGGTACGGAACGGCGTGCTGACCATCACGGCGAAGGAGGCGCCGGAGGACATCCGCTCCGCCATAGACGGCTACGAATACACGTCGGGCATGCTGACCACCCATTCTTCCTTCGCCCAGACCTACGGCTATTTCGAGATCCGCGCCGACATGCCGGACGAGCAAGGCACATGGCCTGCCTTCTGGCTCCTGCCGGCCGACGGCTCCTGGCCGCCGGAGCTCGACGTCGTCGAGATGCGCGGCCAGGATCAGAACACGGTTCACGTCACCGTGCATTCGAACGAGACCGGCGAGCGCACGACGACCTCCACCGCCGTCAGCGTCGACGGCACGGAGGGTTTCCACAGCTACGGCGTTCTGTGGACGCCGGAAAAGATCGTCTGGTACTTCGACGACGTCGCGGTCGCGAGCGCCGACACGCCGGACGACATGCACGACCCGATGTACATGATCGTCAACCTCGCCGTCGGCGGCACGGCCGGCGTGCCGGATGACGGGCTCGAGGACGGCGCAGAGCTGAAGATCGACTATATCCGCGCCTATTCTCTCGACGACTGGCTGATGTGAGCGTCGCCCGCAGACGATCCTGTCATCTTCGACGATCCCCATTTCCTCTGCCGCAGGCCCGTCTGGATGGCGGTGCCGCGCGGGCCGGACGTGTCGGAGGACCTCACCCGGTATCCGGTCGCCAGCTTCCCGCAGACCACCCCCGACATGGTGCCCGCCACGGCCTCGCCGACGGGCTTTCGGCCGGGGACATCGTGCGCCTGAAGTTCCGCGCCGGACGCCGAGCGAGGCCCGCACGTTTCCTGCGCGATCCTTCCAGTTCGACTAAAAACCGATCCTTAAGATTTACGCTTCATAAATCTCTCAAACGAGAGGTTAGCGATGCGTTGCGTTTTGATCGTCCTCCTCCTGTTGCTCGCCGGCTGCGGCTCCGTGCCGCGCGACACGCGCAATGCCTGCGCGGTGTTCGAGCAACGCGACGGCCTGTTCGACAACTGGCGGCGGGCGGCCTATCGGGCCGAACGCGAATACGGCGTGCCCGTGCCCGTGCTGATGGCGACGGTCTACGCCGAATCGGGCTTCCGCCACAATGCGCGGCCGCCGCGCCGCAAGCTGCTCGGCTTCATTCCCTGGAAACGGGCCTCGAGCGCTCTCGGCTATTCGCAGGCACTCGACGGTACCTGGTCGCGCTACAAGCGCATCACGGGCCGCTGGACCGCGAGCCGCACCGATTTCGGCGACGCCATCCGCTTCATCGCCTGGTACCATCACCAGAGCCACCTGAAGAACGGTATCGCCCGCAACGACACCTACCGGCTCTACATTGCCTATCACGAGGGCCATGCGGGCTATGCGCGGGGTCGCTGGAGCGCGCCGGCGAAGCAGGGTGCGGCCCGCGCCTCCAAGATCGCGGCACAGTATTCCCGGCAGCTGCGCGACTGCGGCTCCTGGTTCTAGGGTGCACACCCTCGACACCCCGCGTGGTGGTTTTCGGAGCCGGCGGTCGCGGCAGGGTCCCTTTGCCGGGTGCTTCAAACTTTTTCCGCTTTTCTGGAGGACAGCACGGCAGGTTCCGTGCTTATGCTGCGGTGCGGGAAAGAAGCGGCGCGGTCGGCGCCGCACGGATGCGGAGACTTCTTTCATGGAATCGATCGAGTTCCAGGATACGGAACAGAGCACGAGCCAGACCCTGCGCAGGGTGCTCCAGGGGCTGAAGAGCGAGACGGTGACGCTGCGCGAACTGATCGTCGCGATGGGCGAGCAGGGGCTGCTGCTGCTCTGCGTCTTCCTCTGCCTGCCCTTCCTGTTCCCGGTCTCCATTCCCGGCGTGTCGACGGTGTTCGGCGCCGGCATCGTGCTGATCTCGCTCGCCATCACCGTCAACCGCATGCCCTGGCTGCCGGCGGCGATCGCCGACCGTGCCATCTCGGCGGAAAAGCTCCGGCCGACGCTGGAGCGCGGCATCTCGCTCGTCGCCGGCATGGAGCGTTACGTGCGGCCGCGGCTCTCGCTTCTGGTGCACGGCGCGGCGGTCAACCGCTTCAACGGCTTTGCCATGCTGATGGGCGGCGTGCTGCTGATGGCGCCGCTTGGGCTCATTCCCTTCTCCAACACGCTGCCGGCGCTCGCCGTGCTGCTTCTCGCCGGCGGCATCGCGCAGCGCGACGGGCTCTTCGTCGCCGGCGGCTATGCAATGCTGGTCGCGACCGTCGTCTATTTCGGCGTTCTGGCGCTGCTCGCCGTCATGGCGGGCCGCTCGCTGCTGTAACCGCCCGGAATGCCTGTTCCAGCCAGGCCGCGAAGGCGGCGGCCGCGTCGGGCAGGCGGTCGAAGCGGCGGGCCACGAGGAAATAGGCGCCGTGCGGCACCGCGGTTGCGAAGGGCCGCATGAGCCGCCCGGCGGCAACGTCGTCGGCGACGAACAGCGTATCCGCCAGCGCCACGCCCTGCGCGCGCAACGCCGCCTGCAGCACGAGTGCGCCGTCCGTATAGACGTGGCCGTCCTGCGCGCCCGGCGGTTTGCCGGTGCCCGTCGCGGCGAACCAGCGTGCCCAGAGGTCACGGTTCTCCTCGTGCAGCAGCGGATGGCGCATCAGGTCCTGCGGGCGGACGATCGCGCCGCCGGTCCGCTGGAGATCCGGGTGGAGCACCGGCGTGAGGTGGACGTCGACAAGACGGCGCGCCTCGACGCGCGGCCAGCTGCTCTGGCCGGTGCTGTGGCGGATGGCGAGCACCGGCTCGCTGCCGCGAAACCCGATGGGCCGCGGATCGGCATCGAGCACCACGTCGACGCCCGGATGAAGCGCCTGAAAGCGCATGAGGTTCGGCACGAGCCAGCAGGCGGCGAAGGACGGTTCGGCGCTGACGGTGACGCGCGGCCGGGCCGGCGCGTCCTTCAAGTCCTCGAGGCTCTGGTCGATCGCATCGAAGGCGCCCGTCAGCACGGAAAGCAGGCTGCGGCCCGCCTCGCTCAGGCGGACGCGGCGATGCAGCCGCTCGAACAGCGGCCGGCCGAGCAGCGCCTCCAGTTCGCGGACCTGCCGGCTGACGGCGGCCTGCGAGATGAAAAGCTCGTTCGCCGCCTCGGTGAAGCTCTCGCGCCGGCCGGCGACTTCGAAGGTGCGCAGGGCGGTCAGCGGCAGGCGTCCGCGTTTCATGGATAACCTCAAGTCATTCGACGCCGACGATAAGCTCGTTTGAACGCGCGACGCAAGCGGCGTCCAATGGTCGCCATGGAGGTGCGATCATGCTTGCCGCAATCTGTGAGACCCTGATGGATGCCATCCGCGTCCTGACCTTCCAGCCCCGCCGCCACCCGCGGGCCGGCGGGCCTGCCGGTCCTTCGGCCCGGTGATAGATGTTTCTCCGTTGCCTGTCGGTCGACAACCGTCTCGTGCGTCCTATGTCACGTCAGACGATGGAGGAGGCGGAGCATGACCTATGTCGACGGGTTCATTCTGGCCGTGCCGGCGGCCAGGCTGAAGGACTACAAGCGCATCGCCGCCGTGGCAGGCGAGGTGTGGATGGAACACGGGGCGCTGAGCTACGTGGAATGCGTCGGCGACGAGGTGCCCTACGGAGAGATCACCTCCTTTCCCCGCGCGGTGCTTGCGACCGACGACGAGGTCGTGATCTTCGCCTGGATCACCTACCGCTCGCGCGCCGAGCGCGACGCCATCAACAGGAAGGTCATCGAGGACCCCCGCCTTTCCGGCGACGAATGGACGACGATCTTCGACGGCAAGCGCATGATTTTCGGCGGCTTCCAGGCCTTCCTGGAGAAATGAGCCCGGCGGGCAGGCGCTGCCTTGCCGCGTCCGTTGCGTCATGGCAGGGTGCGCTCCGGCGGGTGCGGAGCGCGCGACACGGGCGTTGGTGCGGGATGACGGACGGCGGTGACGAGGAGATGATGGGCCACGCGCTCGGCGAAGCGCGCGCCGCGCTGGCGGAGGGCGTGTTTCCGGTCGGAGCGGTGCTCGCGGCCGGCAGCCGCGTGCTCGGCCGGGCGCGCAAGACCATGGCGTCGAACCATCTCGGCCATGCGGAGATGAACCTTTTCCAGGCGGTCTTCGCCGGCCGCTACAGCTTTGGCCACGCGGACGGGCTGACGCTCTACACGACGCTCGAACCCTGCATCATGTGCTTCGGCACGCTGCTGCACCTGCCGATTGCCCGGCTCGTCTACGCGATGGAGGACGGCTATGGCGGCTGCGCCGCCGTGGCGCTCGCCAACCCGCCACCGCGCCATGCGGCGCGGGTGCTCGATGTGAGCGGCGGCGTCTGCCGGGAAGAGGCGCGCGCGCTCTTCGCCGCATTTCTGCTGACGACGGGGGAATCGTTCTGGCGGAAGGGCGGCGCGCCGGAACTCCAGGCCGCCGTTCTCGCCGGCCGCTGACCGAGCCGCAACGACAGACCGGAGAAGGCAGATGCCGCAGAAGCAGGTCACCATCGCGACGCGCGGGCAGGGACTGTATGAATTCACCGCCGAGGCGGCCGCCTTCGTGCGGCAGGCGGGGCGGGAGGAGGGCCTGCTCACTGTCTTCGTCCGGCACACGTCCTGCTCGCTCCTGATCCAGGAGAATGCCGATCCGGACGTCCGGCGCGATCTCGACCAGTTCTTCCGCCGCCTGGTGCCGCCCTCCGACGATCCGGCCATGGGCTGGGTGGTGCACACGCTGGAGGGGCCGGACGACATGCCGGCGCATATCAAGGCGGCGCTGACGCAGACCTCGATCGGCATCCCCGTGACCGGCGGGCGGCTTGCGCTCGGCACCTGGCAGGGGCTCTATCTCTTCGAGCATCGCGACCGGCCGCACCGGCGCGACATCGTGCTCCATCTCGGCCCGTGAGGGAACCCTGCCGCCGGGTCCGACGTTGCATGCCGCCAGTCCGCAAGACCAGTCCGGGAGGAAACCATGGCCGACATCACAGACCGTTCGCTCGCTTTCGTGGAGGCACTGAACCGCCGCGATTATGAGCAGATCGCCGCGCTGGTGGACGAGGATGTGGCGATCGACGGCTTCGGCTCGGGCATGGACAATGGCCGCGGGGCGCTGCGCGCGCGGCTCGCCGGGCATTTCAGCATGCATGACGAGCGCTACGGGGATGCGCTGGTGCTGTCGGCCGACGGCGAAGGTGTCACCGTCGTGCGTCTTACGGTGCGCGGCGAGACGGCCTCCGGCCCCGCGTCGCACGAACGGCTGCTGCTGCTGGAATGGGACGGCGAGCGCGTCGCGCGCCTGGCGCTCTTCGGTCGCGCGGGGGCGTAGTCGTGTTCCCGCTGATCCGACAGAACCGGCCCCGCAAGCGAGGGACGAGCATGGGCCGGCGCGGCTGAACGGTTGTTGAACGCCCGGTTCCGCCGGCGTTCAGCCGCCGGCGCCTATCGTCGGTTCAATCGCTGCCGGGGCCGGGGGAGAACGGACCGGAGCGGGCGAACCAACCGGAGAAGACCGCCATGTCCAGCATCCTCACCAGAACCCTTGCCGCCCTGGCGCTCTGCCTCGGCGCCGCCACCGCCGCCGTGCCGGCGGCATCCGCCGCGAGCCTCGATGTCCGCGTCGAGACCGTCGGCTATCGCCACGGCTATCACGGCGGCCACCATGACGGCCATTGGGGCGATCGTCCCCGCTACGATCGCGGCTATCGCGGGCGCTGCGAGCCCTGGCGTGCCGTCGAGAAGGCGCGGTACCACGGCCTGCGTTATGCCCGCGTGGCGCGCGTGACGCCGCACCGCGTCATCGTCGACGGGCGCCGCTACGGCCGCTGGGCGACGATCGGCTTCGCCAACGTGCCGCGCTGCCCCGTGCTGTGGCGCTGAGGCCTGCCGGGCGGGCGCCGTCTCGCCGTTCGGCCGCGCATCAAGGAAAATCCCCGCGGGCACACCGCGGGGATTTCGGTTTCTGTGGCGGTTCCGGCCATGTCTTCATGCCGAGGCGGACATCGATCGCACGGGATCGCCCGAAAGGCGGCGTCAGCCGCCGAGCGAGAAGGTCATTGTCACGGTGACGCTGTAGCTGTTTTCGCCGGCGGCGACGGGAACCGCCTCGGCGGCGAAGTCCTTCGCCATGGCCCGCATCATCGGCATCGGCTGCGGCTGGCTCACCGTCTCGTCGATCTCGAGGATCCTGCCGAGGCCGATGCCGGCGGCGTCCGTCAGTTCCTTCGCCTTGGCCATGGCGTCGGCGACGGCCTTGCGCCGCGCCTCGCTCAGGGCGCCCGCCGGATCGTCGTTGACGAAGCGGATGGCGCCGCCCTGGTTGACGCCCATCGTCACAGACCGGTCGATGATCGTCCCGAGTTTGTCGAGGTCGCGCACGCGCAGGCTCACCGTGTTCGCCACCTGGAAGCCGGTCAGCACCGGCGGCTGGTTCTCGCCCGTGCTGCTTTGCGGATAATGGTACTGCGGATTGATGCTGAAGCCCGAGGTCTGCAGGTCGCGCTCGGCGATGCCGGCCTCCTTGAGGGCGGACAGCACCTCGGCCATCGCCTTGCTGTTGGCGTCGAGCGCCTCGCGCGCCGTCTTGCCGTCCTTGACGACGCCGAGCTCGATCAGCGCCATGTCGGGCGTGACCGACGCCTCGCCCACGCCGGTGACGGTGACGACCGGCTCGCGCGGGCGCGCCTCCTGCGCGAAGGCGGCGGGTGCCGCGCCGGCAAGCGAAAGCGCAAGAAAGCCGGCGCCGACGGCGCGGCCGAAGGGGAAATGCGGCATGGATGTCTCCGTATCGGTCTTGATTGTCCCTCGTCCGCTTCATCCGCTTTGATTGTGTAAGCAATGCGGCAGCGCTTGTCCGCCCGGCGGATTTCGTCTAGACGGAACGGGCCGGACGGACCGCCATTGCCCCCCGGCACCGGACCTTCCGGACGGGCCTGTAGCTCAATGGTCAGAGCCGGCGGCTCATAACCGCTTGGTTGGGGGTTCGAGTCCCTCCGGGCCCACCATTTCTGTCTTCGGACGTTGTTTTTCCATCGTTTTTTCCTCGATTTGTCTCACCGGAATTCCGGTTCGATGAAAGTGGGACATTTTTGCGGGCCACGTAGGTTTTCCGACGCTCGAAACCGGCATCGATAATCCGCTTGGATTGGGCGGCTTTGGTGTAGTGCTGCGCCATCTTGGAATCAGACCAGCCAAAGATCGCCATCAATTGATGTTCTGTAGCACCTGCCTCGGCGAGGATCGTTGCGGACGCTTTTCTGAGGCCGTGCGACGAGCATTCCGGCAAATCGGCATCGTTGCACCACTGGCGCATCTTGTTGCCGAAGCCGTTCCCGCTGAACGCCTTGCCGTATTCGGTTATAAGGAAGGTCGGCTGATCATGCGTGATCGCGTCCAGCGCCTCGCGGAGCTCGTCTGTGACAGGCAGGCTGAGCGACTGTGCATAATTTGCCGGAACCTTTCTCCGGTATGAACTCGATGCGATCGGCGACCAGGTTCCGCCAGCCGAGCTTGACGAGGTCCGAGCGTCTGACGCCCAAATTCAGCATCAGTTCCATTGCAAGCCGGGCCATAGAGCCGAACGGATAGGCTGCGCGATAGCGCGCCAGTTCCGCTTCGCTCCAGGTGTGGAAACCGGGAGACTTATGGATTTTCGTGACACCGTTCGCGGGATTGAAGGTCGCCAGCTCGGCGCTGATAGCCCAATTGAACAACGCCTTCAGATACTTCACCAGCTTGTCGGCTGCGCCGGGCGTGCCGCTGCGCTTCATCTGGCTGGCTTCAATGTCTGATTTGCGGATCTTCTTGAAGGGCAGTTCGCCCACATTGCTGCAATAGCGATTGAGAACGCTCTTCTTGTCCTTCTGCGTGGCCGGCGACTGGCTCTGAAACGCCTTGGACCGATAATAGGTCTCGACCAGCCAGCGAACCGAGCCCGGCTCCAGTCTAGAAATCTGGACCGCCTTTTCACCACGATCGCCAGCCAGGACGCGGTGATATTCCTCGGCAAACGCTTGGGTGACGCTGCCCGCCTCGTCCAGATAGGTGGAGGTCATACGATACTTCGGCATGCCTGGCAGGCGGAGATAGAACCGCTCGTTGCCGTGCCGGTCGATATCCCGCGAGCAATATTTGAAGGGGACGCGCTGATTACCCGACCGCGTAATCAAACGGGTTTTCGCCATCGTCTTCGTCTCCGCTCAAGCCGTGTTCTTTGATGTCGTACCAGGACGCCCGGATTTCCTCGGCATCCCAACGGCGCAACGCGCCGATCTTCACGCCTTTCGGCATAAGGCCACGGCGGACCCAGTCGTCAAAGGTCCCCGTCGAGACATCCAGAAGCTCCGCCGCACGGACGCGGCTGACCGCGAATTTGTAGAGCGGTCGCGGGGCTAACGTTTCAGCTTGCTGCTTCATATGCCGCTCCTCACGCTCTGGAGGCGTTGTCAGCAAGCGCCAAAGCCTTCTGCTTGGGCTCGACCATATTCGCCGCAAGATACTCATCCACGGCGTTTTCCGGCAGGAACAGGCTTCCGCCAATCCGGACATGACGGATTTCTTGCTTGGCGATCAGGTTCCGGATGCGAGCGACCGGCCATCCGGAACGATCAGCCAATTGCTTCGGTGATAAAAGCTGAGATTGCATAACTGCTCAACTCCATAGAGATAATTCGACACGAGACAGAACGAATCATATAATCGCGCTGGGCGCAACACTTTTATCGCATTTAAGATATTTCGATGCAAGATGGATTCATGGAGGCAATGGGGCAACGGCTGGGGAAAATCCGCAAGGATTCCGGGTTAAAGCAGGTGCCCTTTTCCGAAGCGCTTGAGGTGTCGCAAAGCGCTTACAACACCTACGAGCGCGGAAATCGCGAGATACCGGCAAAAATTCTCCGGCTTCTGCATGTTAAATTCAATGTGAACCCCGTGTGGATGCTAACGGGGGAAGGAAGCCCGTACAATCGGGACACCGTCGATCTGTATCACCAGGTCACGGGGGCGGTTGACGCTTTCATCGCAAGAGAAAACTGTCAGGTGGAACCGGACAAGCGCTTGAAGCTCATCCGGTTCCTGATCGACTACGCCGAACAACACGGCGAATTCACAGAGGAAATTGCAGAAAAATATCTGAGGTCAGCGATATGAGTAAATCGAGCTTCGAAGAGCAGATAATGCAGGGCGTGTACGTGCTCGGTCGCCAGCGCGACCAACTGGCAACCGAAAGGCGCAAGTTGGCAAGGCAATTGCGCTATGCCCGACATTCGGCCCGGCTTACGAGCCTTTCAAAGCAATACGATTTCGGGATGGTCTTCTTCGCTGCAATGGGAGCCGTTTCGCTCATTTTGTTCGATGCAAACAGTGGATCCGATGCTTGGGTGAACCCTGTGCTGAGCTTGTCGCTGATGCTGTTCGCCTGCGGTAGCGCCGTCAGAGGCCGAAAGATGGTCAGCCGGATCAGGTACGTCCATGATCGGTTCGGAAAATGGTCGATGTAGCCTTGTGCAGGGCAAACAGATAAGAACGCCGATGCGCGAGTCGGCGTTTTCTTGACTCCCTGCAAAAAGATGTGATTTCCTACACCATGTGTGGGAGCGAAACGGTTACTTAACCAAAATTCGCTAAAGAATACAGAAGTCTGGCCGTTCTGTGTCTGGCGGACGACTGCAAGGTCTTGTTCTGTGACGCGGAATTTGCGTCAGAAGACAGGATCGGGAATGGACGACAAGACCATACAGCAAGCGAAAACCCTCGCAAATTTCGTCTGGCAGATCGCCGATATTTTGCGAGGCGACTTTAAGCAATCTGAATACGGCAAGGTGATCCTGCCCTTCGTGGTGCTGCGCCGCCTTGACTGCATCCTAGAGCCGAGCAAAGGCGCCGTTCTGAGGGCGCAACTGTCGTTGCCTCAGGGCATCGACGAACAAACCCGTGATATGATGCTGTTCGGGGCAATCGGCGGTGGCATTCGGGTTTACAATACCAGCAAGCTTACGTTTGCGTCGATCAAAGCGCAGAATCCGGCCCAACTGCACGACAATCTGATCGCATACATCACGAGCTTTTCGACGTCAGTGAAGGATGTCTTCCTCGACAAGTTCCTATTCACCGACCAGTTGAAGCGGCTGAGCGAAGCCGCGATCCTCTGGAAGGTGTTCGAGCAGTTTGCCGCGCTCGACCTGAAGCCCCAGTCGGTTTCTACGCTGGCCATGGGCTACTTGTTCGAAGATCTGATCCGTCGCTTCTCGGAAATCTCCAATGAGACGGCTGGCGAACATTTCACGCCGCGTGAGGTCATCCGCCTAATTGTAGACCTTCTATTGGTCAACGATGCACAGGCGCTCACTGGTAAGGGCATCATCCGCCAGGTCTACGACCCGGCATGTGGTACAGGAGGAATGCTGGCGCTCACCGAAGAGGGCATGAAGGATTTGAATCCGGATGTCCGCGTCGAACTCTTCGGGCAGGAGCTGAATGGAGAGTCCTTTGGCATCTGCAAGTCGGACATGCTGGTCACCGGTCACGACCCAGAGAACATCGCATTCGGCAACACGCTGACGCACGATGCGCACAAGGGCCGCAAGTTCCATTACATGCTGTCCAATCCACCGTATGGCGTCGACTGGAAGAAGTATCAGGAGCCTATCAAGGCTGAAGCCGAGACGAAAGGTACGGACGGGCGCTTTGGCGCAGGTTTGCCGCGTATCTCGGACGGGCAGTTGCTCTTCCTTCAGCACATGATTTCCAAGATGCGAGACGACGAAGCCGGTTCGCGCATAGGCATCGTCATGAACGGCTCACCGCTCTTCACCGGCGGCGCGGGATCAGGCGAAAGCGAAATTCGCCGATGGATGCTTGAAAAGGATTGGGTCGAGGCCATTGTCGCACTTCCGACCGATCTCTTCTACAATACCGGCATCCAAACCTATGTATGGCTTCTGACGAACCGAAAGCGTAAGGAGCGGCGTGGAAAAGCCCAGCTCATCGACGCATCGGGCGAACGGTTTTGGAAGCCGATGCGCAAAAATCTCGGCTCAAAGCGCCGTGAGATCCGCGACGAAGCCCGCGAGACCATCGCGCGTATTTTCCACGAGATGGCGAATGGCGGCGGGCCATGGGCGGAAGTCTCGAAAATCTTTGACACGACGGACTTCGGTTATCGCGAGATCAAGGTCGAACGGCCGTTGAGGCTTAATTTTCAAGCCTGTGTCGAGCGCATCGAGCGGTTGAAACTGGCCAAACCTTTCATGAAGCTGGATCCTGCGGACCAGGAAGACGTGTTGAACGTCGTCACGAACCGCCTGTCTGATGCGCTGTTCAAGGATCGACCCTCGTTCGAGGTTGCTCTCGCCAAAGCGTTGAAGGGTGCCGGCGTCAAGATTGGCGCGCCCATCAAGAAGGCGATACTTGCGGCACTTTCCGAGCGAGATGAAACCGCTGCCATCTGCCTTGACGGTGATGGCAACCCAGAGCCAGACCCAGAACTTCGGGATTACGAACTCGTACCGTTTAAAGAGGATTGGCGGGCGTATGTCGCGCGCGAAGTGACGCCCTTTGTGCCGGATGCCTGGGTGGACGAGGCCTACCGGGACGACGCTGACCGAGGCGTGGGCCGTGTCGGGTACGAGATCAACTTCAATCGCTACTTTTATCGCTATACTCCTCCGCGCCCGCTCACCGAGATCGACGCGGAATTGAAGGCGCTGGAAGCTGACATCGCGGGCCTCCTATCGGAGGTCGCAGGATGACCGCCTTGGATGTTAACACACGATGGCCGCTCAAACCTCTTCGTCGGTTGGCGGCAATAAAATCCAGCAACGTTGACAAAGTCATGGAAGAAGGCGAGCAGACCGTTCGCCTCTGCAACTATGTGGACGTCTACTACAACGACCGCATCACCGACGAGATCGAGTTTAATGCAGGCTCCGCGAAGCCGCAGGAGATTGCAAAATTCACGCTTCGCGCCGGGGATGTGATCATCACGAAGGACAGCGAGACGCCGGACGACATCGCTGTTCCAGCTCTTGTAGAGCAAAGCGCCGAAGGCGTCGTTTGCGGATACCATTTGGCGATCTTGCGCTCAAAGCCTTCAGAGGTCTTCGGACCCTATCTCTTCTGGGCGCTGAAGGCGAAACCAGCACGCGAGGCGTTCGCCAATGCTGCGCAGGGAGTCACGCGCTATGGGCTGACGCTGAACGGCATCGGTTCAATTGATATTTCCCTTCCCGATCTCGACACCCAGAGGTCTATCGTCGCCTTTCTCGACCGCGAAACTGCCCGCATCGACGAACTAATCGCCAAAAAACAACGACAGGTGGTGCTTCTAGATCAACGCGCCCGGCAAGCTGTCATCGAGATAGTGATGGGTCATGATGGTCGGGCTGGTTCAAGCGTTGAAACCGGCCTCGAATATATGCCTCGCATTCCCGCACACTGGATGATGAGGCGCGCGGGCCACCTCTTCCGGCAGGTTGGCGAGCCAAACACTGACGATCTTCCAGTCCTGTCCGTCTCGATCCATACCGGCATATCAGATCGACAACTCGGCGACGAGGAGCGCGACCGCAAGGTGAATCTGATCGAAGATCGGTCAAGCTATAAGCGTGTGCGGCCTGGCTATCTTGCATACAACATGATGCGCGCATGGCAAGGAGCCGTGGGGGTTTCGACTGTCGATGGTGCTGTAAGCCCGGCGTATGTGGTGGCAAAGCCAATTAGCGATCTTTACAGCCCTTATTATCAGTTCCTGTTGCGCACCCCGCCTTTCATTGAACAGATGCGGCAGGGCTCGAAAGGCATCACCGACTTCCGTCTGCGGCTATATTGGGAACAATTCAAACTAATCATGCTTCCCGTGCCACCCCTGGACGAACAGAAGCGTATAGCTCAAAAAGCCGAACACGAAATCAGCTACGCTGCCCAAGTTGCGGCGAAGGTCAGTTTGTCTGTGGAACGCCTCAAAGAACGTCGCGCCGCCTTGATCACTGCCGCGGTCACTGGCGAACTGGACATCCGTCAGACCGCCGTTGTCACCACGACGAAAGCCGACCGCCTGAAATTTCGTGTGGTCGTCGGAGCGGAGATCATCCACCGACATCAGGATAATCCGAAGTTTGGGCGGGTGAAGCTGCAAAAAGAGCTTTACCTTGCCGAGGCCCATGTCGGCATCAGCGAGCTACAGGGCAACTATCTGCGGGAGGCTGCAGGCCCGCTCGACCGCGCCCTGATCGATGAGACGGAAAAGGCTTTGGAGACCCAGGGGTTTTATCGCGCTCGCCAGCAGGACGGAATCGGCGGGGCGGTTCGCTACACTCCCTTGCCGAAGGCCGGCCAGCATGTCGTCGATCTGACTTCCTCTCTCGGCCCACGCATGGAAGCACTGCGCAACCTAATCAGCCTTTTGAGTGATCTCGATCGCCGTCAAGTCGAAGCCGTCGCCACGCTCTACGCAGTTTGGAACGATGCGCTGATGGACGGCGAGCAGCCGGACGACGCCGCGATCATCAGCGGCGTGTTGACGGAATGGCATGCGGAGAAAGGGGAAAAATTCAGCGAAGGCGATCTTCGTGTTCGGCTTGCATGGATGAAACGTCAAGGGCTCGTGCCGCGCGGCCAAGGCCCGAGAACCGCCCACACGATGACGCGGGATATGTTTTCATGAGAGCCGCATCGGAAACCCCCACCAAGGAAGCCATGACTCGCCCGCTATTCGAGCCGCTGTCGGAAAAGCACGAGCGGCCCGACGAATGGTCCGGTCCTCTTGGTTTCGTAATCGGAGGCTTCGCCAGGCCGTCGATGCTGGCGGAGCGCGACGGAGCGCTCGCGGAACAGTATTTCGAGGCTGCAAACGCCTTGATCGAATCCATTCTGGACAAGCGTGTTGCCGATTATCAGGTCGCAAACGCAGCGCTCTTTCTATACCGCCATTGTTTCGAGCTTTTGCTGAAGGCAGGCCTTCCGCCCGCTGTCCGGGTGAAGAAAGACATCCATCATCTGGGCAACCTGGCAAAGAGTTACGCACACCACAAGCAGCAGGCGGGCGAAGATGTGCCTGCTTGGATCATCAAGCGGTGCGAAGAACTGGCCTCTATTGATCCCGGTTCCGAGGCGTTCCGATATGGTGATTATGGGATGCCCAAATCGACGGATGGATCGACAATCGAGGATGAAATCCACGTCGATCTTCTGCATCTGAAGGCGGCAATGGCCGCACTCAACGCCGCTTTGGTAGAGCGGAATTGGCTCATTCGCATGGCAAAGGGGGAACGGCCATGAACTACGAACAGCCACCAACTCCGCACCCTTATGCCAAGGGCTTTTCGGAAGATAACGTCCACCGCGAAGAGGTGCTGGAAGTTCATCTCTGTAAAGCGCTGGTTGATCAGCAGGGCTATCGCGCACGGGCACCGGAGGATTACGACCGATCGTCGGCTCTCGATAAAGCAGTTGTGTTGGATTTCATCAAGGCGACGCAGGGCGAGGAATGGATCAAGCTCGAAGCTCATTATGGCGCGTCATCAGAGGTTGAATTCTTCAAACAGGTGGAACAAGGACTTAAGCAGCGCGGTACGCTGGACGTACTTCGAAATGGCGTGAAACTGGTTCCAAATCTCAAGTTTTTCCTTTGTGCCTTCAAGCCAGCGTCTAGCCTCAATCCAACACTTGTGCGCCTGTTTGAGGCGAATATTCTCAGCGTCATCCGGCAACTGCGTTACAGCACCAAGAATGAAAACGCGATTGATGTAGCGCTCTTCATCAACGGGCTGCCCGTTGCTACATTTGAGTTGAAGAATACGCTGACGGGTTCGACCTTTCGTCATGCCGAGCTTCAGTATCGCAAGGACCGCGCACCCGCGAACGAACCACTTTTGACTTTCAAGCGCGGTGCATTGGTCCACTTTGCCATGGATCAGGACAACCTATCCATGACCACGCGGCTTCAGAACGGCAAGACCCGCTTCCTACCCTTCAACCGCGGCCATGATGGTGGTGCGGGCAATCCCGATATCGAAGGCGAGTTCCGTGTCGCCTACCTGTGGGCCGATCAACCCGAAGAGCGTGCTGTTTTATCGCGTGACATTTTGCTCGACATCGTCGGTCGGTTTGTCCACCTCGACACGACGGATGGCAAGGAAGCGCTCATCTTTCCGCGTTTTCACCAG
Source organism: Rhizobium alarense (assembly GCF_021555155.1). Classification (GTDB taxonomy): domain Bacteria; phylum Pseudomonadota; class Alphaproteobacteria; order Rhizobiales; family Rhizobiaceae; genus Rhizobium_D; species Rhizobium_D alarense. The sequence goes on from NZ_JAKGBU010000060.1 coordinate 27,328, forward strand.
ATTGACGCGGTGTTGAAAATGATCGGGCATGCCCGCGTTCATGGCGGTGGATGTAACTACTTGGTTCAGCATTCGGCAGGTTCGGGAAAGTCGAATACCATCGCCTGGACGGCCCATCGGCTCGTGACTTTGCACGATGAATCGGACAGGCCCGTGTTCGATACCGCAATTGTGGTCACGGATCGCGTTGTCCTGGATCGGCAGCTTCAGGGCACGATCGCTCAATTTGAGCAAACGCCCGGCGTTGTCCGCAAGATTGACGGCACGTCTCGGCAACTGAAAGCCGCCATCGAAGGCCAAGCGAAGATCATCATCACCACAATTCAAAAATTCTCGACGGAACATCTGCGGGTGATTTCCGGACAAGGCACCCGTCGCTTTGCTGTTCTGATTGATGAGGCCCACGGGTCGCAGTCGGGGAAGAGCGCGCAAGCGTTGAGCGATGCGCTTAGCCGTGACGACGAAGCCACGACATCGGACGAGATTGAGGAACTTATCGCTGAATATCAGCGCCAGCGTGGGCCGCAGCAAAACATCAGCTATTTTGCTTTTACTGCCACTCCTCGCAATGTCACGCTTGAGCGGTTCGGGACGATGGGCGCGAATGGCCTTCCACATCCCTTCCATATCTATTCGATGCGGCAGGCCATCGAAGAGGGATTTATCCTCGACGTGCTGCAAAACTATATGACCTACAAGGCCTACTACGCCTTGGAGAAAACCATCGATGACGATCCAGAACTGGATACTCGCCGCGCGCAACGCAAGGTCGCTCGGTTTGCCTCGCTTCACCCCACGGCACTGAACCAAAAGATCGAAGTCATCATCGAGCACTTCAGGCGTCACGTTAGGTCGGAGCTGGATGGCCAGGCGAAGGCAATGATCGTGACGTCGAGCCGCGAAAGCGCCCTTCGGTACTTCTTCGCCCTGAAGGCATATATCGATGACAAAGGTTATCGGGATTTGAAAGCGCTGGTCGCCTTCTCCGGCGAATTGAATATCGACGGTCAGACCTACACCGAGGCGGAGTTGAACACGTTCAGCGAGACAGAGCTACCGCGCCGTTTCGACACTTCCGAATATCAAGTTTTGATTGTCGCGGAGAAATATCAAACCGGCTTTGATCAACCAAAGCTCTGCGGGATGTATATCGACAAGAAGTTGGCGGGACTTAAAGCAGTCCAGACACTATCTCGCCTAAACAGAACATTCCCCGGTAAGCAACGGACGTTCATTCTCGATTTTCAGAATGCCATGGAAGACATAAAGGAAGCATTCCGCCCGTTCTACGAAGTTTCTAGCCTAGAAGCCGTTTCCGACAAGAATCAAATTTACCAGTTGGAAACGCGTATCCGCACATTCGGCTATATCGATAGCGCCGAAGTCGAACGTTTTTCTCTCACATTCTTTAAGGGAACGCTTTCCACTCATGACCGTGTGAGCCTAGAAGCGCTCGTTCGCAACGCCGTGGGCCGGTTTGAGGCGGAAGAAGACGAGGGGCGCCAAGAGGAATTCCGCCAACTTCTCAGAAGCTATAAGCGCTTCTACAGTTTTGTCGCCCAGATCATACGGCTTGGCGATACCAGCCTCGAAAAGCTTTATGCTTACACCGACTGGTTGGACAGGATGTTGCCGAACCGCGAGCAGCCTCCGGAAGTTGAAATCACGGATGACATGTTGCGACTTCGAGCCTTCCGCGTCCAGGAGAAGGAAGCTGGTTCTGCCTCCTTACAGGCCGGCGAGGCAAAGCCGCTCACAGCAATCAGCGAGTTCGGAGCGAAGCCCTACACGGAAGACGAAGCGAAAGCACTTTCGGAAATTGTCAGTTCATTTAACGAGCGCCATGGGACTCAATTCACCGAGGAGGACTTCATCCGCCTTGAGCAAGTGAAGCGAAAGGCGCTTGATGAGGAGATGACGGCGGTTCTTCGAAATAACCCACCCGATGTTTCCAGACCCACATTCGTTCGTCGCCTTCTAGAGGAGACGATCAAGCAATTTCAGCGCGACAATAGCCTTCAGAATATCATCATGACGAATGCGGAAGATCGCGATCGCGTATTCAGTCATCTATTCAGCCGCGCATTGCGCGAAGTTAGAGAAGAGGTTTGAGCGACTGGGTCGCTTCGGGAGTCGTCCCAGGCGATTGCCGGCGGAAACACCTAGACGGACAGGTGGTAGACACCGCATTAAGGACGTGAATTAAATGAACCACTATATGGGGTTTATTTTTCGAATTTACTGCATTAATGTTCCATTAGAGGGATCAATTAATGCGCCTAACGCTCCAAACCCATTTTAACGGTGAATGGCACCACGCCGCGACGCTGGAACTCAAGGACGACGCGGCCGGCTTCCAGGGCGCGTCCATCGTCGATTACGATCTCGATTATTTCGTTACTGTGGCGTCGGCGGAATTCGCAGCCGGAAAAACGGTCTGCGACCATCGCGCCTTGTCAGTCCGTTATCCTGTTGACCTCGAAAATAGATATAGTGGCAGCTGGCCGCCGTTTCTCTTGGATCTTATGCCACAGGGACATGCAAGGCGAAAGCTTGCCGACCACCTAGGGCTCGCTGAAGGCTCGCGCGCTTCTGATCTCCCGCTGCTTCTGCGATCAGCGACGGGCGGCATAGGCAATATCCGCATCAAAGAAGCGGCTGAGGCCGAAACGGAACGACTGTATGGGGTGCAGCGCCAAGGCGTGACAGAAGAGGAAATCCTCGATCGGTCGGATCGCTTCATGGAAGTGGCTGATCGCTTTGGAATGCTTGCCTCTGGCTCAAGCGGACTGCAAGGCGAATGGCCCAAGGTCTCCATGACCCAGGCGAACGACAGTCTTTATTATCCTGATAGCTTCGTGACCGATGACGAGGCCGTGCGCCACGTCATCGTCAAGCTGGTACGCAGCAACGAGCCCGTAGACCGTCTGATTCTCGAAGGCGAAGCCATCTATTCGCGGATTGCTCAAGAGATCGGTCTGAATGTCAGCGAACCTTCGACCTATGCCGAAGGCGTCCTGATCATTCCCCGTTTCGACCGGAAGAAGAGAGAAGGCGGCGGAACCGTCCGGCTGGGCCAGGAAAGCCTCGTGTCGGCGATCGGCGTTGCAGATTTCGGCCATGTCGGCACACACGAGGCGTATATCGACGTTCTGCGCCAATATTCGGCCGATCCCTTCTCAGACATCGTCGAATATGTGAAGCGCGATATTGCCAATCTGGCGCTCGGAAATCCTGACAATCACGGCCGGAACTCGGCTCTAAGCAAGCATCAAGATGGCACGATCCGTCTTGCTCCATTATTCGACTTCGCGCCTATGCGGCTTGCCAAAGAAGGAATCGTTCGCTCGACACGGTGGGCCATGATGCGTGACGGAGGTCTCGATCACCTCCCTGACTGGAAGAGGATTTGTACAGGGGTGATGACCGTTCCCGATGAGCAGAAAGGTATCGCAGCGGCACTTTACTCTTTCGCTGAGCAACTGCGACAGGCGCCGAACCTTGCGAAAGACGGGGGCGCTTCTCCCGAAATTCAGCAGCGAGCGATGACGCGCTGCCTTGAAATAACGAATAGCGTTCTTGAGGCCTGCTCATGACGCGGAAGGTGAACTGATATATGGCCCGCTGGAAGAAGCCAACGAAAGAACAAGTTCTTGAAAACCGCCGGACATTGGCCGAGCGTGCTCGCAATGGCGATTTGCCGTTACCCGAAGCAGTCGGGGATATCCGTAAAGGCTTCGGCATGACCCAAGAGGAATTTGCCAGGTCGTTAAGCCTCACCAGGCGCCAAGTAGCCGAGATTGAAGCTGGGACCGCAAATCCGACACTGGAGACGTTGGAGAAGATTGGCCGACTGTTTGGGTTTGGAGTTGGGTTTATCCCAAGATCACGACCAGCATAGATAGCAATATCTTCTGTTCTGAAAAGCTTAATTGACGTATCTGCAGATGATAATCCAAATAAAAATTGTATTAATTCAATTCAGTTTTGACCTGGAGGGGTGTGATGGTTAGTGTCGAGGACGCGCAACGTGTTGTTCGCGGTTTAAAGCGAAACTTGTCAGATTTTGACGAGCAACATTTCTCAATTGAACGCGGATCCGATAAATATCTGATATTGAAAGATGATATTGCTAGTTACCTAGAGAGCAAACCAAACCTTCGTTCCGATCTTGAAACGCAAATTTGGATGCCTGGACACTATGAACACGTCGTTCAGTTCGAGGGATCGCGCCCACGTCGACCGTTCTTAAGGGAGGACGACCAACTTCAGCTTGAATCCCGTGATGGTGTCACGGTGTCTGTAAAGAGACCATCCAGCCTTTTCTACTTGAGCCTGCTAGATACCGACGAACTGAACAAAGAACTGCGCCGGCTTATGTATGGCCCGCCGCCTGGCCGCTCTTCATCTCGCGCGATTTCGGAGCTTTTCAGGATGTATACCATCCGTGTCAACGCACCGGCTGAGTCTGCCATTGGAAAGAGTGCCAAAAAATCGCACGAGATTGCAGAATCATGCATATTTCATTTCGCTTATGGAAATGGTACGCCAATATCTTTCACTAGATCATGGGCTCGTACATATTATTGGATCGGGCGAAAGAACAGCGAATCTGTTCAATTTCCCTTAAAGACCTATAATTCTGAGTTGGTTGGATATTACAACCTTGCGCTTTCCAGCGACAGCATGGTTCTCGGCTTCCTGGCTCTGTACAAGATTTTGGAATATTTTTTCAGCAGTGCTTCTGAAGAAGACCTTCACGCTAAAATAAAAGAAAAAATCACGGCGCCTGATTTTTCGCATACAAAGCCGAAAAAACTTCGTGAACTTGTGAAAGCTATTCATGGCTTCGAGAGAACAACAAATGAAGTTTCTTCATTGAAGATTGTTCTGTCAAAATATTTCGACAAACAGGATTTAAAGGATTGGATAGATCAGTACGAATTAGAAAATGGTCCTTATTTTACTGAAGAAAACATGATTTTTAGTGGAAAATATAGGCTGGACACAAGCAGAAATACCATTATACCAAATATATCTGGTCGAATTTACGAAATACGAAACGCTATAGTTCATAATAAAGAATCTGAGGTTTCGCGGTATATACCGTATTCCGGTCAAGAAGATATGCTTCAGAAGGAAGTGCAACTTCTTCTTTATCTGGCTGAGCAAATAATCATGAAGACAGGGAAGGACATTTAGCGGAATCTACGGTCACATTTTCCGACTGCGTGTTGACTGAGCGTCGAGTCTTCGCAAGAGTCCCTTCGAGACCGCCATCAAGCCAAGGCTGACCCGCTTAACGCCTCTACCTCATCGCTTCCGCTCGCCGGGGAGCAGAATATCTACGGAGCAGCCCAGCGTCTGCAGAACGTGGAGCACTTTTCCGATCTGTGCTGTCGGCTTACCTGCTTCGAGATCTACTATGAAACGGACGCCAACGCCGGAGACGCCAGCAAGCTCGTCCTGTCGCAGGTTTTGCTCCTTGCGCGCGCTTCGGACCAGCGCGCCAATATCGATTGAAGTTTTGACTTGCTTCGCCATCATGATCTTCCCGCTCGGGACATTACAAAAGGTATTCGCCTCTTGTCGAGCACAAATTTCCCGATCGGGAAATTCATTCGAACGATTACTGGCAAACCGACCTTCGGCTGATTGGGAGTGTACTGCCCGCTCATCGGGAACGATGGCAATACCTGCCCTTTCAAGAAGCCTTGGCATACGCTTCAAACCATCGGATTTCGATCCAGCTTCCCCCGATATGCCGGATGCCGATGCGATACGATCGCGTCAACAAGCGCTGGCGGTTTCGACCCCGCCAGCAGCAGCATCTTGCCTGTCTTCATTTCTAGGATCTGATCGGCCGTCATGAGCTTCTGACGCTGTTCGGCGGTGGAGGTCTTGCGGCTCTCCCCGAATTTTGCCGACGATTGTTTGGTACGGGTCAATACTGTCTGGTCGCCAAGAGCGTTCGCGGCCCAATTGGCGGTTTCGAACTCGGCACGGCCGAGACCGAAAATGCGGGTGGTGACGCACGAGCCGAGAATGCTGGCGGTGTCGCCCTTGCCGTAGACGCTTTCTATCTGGCCCTTGTCCTGGGTAATGAACAGCGCCTCGATGCCGCAGCCGGCGGCGACGTTGGCGATGTTGATCAGCTTTTCCATTCTGCCGAGACGAACAAACTCGTCCAGCACCAGGAGCACGTTCCTTTTCGGCCTTTTGGCACCCTCCAGGCGCACTGCCATACCGAGAATGATGTTTGTGAGCAGCCGGAGAAAGACGGCCTGGGCGTCCACCTGGTCGAGCGGCACGACCATGAAGAGGTCGGCGCGGCCCTCGAACAGGTTTTCGAGCGAGCATGTGGAGGCGCTGAGGAAACTGCGCAGTTCGTCGGAACGGGCCCAATCGAAGGCCTTCTTGATCGTCGTCTTGATCGCGCCGCGTTCGTTCTCGCCGGCTGCAAGGAAGGTGGCAGCGGCGGCCGCCGGGCGGGTGCCGAATGTCTCTGGCGCTCCGGCCCATTCCGTCAGTGTCTTTTCAAAGCCGGCGGAAAACAACAGGTCCATGACGGTGATCAGGTTGCGATCGGCTTCCACGCGCTTGGTCATGACGACCTCGATCACAGCGGCAATCATGGATTTCGCCATTTCGGCAAAGTGCGAGCCGTTTCCGCCTTCCGGTCGAACAAGTCCCTCGGCAATGACCTCGATGTCGCGAACCAGGTGCGCCGGCCGGATGTAGTCGACTGGGTTGAAACTATCCTTCGACGGCTCGATGACGCCGAAGGGATTGAGAACCACGACCTGACGGCCAAGTGAACCGCGCCGGGTTTGCCGGAGACCCCAACTCGTGAGAAGTAGGGTCTATGACAAGCAAGACGACGAACAAATTT
>NZ_JAKGBU010000061.1 GCF_021555155.1 Rhizobium alarense
TTCCGCGGCGAAGGGTACGACCGTATCCACCGCGACATCCGGCGTCTGAAGACCGAATTCGCCGGTCGCGAGCGCCGCAATCGAGCGGCCTTCCGGGGTCTCATCGGCAAGGCTCGCGAGCAGCGCGGCTTCCGCGACGTCCGGCGCCGTGGCCCCGGAGACGGGTACGAAGTCGGAGGCCATGCGGTTGCCGAAGGTGATGGTGCCCGTCTTGTCGAGAAGCAGCGTGTCCACGTCGCCCGCCGCCTCGACCGCCCGGCCGGAGGTCGCGATGACGTTGAAGCGGACGAGCCGGTCCATGCCGGCGATGCCGATCGCCGAGAGCAGGCCGCCGATCGTCGTCGGGATCAGCGTGACGAGCAAGGCGGCGAGGACGGTGATCGACAGGACCGTGCCGGAATAGCCGGCGAGACCCCAGACGCTGACGACGACAATCAGGAAGACGAGCGTCAACCCGGAAAGGAGGATCGACAGCGCGATTTCGTTCGGCGTCTTCTGGCGCTGGGCGCCCTCGATGAGCGCGATCATGCGGTCGACAAAGCTGGAGCCCGGCGCAACGGTGATGCGTACCTTGATCCAGTCGGAAAGCACCTGCGTGCCGCCGGTGACGGCCGAGCGGTCGCCGCCGGATTCGCGGATCACCGGGGCGGATTCACCGGTGATGGCGCTCTCGTTGACCGAGGCGACGCCCTCGATCACCTCGCCGTCGCCGGGAATGAGCTCGCCGGCCTTGGCGAGGACGACATCACCGATCCGCAGCGTTGCGGCAGGGATGACCTCCAGTCCCCCGCCGTTTGCGAGGCGGTTGGCGACGAGCTCGGACTTGGTCCGCTTCAGGCTGTCGGCCTGGGCGCGGCCCCGCCCCTCCGCGACGGCCTCTGCGAAAGTCGCGAAGAGCACGGTGAACCAGAGCCAGGCGGCGATCTGGCCCGAAAATGATGCGTCGCCGGCATTGGCGACGAGGTCGCGCACGAAGAACAGGGTGACGATCGCCGCCACCGCCTCGGTGACGAAGATGACCGGATTGCGGACCAGCCGGCGCGGGTCGAGTTTGACGACGGCATCCTTCATCGCCGGAAGCAGGATGGCCGGGTCGACGAGACTGGGAGCCACGGGTTTGTGGGACATTGCAAAATCCTTCAGAACGTCTGGCCGGCGAGCATCGCGAGGTGGTCGACGATGGGGCCGAGGGCGAGCGCCGGGAAGAACTGCAGCCCGCCGAGGATAAGGATGATGCCGATCAGGAGACCGACGAAGAGCGGACCGTCGGTCGGGAAGGTACCCTTTGACGCGGGTATCTTCACCTTCGCGGCCAGCGAACCGGCGATCGCCATGACGGGCACGACGTAGCCGAAGCGGCCGAGCAGCATGGCGATGCCGAGCGTCGTGTTGTACCAGGGCGTGTTGCCGGTCAGTCCGCCGAAGGCCGAGCCGTTGTTGCCGGCGGCCGACGTGTAGGCATAGAGGATCTCCGACAGGCCGTGCGGGCCGGCCATGCCGACGCTCGCCACCGCAAAGGGCAGCATGGCGGAAACGGCGGTGAATCCGAGGATCGCGGTCGGCAGGATCAGGACGGCGAGCATCGCATATTTCATCTCGCGGCCTTCGATTTTCTTGCCGAGGAATTCCGGCGTGCGGCCGACCATGAGACCGGCGACGAAGACGGAGAGCACGGCGAAGACGACCATGCCGTAGAGGCCGGAGCCGACGCCGCCCGGCAGCACTTCGCCGAGCTGGATGAGGAACATCGGCGCGAGCCCGCCGAGCCCGGTAAAGGAACCATGCATGCCGTTGACACCGCCATCCGACAGACCGGTCGTCACGGCCGCATAGAGCGCCGTCATCGCCTGTCCGAAGCGGACTTCCTTGCCCTCCATGTTGCCAAGGGCCGGATCGACGCCAAGCGCCGTCAGGATCGGGTTGCCGTTCGTCTCCGCCCAATAGACGGCGCCGACGCCGGCGACGAGCAGGATCGCCATGGCCGCAAGGAAGGCCCAGCCCTGGCGACGGCTGCCGACCATCTGGCCGAAGGTATAAACGAGCGCCGCCGAGATCGACAGCATCGCGAAGATGTTGAGATAGTTCGAGAACGCGCTCGGATTCTCGAAAGGATGGGCGGCATTCACGTTAAAGAAACCGCCGCCGTTCGTGCCGAGCTGCTTGATCGCCTCCTGGCTGGCAACCGGCCCGAGCGCAATCGTCTGCTGCGCGCCTTCGAGCGTCGTGGCCGTGACCGAAGCGTCGAGCGTCTGGGGCAGGCCCATGGCGACGAAGACGAGGGCGACGACGACGGCGATCGGCAGCAGCACGTAGAGCGTTGCGCGCGTCAGGTCGACCCAGAAGTTGCCGAGCGTCGCCGCCTGCGAACGAGCCAGTGCGCGGGTGAGAGCGATGGCGAGCGCCATGCCGGTCGCCGCCGAAACGAAGTTCTGCACCGTGAGCCCGGCCATCTGGCTGAAATGGCTCATCGTCGTCTCGCCGCCGTAGTTCTGCCAGTTCGTGTTGGTGACGAAGCTGACGGCGGTGTTGAAGGCGAGGTCCGGCGGAACGTTGGAAAAGCCCTGCGGGTTGAGCGGCAGGACAGCCTGGAGCCTGAGGATCGCGTAGAGCGCGACGAAGCCGGCCATCGAGAAGGCGAGCATGGCGAGCGTATAGGCGAGCCAGCCCTGCTCCTTGCGTTCATCCACGCCGGACAGGCGGTAGAGCCCGCGCTCGACGGGTGCGAGGACGGGCGAAAGGAATGTACGTTCGCCGGAAAAGACCTGCGCCATGTAGAGCCCGAGCGGCTTCACGACGACGAGCACGGCGAGGAAGAGGAGGCCGATCTGCAGCCACCCGATGAGGGACATGATGGTTCTCCCTGGAATTCAGAATCGCTCGGGACGCAGCAGCGTCACAACGAGATAGACGGCAAGGGCTGCCACGGCGGCGAGGCCGATGAGAGGCTCGATCATTGCGCCTCCTACAGGCCGCCCAGCGCGCGGGCATAGAGCGCCAGCACGAAGAGCGTGCCCGCGCCGAGCGCGAGAAAGACGAGGTCGGACATTTCGAATCTCCGGTTGTTGCAGTGCCGGACGATGCACCCGCATCGGGTCAGGTTTCGATTGGGAAGACGGCCGAACGGGATAAGGAAAATATAAAGACCACAGCGCCATCGCCGCCCGACCGCCGGTGCCGTCGAGAAAATCACGAAAAATGCAGAGCCGGTGAAACCGCTTCGTCCGCGCCTGCGTAAAAGCAGCCATAGCGACGAGCTGCATTTGCGAAAGAGAGATCGGTGGTGATGCGAATCCGACCCAGCGACACAGGGCGCCTGAGGATCGCGGTCGTCGGCAGCGGGATTTCCGGATTGTCGGCCGCCTGGCTGTTGGCCCGCCGGCATGACGTGACCCTCTTCGAGGCCGCCGACCGGCTGGGAGGGCACAGCAATACCGTCACCATCGAAAGCAAGGCGGGACCGGTCGCGGTCGATACCGGATTCATCGTCTACAACGAGGTGACCTATCCGAACCTCACGGCCCTGTTCCGGCTGCTCGGCGTGCCGACGGCCCCGTCCAACATGTCCTTCTCGGTTTCGCTCGACGACGGTGCCTATGAATATTCCGGCGGCACGGGTCTCGGCATTCTTGCCCAGCGGTCCAATCTGGTCAGCCTGCGCTTCTGGTCGATGATCCGCGATCTCCTGCGCTTCTACCGCCGGGCGCCGCGCGACCTGCCGACCATGGGCTCGCTGTCGCTTGACGACTACCTCGGGCGGAACGGCTACGGCAGGGCTTTTCGCGAGGATCATCTCTACCCGATGGCCGCGGCGATCTGGTCGACCCCGGCCCTCGAGGTGGGCCTCTATCCCGCGTCGAGCTTCGTCCGCTTCTGCTGCAACCACGGCCTGCTCGACCTCTGGGGTCGCCCGGACTGGCGCACCGTGCAGGGCGGCAGCCTGGAATATGTCAGGCGCATCACCGCGGGCTACGAGAACGGCATCCGGCTCTCCACGCCCGTCCGGTCGATCCGCCGCCTCGACACGTCCGTCGAGGTGCTGGACGGCACGGGCGCATCGCACCGTTTCGACGACGTGGTGATCGCCACCCATGCCGACCAGGCACTCCGGCTGCTTGCCGACCCGACACGCGATGAGCGGCGGATCCTCGGATCGTTCCGCTATTCGCGCAACGAGGCCGTGCTGCATTCCGATCCGGCGCTCATGCCGGTGCGGCGGGCCGCATGGGCGAGCTGGAACTACATCACGGCCGCCGGCAACGGGATGCCGCATCCATCGGTCACCTACTGGATGAACCGGCTGCAGCCGCTCGGCTCCGCTCCCCCCACCTTCGTCACGCTCAACCCGTGCCGCGAGCCGCGCGCGGATCTGGTGATCCGGCGCGAGAGCTACGAGCATCCGGTTTTCGATACCGCGGCGGATCGGGCCCAACAGGAGCTCTGGTCGCTTCAGGGGGCGCAACGGACATGGTTCTGCGGTGCCTATTTCGGATCCGGGTTCCACGAGGACGGCCTGCAGGCGGGGCTTGCGGTGGCCGAAGACCTCGGCGGCCTGCGCCGGCCCTGGCAAGTGCGCCAGGACAGTGCCCGCATCGTGCGCCGGCCGGTTGCCGTCCCTCGGGAAAGCATGACGGCCTGATCGGCTCCGCCGGCCGCCGGCGTCAGCGATGCGCTTCGGGGACGCGTCCGTCGCGAAAGCTCGCGCTCGGCGGCGGCGGCGGGCTGCGGTGAAAGGCAGCGCCTTTCAGCCAGAGTTTCAGCGCCTCCCAGTGGATGCCCGCCATCACCTTCAGCGTCATGAACGGGAAACGCACGAGGCAGCCAGCCAGGCTCCTGCTGTCGAGCGGCCGGGCGTCGCCGTTGAAGGTCGCCGCCAGCAGCGGCGCGCCGTCTGCCGTTTCGTGGATGCGCAGCCGTACCGTCCGGCCCGGCGGCAGGACCCGGAAGTGATAGCGCGCATCCATGGCGACGAACGGCGAGACATGGAAAAGCTTGGCCCGGGTCTGCCGGACGCCGGCCGGTCCTGCCTCCCCCGGCTCGACGGGCGCCACGTAGGTGTGGCGCTCGCCGAACGTGTTGCGCACCGCATAGAGCAGCGCGACCGGCCGGCCGGCCGCGTCATAGGCGAAATAGACCGAGATCGGGTTGAAGACATAGCCGAAGAGCCGCGGATAGGCGAGGAGCAGGATCCGGTTCGCGCGTTCGGCAAGGCCCGCCTGACGCAGCAGCCTATCGGCGAAGTCCCGCAACGTCTCGCCTTGGCGCTCCACGTGATCGCTCTCGCGGAAGGAGAAGACGCCGGCGCGATTGACCGAAAGCAGCCACGACATGCGGCCGAGCGCATCGAGCCGGTCGACATCCACCAGGAGAGAAAAAACGGAATAGGAGAAGCGGTGGCCGAACGGTTTCAGCCGCTGATGCATGACCTTGCCAGGATAGAGCGTCCCGGCCTCGAGCGGCGGCGGACCGTTTTCCGCCATGGTGGTGATGCGGCCGCCGCTCATGGTGTTTCCCCCTTCGCGGAGGCATAGGCGGCAAGCGCCCGTTGCCGGGCCTTCGCGTGATCGACGATCGGCCCGGGATAGGTTTCGCCGAGCCGTACCCCTGCTTTCGTCAGCACCGCGGCCGGCGCCTCCCAGGGCCGGTGAAGGTACTTGTCCGGCAGTTCCGCCAGTTCGGGCACGAAGCGACGGACATAGGCGCCCCCGCCGTCGAATTTCTCGCCCTGCGTGACGGGGTTGAAGATGCGGAAATAGGACGCGGCGTCCGCGCCGCAGCCGGCAACCCATTGCCAGTTGGCCGGGTTGCTCGCCAGGTCCGCATCCACCAGCCTGTCCCAGAACCATAGCTCGCCCTGCCGCCAGTCGATGAGCAGGTGCTTCGTCAGGAAGGAGGCGGCGATCATGCGAACGCGGTTGTGCATCGTGCCGGTCTGCCACAGCTCACGCATTCCCGCATCGACCATCGGATAGCCGGTCGTGCCGCGCCGCCAGGCACGAAGCGCCGCCTTGTCCGACCGCCAGGGAAAGGCGTCGAATGCGGACTGGAAATTGTCGGTATGCAGACGCGGATTGTGGAAGAGCAGGTGGTAGCAGAACTCGCGCCAGGCGATCTCCTTGCGGAACGTCAGGACGTCCGCGCCATCGGCCTCGCCCGCATGAGTCTTCAGTGCCGCGAGGACCTGGAAGGGCGTTATCTCGCCATGCGCCAGATGCGGCGAGAGACGGGATGTGAAGGCCTCACCGGGCAGGTCCCGCCCTTCGGCATAGCCATGAAGCCCCTCGGCGAGGAATTCGGACAGCAGCGCGGTCGCCCCGGCCTCGCCCGGCGTCCACGTCTCGCGCAATCCGCCGGCCCAGTCGGGTCTGGCGGGAAGCGGCAGCAGGTCGTCCAGCGCCTCCGTCTCGAGCCGGCCGGCGTAGCCAGGGAGCTTACGCGGGCGGTCGATCGGGTCGCGCGGCTCGGGGCCGGCATGCAGCGCGTTCCAGAAGGGGGTGAAGACCTTGTAGAACGCGCCGGCGCCGGTCTTCAGCCGATGCGGCTCGTGCAGAAGCTGTCCCGCGAAGCTTTCGGCATGCAGGCCCCGGTTGCGCAGGTTCCGCTTCATGTCCATGTCGGCCTCGACGGCGACCGGCTCGTAGCGGCGGTTCCAGAAGACGGCATCCGCGTCGCTTTCCGACACCAGGGCCTCCACCGCGGCACGCATGGGGCCCCGGCGCAAAACGAGAACGATTCCCAGGTCGGCGAGGTCTTTCCCGAGCGTAACCAGCGACCGATGCAGCCACCAGCGGAAGGCGCCGCCCGGCGGACGCATGCCCTCGCTCTCCTTGTCGAGGATATAGGCGGCGATCACCGGTCTCCTGCGATCCGCCGCCGCCGCAAGCGCGCCATTGTCCGCTATGCGAAGGTCATTGCGATAAAGGACCAGCGTCGGCCGTTCGTCGGTGGTTTTGCCGCTCGTCAATTCACCGGTGTCCAGCTTGCGTTTCGGCATAGGAGTCCGCCCAGCACGCAGCCGCGCGTCAGAAGCCGGTTCTGCGTCACGTCGAGCGTGATCGCATCGGTGCGGTCACGCTTCCGATCATAGGCGGTGCCGGCGAGCCGGCCCGCCGCCTTGGATGCGAGCGACATGACCAGCCGGTCGCCGACCGCTTCGCCCTTGCCCGTATCACGGATCCACAGGTTCGTCGCGCAGATGTCTCCCCCGCAGCGCGCGATGCCATCGTCGCGCACCCAAACGCCGCTCGGGTCGGGAGATTGCGGCGCAAAAGCCGCCGGCCCTGCGAAGAGGGCGACGGCCGGCATCGGAGGTGCCGGTTTCGTCATGGCCTTATTCCTCGTTACCTGCTCAATACGCCGGACGCTCCCGTTCGGTTCACCCGTGATCCGAAACACGGGACGGCGCGTAGATGTTTCCGAGTGGCCGGGAGAAGAGCTTTGAAAACGGTAATTGTCGCCTACCTGGCCGCCGGCCTCGTCTTTCTGATCGCCGATGCGATCTGGCTGACCACCATGGCGGGCACGCTCTATCGTCCGCTGCTCGGCGACAAGCTTGCGCCACAGGTCCACGTGGCGCCGGCGATCGCCTTCTACCTCATCTATAGTGCCGGCATCGTCTTCTTCGCCGTCCTCCCGGCGCTTGCCGGCGGCGGGCTTTCCAAGGCCGCGCTGAACGGAGCCGTACTCGGTCTCGTCGCCTATGCCACCTATGACCTCACCAATCACGCGACGCTGCGCGACTGGCCGCTTGCCGTCACGCTTGCCGACATGGTGTGGGGCATGGTCGTCACCACCGCGGGCGCTTCAGCCGGGTTCCTTGCCGCACGGAACATCGCCATCTGAGCGCTCGCACGCCGCCATGGCGTTGGAGAAGACGAGGTGGCGAGCGTCGCGGCGCTGAAAGCGTCGAGCGAACAAGCGCAGCATATTCGGTTTCGCCACAGGCGACGCAGGCCGAGCCGCAGCCCCCAGAGGCAGGCGATCACCGCGACGGCGCGGCGGCGACGCCTGCCGCGCCGACGAGAAAGGACCAGACTGCATCCACCCGGCCGGATTTCGCGCCACGCACGACGGCCCGCCAGGCGAGTGCCGTGACGCGCGACAGGCAGATGGCAACGGCGGGGAACAGGGCCGCCGCCGGCATGGGTCACAACCCGACGATCGGCTGGATCAGGCGGCCGATGAGGCTGTTGAAGCGCATCTTGCCCTCCAGCGCAGCAATGCAGATGCACTCCTCGCCGGGATCGACGACCGGCTGGTGCTCCACGTCCTCGTCCATCTCGGCGAGGTCGCCCGGCAGGAACCGGCCGAACCGGTCGGTGAAGGAACCGGAGACGATATAGGTGAATTCGGTGCCGACATGGCCGTGGTCGGGAAGCGCGCGGCCTGGCCCGACCCTAAGCATGATCACGGTGGCGTCCGGATCGTGCGGCACGCCGATGCGGCTCATGCGCATGCCGGGACCGATCCAGCGCCAGCGGCCGATGCCGCAGCCCCGCAGCGAATCGGGAAGCCGCACACCGTCGATCTCCGCGGGTTTCTGCTCGCGGCGCGGCGGCTGCGGAATGCCCTCCTCCGCATCGATCCTGGCGAGCACATCGCTGAGCGCGCTCGGCGAAAGCTGCGTCGGCTCGGTTTGCGCCAGAATGGCGCCGCCGAGAGCCTCGAAGCCCCGGACGCGCGCATGACAGACGGGGCATGCCGCCAGATGCGCCCCGACGACGATCGCCGGCCCGGCCGCCAGCGTGCCGGCGGCATACCGCATCAGCGTCTCGTCGGTCGGGTGGTGGGAAATCGTCATCGTTCGTCTTCCAACAGGGCGCGCAGCCGGTTCATTGCCAGGCGCGTTCTGGATTTCACGGTGCCGAGCGGAATGCCGAGTTCCCCGGCGATCTCGCTCTGCGACTTCTCTCCGTAATAGGAGAGCCGGATGATGGTCTGCTGCTCCGGCGAGAGCCCCGCGAGCGCATTGCGGACCCTGAGGTCCCGTTCGCCGTCGAGAAGCAGCGCCTCCACCGTCCGCATCTCCTCCTCGGGTTCGCACGGCAGGTCGGCCGGATTGCGCTGGCGTCGCAGATGATCGATGCGCAGGTTGCGGGCAATGGTGAAGACCCACGTCGTCACGCCCGCCCGCTCCGGATTGAACGACTGCGCCTTGCGCCACACCGCGAGCATGGTTTCCTGTACCAGGTCCTCGGAAACCGCCGCCGGCAGCGCGCCCCGCAGGAAGAAGGTCTTCAGGCGCGGTCCGAAATAGCGGAAGAGCGCCGCGAAGGCCGCGCGGTCCCGCTCCGCGGCAACCGCCGCGACACACCGGATCAGGTCCCCGGGCGTCGGCACCGAGGGGTTCTCGCCGTCCCTCACGATGCCCAAACGCCGGCCCGCGGGAACGGCCCAGCTCCGCTCTGCAACAAGATGCTCAGATGCCTCATTCATGAACCCTTGTACGCCATCGTGCCGCCGCCGGATCACGGGAGCGCATCGAAACCCGCACCGGCCGCAAACGTTGCGACGATAGCGAAAAGCGCGGGCGCGCGCACCTGTATTTCCTGGCAGGCGATCACGGGCGCGTGGTGTCCGGCCATCCTTTCGACCATCGCTCCGGGGAGAGAACGGCATCCTGTCTGCCGCCACGCCCTTCAGCGCGCATGTACCGGTCTCCCGGAACAGGCTGTGCGTGTCCGCCGGAAGGAGATCGTGTAACTCGGCGGAGATCAGGATGGTCCGGCCGAACATACCTGCGGTCAGGAGGCCGAGTTCAAGTCCGGCACGTCAAGCGGGTTCTTGTGCCCTTCGCATCAAGATCATGCGCTAACCGCGCTGGACATCGGCGCGGCATAGTGAAAGAATCACCAGCAGCCATAATCTCCACTGGCAAAAAATGTACCCTCGCCGTGTATCGCGGCGGGGGCGTCTTTTTGTCTTCGGGGCATTGGAGATGGAAATTCAATGAGCTTTAACAGTTTTTGAAGCTTTCGCCTTATCGAGGACAGCTGTCTTAGTCTCCTCATCGTCAAATAGACAATTCTCTAGGCCCTTCGCTCCGGTGAAATCGCAGTCTAATATGCCGATAGCCATCCGGAAGTCTGCATTCTTAAAATTCGCGTCGGCAAATGTCGCTCCTTCTAAATCTGCGTTGTAAAAAGGCGGAAAATGTGTCTGCACGTGGGAAAGCCCATCAGCGTCGTCCTGCCAAGTCCATAGATCCTCGGGGTGCTCTTGGGTCCACTCCAAATGAGCGCCTTTGAACACTGCTTTCACCAGTTTAGCGTACCTGAAGCTACAATCTTTTAAGAGGGCCACCACGTAAGTACCGCCAAACACGTCTAACGGATTGCACTTGGAGAAAACTACGCAGCGGCAATCGACAAAGCTGAAATCTACAGCCTCCAATCTCATCTCTGATCGGCTACCGGTTCCCCAGTCACCTGCGTAGAACAATGCCCCGCTAATGTTCTCGATATCCTGATCTGAGAAAGAAAAATTGGACAAGGTGATACCAGAGAAGTCAATTTTGGTTGCACCCAGCCTGTTCATGCGGCGGACAGCACCGGCAATTCGCAGCTTTCCCTCCTCGGTATCCCACTTCTTGAAATCGTCAATGATCTCCTGTTGCCGCTGGCGGTCATTTCGGCGCTCAAGTCTGCGAACAAAAAATGCGACGATGATACCGAATATCAGGACATCAAACAGCATCCCAATAAACTCGATGAACGCGCCTGGAAGCAGGTCATCGCGCCAACTCGGGACCAAAGCATAGATGATGGCAACGATAACAACGCCGACGAGGAGGACACACGCAGAATAGACAATTACCGGCTCAGCAAGCGACACTCTTGCAATAGAACTAACGACTTTTCGTGCACGCCGCGCTCGTGAAGAAATCATTCGCGTCATTTTCATTGAACATCCCAACGTCGGTACGAACATTGCTAACCCTTTGACGAACGTATCGCCTTAGGTTTCCGGATCCTGGGCACTGGCTACTGCGTCGGCTTCGGCAGAGAGCTTCTGTTGCGCGATCTCCGCCCTGCCTGCCGTAATTTCTGCCTGTTTCTCCGCGGCCATGGCGCGGACGGCGAGCAGACGTTGTGTACGCTTGTGGCGCGCAACGTACCAATCCTGAAAAAGCAACTCGATCAGTTCAATGAGTGTTTGCGCCTCTCCGGGATCGACATCGATGATGAGGCTGATGTCCCTTTCCATGTGAGCGCCGATGTTGCCGACATCCCGGACGGCGTCGATCGCATCTATGGTCTCTACTTCAACGCCCTTCGGCGCCTGCCCCAAATCGACCAGCCTTCGTAGTTCTCTGATTTCTTCGATCAGCC
The DNA here is from genome assembly GCF_021555155.1 of Rhizobium alarense. Lineage (GTDB taxonomy): Bacteria > Pseudomonadota > Alphaproteobacteria > Rhizobiales > Rhizobiaceae > Rhizobium_D > Rhizobium_D alarense. The sequence continues at coordinate 11,328 of NZ_JAKGBU010000061.1, forward strand.
GCGGTCTAGAGATGTCGCAAAAATCTCGGATCATGCCCTGAAGGCAGCGGCGCGCGAGGGTGGCCGACGCCTTGGGGCTTTTGTCCCGGATCAGGCAGGCCTCGTAATAGTCCTCACGGAGTGGAGCGGGAATGTAGTCGGGTTGCGCAATCGAAGCGCTATCGGGCAGGAGTCTCCAAGTCTGTCGCTCGCGGGCAATTTCCCACCAACCTCTTGAGCCAGTTTCTCCGCTTCCGAGTTTCGCCGCCAAATACAGTTCGTTGCATTCCGGATTTACGCAGCGAATTGCGGAGCACATTAGCGCAGGATTTCGGAAACGAGCCGCGCCAACCTCAAGTCGTATCACCTCTTGATGGTGATTATCGGATGAAACCATTTGGTGGTGTCCGCAGAACGGACAGGTCCATTGAAATGCCATCGATTAATCAGGCCCCCATGTTGCATTTCATGTTGCACGGATTTGCCAAGTGTGGCTGGCACCCACTGAAAATCAAGGGAAATCAGTTGCAACACGATGCAACATGCAATGCTGGACGCAATCGCATCGGGCAAGGGATAAGTAGTTGATTGTGCTTCTTAAATGAATGGTGCCCGGAGGCGGATTTGAACCACCGACACGCGGATTTTCAATCCGCTGCTCTACCAACTGAGCTATCCGGGCATCCGGTGGATTTCGCGGGCGAAATCCCGTTGGGGCGTGTTCGCCCCGGAAGCGAGCGGGGTTATAGCATCTTGCGAGAATGTGTCCAGCCCCAAGCCACATCTTTTCAAAGGAAAAATGGCATTGGGTCAAGCTGCGGAAAAGATTGACCTTTCTTCCCGCCGCAGACGGTCATTCATCGTCGTCGGGCTTCGTCTCGTCGTCGGCGACGGGGATCGCATAGGCGCCGGAAAGCCAGCGGTTCAAATCGACGTCGCGGCAGCGCGACGAGCAGAACGGATAGTGCTCGCGGACCGACGGCCGGCCGCATTCCGGGCAGGGGCGCGCCTTGCGCAGCGGCTCGACCCTGGCGGCGGGTCGTTCGCCTTCGCCCGGCATCGCTCAGCCCTCCGTCCAGCGGTAATGCACGTCGAACCCCTCGCCCGTCAGCAGCGCCAGCGTCTCGTAGAGCGGCAGGCCGACGACATTCGTGTAGGAGCCGACGAGCTTGACGACGAAGCTGCCGGCAATGCCCTGGATGCCGTAGCCGCCGGCCTTGCCGCGCCACTGGCCGGAGGCGAGATAGCTTTCGATGTCGAGGCCGGAGAGCCGCTTGAAGCGGACCTTGGTGTCGACGACGCGCTGGCGAAGCGTGCGGTCCGGGGTGATCAGGCAGACGCCGGTGAAGACCCGGTGGCTGCGGCCGGAAAGCAGGTGCAGCGCGCTCGAGGCCTCGTCGACCATCTCGGTCTTCGGCAGGATGCGCCGCCCGACGGCCACCACCGTGTCGGCGGCGAGGATGTAGCTGTCGACATGGGCGGGATCGCCCTTGATCTCGGCGAGCGCCGCCTGCGCCTTGGCCGTCGAGAGCCGGCGGGCGAGCGAGCGCGGATGCTCCGACTTCTTCGGCGTCTCGTCGATGTCCATCGGCATCAGCCGCGCGGGGTCGATGCCCGCCTGGGCGAGCAGGTCGACGCGACGCGGCGAACCGGAAGCAAGGATGAGCTTGTGGCCGAGTGCCATGGAACCTCGATAAGCCGGCTGCGGGCGCGGGCTACTTGAAGCGGTAGGTGATGCGACCCTTGGTCAGGTCGTAGGGCGTCATCTCGACGAGAACCTTGTCGCCGGCGAGAACGCGGATGCGGTTCTTGCGCATGCGGCCCGCCGTGTGCGCGATGATCTCGTGTTCGTTCTCGAGCTTCACCCGGAAGGTGGCATTCGGCAGCAGTTCCGTCACGATGCCCGGAAATTCTAGGACTTCTTCTTTAGCCATCTGAAAGCGATGTTCCTGTGTTGGAGAGGGCAGGCGGAATGCCCGCCGGAAAAATTCGCCGGAAACTACACAATCGCCGGTCCTTTGTGAACACCGTCGGTCCCGCTTTCTGCAATTGGCCGGACGGTGGCGGCAAAGCGGCCGTTCCGGCGCTAGCGCGGCGCCAGCAGACGCCGCTCGATCAGACCCTTCAGGTGCTCGCGCACCTCGCGATAGGCCGACAGGATCTGGTCGCGCGTACCGGTCGCGGCGGTCGGGTCCGGCGTCGGCCAGTAGATGACGTCGACGGCATTGGCGCGCGTCAGTTCGAGGGCCGCGTGATGCGCCTCGGGCGCCAGCGTGACGATCAGGTCGAAATAGTCGTCCTCCAGTTCGTCCAGCGAATGCGGCCCGTGCCGGCCGAGCGTCAGCCCGACCTCGGCGAGCACCGCGTCGACGAAGGGATCACGCTCGCCGGGCCGCACGCCGGCGGAGGCGACATAGGTGCCGGCCGGCAGCAGGCTGCGCGCGATTACCTCGGCCATCGGCGAGCGTACGGCATTCATGCGGCACATGAAGAGGATGGAGCCCGGCAGCCGCCGCTCGGGTGTCGTCTCGCCGGGCGCGGGGCTCGCCATGCCCGCTAGCCCCGCCAGTAGAGCACGCAGACGAGCGTGAAGAGGCGCCGGGCCGTGTCGAAGTCGAGCTTGATCTTGCCGCCCAGCCTGTCCATCAGCGTCTGCGAGCCCTCGTTGTGGATGCCGCGCCGGCCCATGTCGATCGCCTCGATCTGGCTCGGCGTCGCGGAGCGGATCGCCTGGTAATAGCTCTCGCAGATGAGGAAATAATCCTTGACGATGCGCCGGAACGGCGTCAGCGACAGGATGTGGGTCGCCACGTCCTCGCCGCTCTCGCTGCGGATCGCAAAGATCAGCCTGGAATCGAGCAGGGAGAGATGCAGGCGATAGGGACCGCCCGGATGGCCGAGCGGCTCGAAGCTGTTTTCCTCGATGAGGTCGAAGATCGCCACCGCCCGCTCGTGCTCGACGTCCGGCGTGGCCCGTCCGATCGTTTCGTCCAGGACCACATCCGAGAGGCGATAGCGGGATTTCGACGACATCGACGCCTCATCCCCCCGCATTGAGGCGGATCGACACGGACCGCGCGTGGGCGCCGAGGCCCTCGGCCTTCGCCAGCGTGACGGCAGCCGGCCCCAGCGCGTTCAGCTGTTCGGCGCCGAGCCGGAGGATCGAGGTGCGTTTCATGTAGTCGAGCACCGAGAGACCGGACGAAAAGCGCGCCGAGCGCGCGGTCGGCAGCACGTGGTTGGAGCCGCCGACATAGTCGCCGATCACCTCTGGCGTGTGGCGCCCGACGAAGATGGCGCCGGCATTGCGGATCCTCGAGACCAGGTGCTCCGGATCGGCCGTCGCGATCTCGACATGCTCGGCGGCGATGCGGTTGGCCAGCGGCACGGCGTCTTCCAGACTTTCGACGAGAATGACGGCGCCGAAATCCCGCCAGCTGTCCGCCGCCGTCCCGGATCGCTCCAGCGTCCGGAGCTGCCGCTCGACCGCAGCCTCCACGGCATCGGCGAGCGCCGCGCTGTCGGTGATCAGGATCGCCTGCGCACCCCTGTCGTGTTCGGCCTGGGCGAGCAGGTCGGCGGCGAGCCAGTCCGGATCGTTCTCCGCGTCCGCGATGACCAGCACCTCGGAGGGGCCGGCGATCATGTCGATGCCGACCGTGCCGAAGACCTGGCGCTTCGCCGCAGCGACGAAGGCGTTGCCCGGGCCAGTGATCTTCGCCACCGGCTCGATCGTCTGCGTGCCGTAGGCGAGCGCGGCCACCGCCTGCGCCCCGCCGATGCGGTAGATCTCGTCGACGCCGGCGATGCGCGCCGCCGCGAGCACCGCGGGATTGATCGTCCCCGCGCGGGCGGGCACGACCATGACGACCCGCGGCACGCCGGCGACCTTGGCCGGAATCGCGTTCATCAGCACGGAACTCGGATAGCTCGCCGTGCCGCCCGGAACGTAGAGGCCAACCGCGTCGATCGCCGTCCAGCGGGAGCCGAGGCCGACGCCGATCTCGTCCTCGTAGAGGTCGTCCTTGGGAAGCTGCCGGCGGTGGTGCTTTTCGATGCGCCGTGCGGCGAGTTCGAGCGCGGCGATCACGGTCGGATCGACCTCGGACCGGGCGGCGTCGAGCTCGTCGGCGCCCACGCGCATCGGGGTCGTCGCAAAATCGAGGCCGTCGAAGCGCCGCGAATAGTCCGCAAGCGCGGCATCGCCGCGGGCGCGCACGTCGTCGATGATCGCTCGCGCGGCGGCGTTCACGTCCTCGGACACCTCGCGCTTGGTGGTGAGGAAGGCCGCGAAACGCGTTTCGAAGTCGCTGTCGCGCCGGTCGAGCCTGATTGCCACGTCACGTCATCCCTGTGGAGGCCGGCAAGGCCGGCCCGTCGTCAATCCGCCGGATGGCGGGGTTTCAAGGTGGTTTCCCACGCTCCGCCCGTATCCGCAAGCTGACTTTCGACGCATTCCACATCGAGCGCGATCCCGGCGTCGCCGGCCATGACGATCTCGACCGTCCCGTCCGGCCCCTCGCCCTTCGGCGCGAAGCGGAGGGCGAGCAGCGCCAGCACGCCGTCGCGGTCCTTGCGGTCGATGCCGATCGAGCGCACGGCATTCACCCGCTTGAACGCGATGACGGAGCGGCGGCGCTCGAAGCCCTTGCCGCGGCGGTCGGCCTTTTCCCACACGAAGCGGTTCACCGCGAGCGAGAACACGCCGTGGCGCGCGTCGAAGGAGAGGTCGGCGATCTTGCAGACGGCGTCCTGGACATGCGCCGAAATGACGGCGAGGTCGTCCGCGTCGAGCGCCATGAGCTTCAGGCTGTCCATTCTCGTCCTTTCCGTCGGCTGATGATGGACAGGAGATAGGACGATGCCGGCCCGCATGCAACAGCCGCCGTCGCGCCGGTCAATCGCTGACGCGCTCGACGATGGCGCCGCAACGGGTGAGCTTTTCCTCGAGCCGCTCGAAGCCGCGGTCGAGATGGTAGACGCGCGACACCATGGTCTCGCCCTCCGCCGCAAGCCCGGCGATGACGAGCGAGACGGAGGCGCGCAGGTCCGTCGCCATGACGGGCGCGCCGCGCAGCCGCTGCACGCCCTCGATCTTCGCCGTCTGGCCGGACAGCGATATCTTCGCGCCGAGACGGGCGAGTTCCTGCACGTGCATGAAGCGGTTCTCGAAGATCGTCTCGGTGATATGGGAGACCCCGCCCGACTTCGTCATCAGGCCCATAAACTGCGCCTGCAGGTCGGTCGGGAAGCCCGGATAGGGATCGGTGACGACATCCACCGGCTTGATGCCGGCGCCGTTGCGCACGACCCGGATGCCGTTGTTCGTCGGCGTGATCTCGGCGCCGGCGCGGCGGATCGCCTCGAGCGCGGTGTCGAGAAGGGCGGAATCGGTGTCTTCGAGAATGACGTCGCCGCCGGCCATCGCCACCGCCATGGCATAGGTCCCGGTCTCGATGCGGTCGGGCAGCACGCGGTGGCGGGCGCCGGAGAGCGCCGTGACGCCCTCGATGGTGATCGTCGCCGTGCCGGCGCCGGTGATCCTGGCGCCCATCGCATTCAGGCACTTGGCGAGATCCTGCACTTCCGGCTCGCGGGCGGCATTGCCGATGACGGTGGTGCCGCGGGCGAGCGTCGCCGCCATCATCATCACATGCGTCGCGCCGACCGAGACCTTCGGGAAGGTGTAGCGGGCCCCGACGAGGCCGCCTTCCGGCGCGGTGGCGTCGATATAGCCGCCGTCGATCTCGATCCTGGCGCCGAGCGCCGTCAGCGCCTCGATGAAGAGGTCGACCGGCCGCGTGCCGATCGCGCAGCCGCCCGGCAGCGAAACCCGCGCCCTGCCTTCGCGCGCCAGCAGCGGCCCGATCACCCAGAAGCTCGCCCGCATCTTCGAGACGAGTTCGTAGGGGGCGGTCGTGTCGACGATGTTGCGCGAGGTGAAGTGGATCGTGCGGGAATAGCCCTCGCTCTGGCGCTCGCGCCGGCCGTTGACGGAGATGTCCGCGCCGTGGTTGCCGAGAATGCGGATGAGCTGCTCGACGTCGGCCAGGTGCGGCACGTTCTCGAGCGTCAGCGTGTCGTCCGTCAGAAGTGACGCGATCATCAGCGGCAGGGCGGCGTTTTTCGCGCCGGAAATCGGAATGACGCCCTTGAGCTCGTTGCCGCCTACAATCCTGATCCGATCCATGTGCACCTACGGGCGCCACGCCCGCCTTTCCAAAACCGTCTGTCGCAGAAGGCGCCTCTTTAGAGCATGTGCGGCACAAAGAGAAGCCTTGCCGCCGGCGGACGTCCGCGGCGGCGCCATCGGTCGGCGATTGCCGGCGGCCCTGCTACCTAGCGTGCGGATTCGTCCGTTTTTGCGGCAGGCAGGCCGGTCGTCTCGTCGGCGTCGCCGGACCGCCGGGCGCGCGCCTGCTGCTTGCGCCGTGCGAGGTTCTCGCGCAGCGTCTTTGCAAGCCGCTCCGCGCGCCGCTCGGCTTCCGTCTTCGCCGCCGCGCCGCCGGCTTTCGGCCCATGTCGATCCCGCTCTGTCATGTCCGCGTCATAGCGAAATTCCGCCCGGCCGGAAAGCACCCCCGCCCGGCGACGGGCGAAGACCCCAATTTTGTTGCCGCAAAACCGAGTTGCGGCTTGCATGGCCCGGGAGACTATGGCAATAGGCGCCTCGCTCGACGCGATCACATCCGCCGCGTCGCCGGATGCTGCTATAGCTCAGGGGTAGAGCACTCCCTTGGTAAGGGAGAGGCCGAGAGTTCAAATCTCTCTAGCAGCACCATTTCCCGGAAAATGACAAATACCCTGCGCGGTTCTCGCTGGACCATGCCTTTGGCTGCGTCCGGGCCGAAGCGGCGGCGGCACGGCTCACGCCGTGGCGCCCTTCGTTGCTGTCTGGTGGATTTCAACGAGGCTCGGGCCCTTGCGGGCGGCGGCCTCCTTCAGCGCGGCGCCAAGCCGGTCCACGCTGTCGAGCCGCAGCGCGGGAAGGCCGTAGGCTTCGGCGACCTTCAGGAAGTCCGGTGCCGACGGCCTCACCCCTTCCGGCATGATGCCGTTTTCCACCATGTGGTTTTCGATCTCCTGGTAGCCGTCATTGTTCCAGACGAGGAAGATCACGCGCGCGCCGATGTCGGCGGCCGACCCGATCTCCGCGAGCGAGAACTGGAAGCCGCCGTCGCCGACGAGGCAGACGACCGGCGCATCCGGCGCCGCGACAGCGGCGCCGACGGCGGCCGGCGGGCCGTAGCCGAGCGCGCCGTAACCGGTCGCCGCATTGAACCAGCTCTTCGGCCGCGGCGGGTCGCAATAGAGGTTGCCGGCATAGACGGCCTGCGTCGAATCGCCGACGATGATCCCGTCCGGCAGCGCGGCATAGATCGCGTCGATGATGCCGATCTCGGCGCGGGTCTTCGGCGTCTGCTCTGCGAGCGCCGCCTTCCGGGCGGCGGCGGCACGCGCCGAACCGTCCCGGGGCTTTCCATCGCCCAGAAAGCCGAGAATGCCGGCCGCGGCCGACCTGGCGCTCGACAGCACCGGCAGGGTAGCCTGCTGGCCGCGTGCAAGCTGGGCGGCGTCGATATCGACCCGGATCAGCGCCTTGAGCGCCGGGAATCCCCCGTCGACATACATGTCGTAGTCGGTCGGCCCCAGTTCCGTGCCGAAGGCGAGCACGAGGTCGCTTTCGGCGATCAGGCGACGGACGGACTTGAGGCTCGGGCTCGCGGGCACCCGCAGCGCATGGCCGGCCAGCATGCCGCGCGCATTGACGGTCGTCACCACCGGAGCGCCGATGCGCTCGGCGATCCGCCGGATCCCGTCCTCCGCCGACACCGCGCCGCCGCCGCAGAGGATCACCGGACGCGCCGCCTCGGTCGACAGGATCGCCGCGTGCTGCAGCCGCTCGGCGTCGGCACGCGGACGCGTCGCCTCGGCCGGCTTCGGCGTCCCGAGGTCGATCGGTTTTCCCATCACGTCGGTCGGGATCTCGATATGGACCGGCCCCGGGCGCCCGGAGAGCAGCACGGCGAAGGCGCGCTCGACCACGGCCGGCAGATCCGCAGGATTGAGGAGCGTGTGCGTGTAGAGCGCCAGCGTCTTCATCATGCCCTGCTGGTCGGGCAATTCATGCAGCAGGCCGCGGCCATGGCCGAGCGAGTCCCGCCGGTTGACGCCGGAAATCACCAGGATCGGCACGGAATCCTGCCGCGCCTGCGCCATGGCGGTGATCGTGTTGGTCAATCCCGGCCCGGTGATGACGAGCGCCACCCCCGGCTTGCCCGAAACGCGGGCGTAGCCGTCGGCCATGAAACCCGCCCCCTGTTCGTGGCGCGGCGTCACGTGGCGGATCGCCGATGCGGCAAGGCCGCGATAGAGCTCGACCGTGTGCACGCCCGGAATGCCGAACACCACCTCGACGTCGTTGACCGCGAGCAGGTCGATCAGCGCCTCTCCCACCGTCCTTGTCGTCATGCGCGGCGCTCCAGCTTGCGGCCGGTCCGGCCGATGAGGCCGACGATGCGGCGGCAAGCTTCCTCGATCTTGTCGTCCGGCACCGTCAGGCTCATCCGGATGAAATTTTCCGCCTCGTTGCCGAAGGACGAGCCGGGCATGACGGCGACATGCTCTTCTCTGAGCAGCATCCAGGCGAAGTCCTCGCCGGTCATGCCGGTACCGGCAACATCGACGACGATGAACATGCCGGCCTCCGGCGGGATCGGCACGAGGCCCGGTGCGGCGGCGAGTGCCTCGGCGATCATCCGCGAGCGGCGGCGGTAAGCCTGCCGCATGCCCGCCGAGGTCGTGATCGGATTGTCGAGCGCATAGGCCGTCATGTCGGCGATGAAGGGCTGGCCGCCGAAGAGCATGGTCTCGGAGACAGACAGCAGCCGCGTGCAGAACTCCGCCGGGCCGATCGCCCAGCCGCTGCGGAAGCCGGGCGCGGCATGGGACTTGGAGATGGACGAGACGACGATGGTGCGTTCGGCAAGCGTCGGATCGTCGAAGGGCGAGGCAAAGGTGCCGTCGAAGACGAGTTCCTCGTAGACCTCGTCGCAGACAAGCCAAAGGTCGTGCTTCCGGCAGACCGCGCCGATCGCCGCGATTTCTTCTGCCGAGAGCACGGCGCCGGTCGGATTGTGCGGCGTGTTGAGCAGCAGCACCCGGCACTCCGGCGTGATCGCCGCTTCGAGGTCCTCGGCCTGCATGTGAAAGCCATGCTCGGGCTTCAGCGGAACCGCGACCTGCTCGGCGCCCGTCGAGCGGATGACGCCCTCATAGGTCGCATAGAGCGGATCGCCGACCAGCACGGCATCGCCCTTTTCCACGAGCCCCAGCATCACGGCGAAGAGCGCCGTCTGGGTGCCCGGGAAACACAGCACGTTCTCGCTCGTGACATCCGCACGCCGCGCCCGGTACTTGCGGACCAGGGCATCGACGATCGAGGGCTCGCCGCGACCGTTGGAATAGCGGTATCGCCCCGCATGCATGGCGCGGATCGCCTCGGCAAAGAGGCTCGGATCCGGCGGTACGTCCGGTTCGCCGATGGTGAGTTCCAGAATGTCGGCGCCCGATGCCTTCATGCGCCGCGCTTCCACATGAAGCGCCCATTTTTCCGACCCCAGATTGGCCAGACGGCCCGTGATGGATGCATAGCGCATCGGCGCCCTCCCGTGTTTCAGTTGCATTTTCCGGTCACACGGAAAGGCCCGTGCGATCGATCGTCTGGCCGAGCAGCGCCTCGATCGAGGTCAGCGCGATATCGACCAGTTCGTCCTTTTCAAACAGTTCCCCGGCCAGGCAGCCCTCGAGCCAAAGTCCGTCGAGCAGGCCGTTGACGGCAATCGCCAGGTGCCGGCAGCGTTCCTTCGATGCATCGGCGCCGCGCTCGGACAGAAAGTCGTGCAGCAGCCCCTCAAGCGCATCGCGGAAGCCGAGATAGCCCTCGCGATGGATGGCCGCCAGCGCCGGATCGACGCTGGCCCGGCTGATGAAGGCCGCCCAGAGCGACAGGCTGCGGCTGTTGGTGACGGGTTCGGTCAGGTTGATGACGATGAAGTCGCGCAGCCGCGTCTGCGGATCGCCGGTCACCCGTTCCGCTTTTTCCGTCAGTCGCGCGATGACCACCCGATAGGCTTCCTGAAGGATGTGCTCCTTCGTCTGGAAATAATGCCGGATCAGCCCGGCCGTCACGCCCGCCTTGACGGCGATCTGACGCACGGTCGCCCCCTCGAGGCCGAACTCCGCAATGCAGTCGAGCGTCGCCTCGATCAGGTCATGACGCCGTTCGGCCTCGGGAGCCCGGTGGAAGGTTCGTCGCGTCATCGCCTCCCCTGTTCCGCCATCAGGCCGCGCGCCGGAGCACCGGCCGCGTCAGGCAGGTCGGCCCACCCTCGCAGGCGATGCAGAGCGCATCCGCCTCGAAAGTCTCGACCGTGCATCCGGCGGCCTCCATCGCGGCCTTGGTCTTCGGGAATCCCTCGACCATGATGACCGCGTTCGGGCGGGTCGGCAGCACGTTGAGCGACAGGCCGTTGCTGGCGTGGAACTCGTCCGCAGGCGCCTCGATCAGCCGGATGCCGCGCGTCTTCAGGAACTGGTAGAAGGCCGCCGGCAAGAGCGGCGCGAAAACGAGCGCCAGGTCGCCGGCCAGCGGACTTATCACGCTCATCAGGTGCAGGCAGGCCTCCTCGCCTTGCCAGAGCGGCAGGTCGTAGGCGAGAACCGAGATGCCGTGCGGCGCCAGCATCGTCGTCAACTGGTCGATACCGTCCTGGTTGGTGCGCACGCCGCGGCCGACGATGAGCGTCTTCGCATCGAGCCAGATGCAGTCGCCGCCCTCGACGGTGCCGGGTGCCTCGATGCGGCCGAGGATCGGGATCTGCCGTTCGGCATAGGCCTTCTCGTGCAACGCGGTCTCGGCAACGCGCAGCGGCTTGCCCATGCGCAGCAGGATCGCGCCGTGATCGGACATCAGCGACGGGTCATGGGTGAACATCGCGTCGGCGAGGCCATCGCCATGATCGTCGAGCCAGAGGATCTCCGTGCCCGATTTCTCCACCAGACGGGCAAAGGCCGCATACTGGCCGACGGCCTTCCTGCCGTCGAAGGTCGGGCCGTAGTGCCATTTCGCCGGATCGGCCGTCTCGAGGCTCGGCCCCGGCCGGCGCATCAGCACGCGCTTCAGGGGGGCGGACATTTCCTGCGAACCGTAGGCGGTCATTCGGTGCTCCTGCTGGAAAAACGATCAGATGGCGGGGGTGCCGGAAAATTCGGCGTCATGGCTATTATACGCTTGAATAATTACTCCACAAGTGCCACGATGGGAGAAATGGAACAGCGGTGACGGGCCGAAGATGCCTGCGCCAACAAGAAAAACAGGGGAACCTTGGCATGTGCGAAGCACCGATTTTCCGTGCGTCGGAGTCCACTCCGCGATGACGGAACGCGCCGAGGCAATCGCGGTCAGGGGCCTGCACAAACGCTTCGGGCCGCTCGAGGTTCTCAAGGGGATTTCGCTGACCGCGCATGAGGGCGACGTCATCGCCATCATCGGCGGCTCCGGCTCCGGCAAGTCGACCTTCCTGCGCTGCATCAACATGCTGGAACTGCCGACAGCGGGCACGGTCACCATCCACGGCGAGACGATCGCCATGAAGAAGGACGGTCACGGCGGCCAGATGCCGTCCGACCGCAAGCAGGTCCAGCGCATCCGCTCCCGCCTCGGCATGGTGTTCCAGAGCTTCAATCTCTGGCAGCACATGACCATCCTCGAAAATGTCATCGAGGCGCCGATCCATGTGCTCGGCGTCAGAAAGGACGAGGCCGTTTCCCGCGCCGAGACGATCCTGAAGCGCGTCGGCCTCTATGAGAAACGCGACGCCTACCCCTCCTTCCTGTCCGGCGGCCAGCAGCAGCGTGCGGCGATCGCCCGCGCGCTCGCCGTCCAGCCGCATGTCATGCTGTTCGACGAGCCGACCTCGGCACTCGACCCGGAACTCGTCGGCGAGGTGCTCTCCGTCATCGGCGATCTCGCCAGGGAGAAGCGCACGATGATCCTCGTGACCCATGAGATGAAGTTCGCCCGGAACGTCGCGAGCCATGTCGTCTTCCTCGCCAATGGCCAGATCGAGGAACAAGGCCCGCCGGACGCAATCTTCGGATCACCGAAATCGGAGCGGCTGAAGAAGTTCATCAGTTCCATCCACTGAAGCCAAAAATAACCAACAGAGGGAAGACCATGAAGACTGCCTTGAAGACCATCGCTCTTGCCGCCGCGATCGGCCTTGCCGCCATCTCGGGCGCCAGCGCCCAGCAGGTCCGCGTCGGCTTTGCCGCCGAGCCCTATCCGCCCTTCACCTCGCCGGATGCATCCGGCAACTGGGAAGGCTGGGAAGTGGAATTCATGAAGGCGATGTGCGCCGAAGCCAAGCTCGACTGCGTGATCACGCCCGTCGCCTGGGACGGCATCATCCCGGCGCTGACCTCGAGCAAGATCGACATGATCGTCGGCTCGATGTCGATCACCCCCGAACGCCTGCAGACCATCGACTTCTCCGACAAGTACTACAACACGCCGACCGCCGTGATCGGCCCGAAGGGCACGGACTTCGAAGCGACGCCCGAAGGGCTTTCCGGCAAGACGATCGGCGTCCAGGTCGCGACCATCCACCAGGTCTACGCCGCCAAGTATTTCGGCGAGAACGGCGCGACGGTGAAGGAATACCAGACGCAGGACGAGGCGAACAACGATCTGGCCTCCGGCCGCATCGACGCCGTCCAGGCCGATTCGATCGCGCTCGACGCCTTCCTGAAGTCCGAACAGGGGGCTGCCTGCTGCGACCTGAAGGGCAACGTCAAGGACGACCCGGAGATCCTCGGCGCCGGCGTCGGCGTCGGCCTGCGCAAGGGCGAGGACGAGCTCAAGGGCAAGATCAACGCCGCCATCAAGGCGATCCGCGAGAACGGCACCTATGACGAATTCTCGAAGAAGTACTTCGACTTCGACATCTACGGCGGCTGATCCGGACGGTCTCCACATCCTGCCGGCGGCCCTGCCGCCGGCATCTTTCCCCGAACGGACGAATAGCAGATGGCCGATGCCGGATCGCTGATCAACTGGAGCCTGCTTGCGCTGGAACCGCCCGGCTGGGGCGGCGTGCTTCTGTTGGGTTTCGTCAACTCGATCCAGATCGCCGTCGGCGGCTATGCGCTCGGGCTCGGGCTCGGCACGGGCGGCGCCTTCGGCAAGCTCTACGGCGGGGCGGTCACGAAGGACCTGCTCGAGGTCTATACGACCGTCGTGCGCGCCGTTCCCGAACTCGTGCTCATCCTCATTCTCTATTATGCCGGCACCGACGTCCTGAACCAGTTGTCCGCCGCGCTCGGCTTCGGCTCCGTCGACATCAGCGGCCTTGCGGCCGGCATCTTCGTCATCGGTGTCGTGCAGGGCGCCTATTCGACCGAGGTTTTGCGCGGCGCGATCAAGGCCGTGCCGGCCGGCCAGATCGAGGCGGCGCGTGCCTACGGCATGTCGCCGCTGCAGATCCTTCGGCGCATCACGCTGCCCGCCATGCTGCCGCATGCGATTCCCGGTCTCTCGAACCTCTGGCTGATCGCCACCAAGGACACAGCCCTGCTCGCCGTCGTCGGCTTCAGCGAGCTGACGCTGGTCACGCGCCAGGCGGCGGGTGCGACCAAACACTATCTTCTCTTCTTCCTGGCAGCCGGCGTGCTCTATCTGGCGCTGACGCTCGCCTCCAACGTCGTCATTGGCATTATCGAGCGCCACTACCGGCGCGGCATGGCGGAGCCGGCCTGATGAGCGAACAGACCATCACCGCCGTCGCCCTCACCGACCTGCCGTCCCGGCAGAGCTTCCTTAAGCCACATCGGATCGTCATGCTGGCGGTCGCGGCAATCCTCGTCTTCTGCGTCGTCTGGTTCATGCGGTGGGACTGGGTGCCGAAATATTCCGGACGCCTCGTCTCGGGCATCGGCGTGACGCTGATGATGCTGTTCAGCACGGCCATCCTCGGCTTCCTGCTGGCGGTGCCGATCGGACTTGTGCAGGTGACCGGGCCGCGCCCGCTGAAATGGCTCGCCAGCGTCTTCTGCACCGTTATCCGCGGCACGCCGCTGCTGCTCCAGCTCTGGCTGCTCTACTACGGCCTCGGCTCGCTGTTCCCGCAGTTCCCGGAAATCCGCAACTCCTTCCTCTGGCCCTATCTGCGCGAGGCCTGGCCTTACGGCGTCGCGGCGCTGACGATCTCGTTTGCGGCCTATGAGGGCGAGGTGATGCGCGGCGCCTTTGCCGGCGTCCCCCCGGGAGAACTTGAGGCCGCGCGCGCCTATGGCATGAGCCCTTTCACCGTCTTCCGCCGCATCTGGCTGCCGCGGGCCGTCCACCGGGCGCTGCCGACGCTGAACGGCGAGACCGTGCTTCAGCTGAAATCGACACCGCTGGTGGCAACGATCACCGTCATCGACGTCTACGCGGTCATCTCCAAGGTGCGCCAGGAAACCTACATCACCTATGAGCCGTTGCTCCTGCTCGCGCTCATCTATCTCTGCCTGACAGCGATCCTCGTGATCGCCTTCCGCTATCTCGAAAACAGGATCCCCACGCGCGGGGCCTGACAACCGGACATTGCCATGACCATTCATACGACCCTCGCCAACGCCATGCCGGAGCTGGTGGCGATCCGCCGCGACTTGCACGCCCATCCGGAACTCGGGCTGGAAGAGGTCCGCACATCGGGCATCGTGGCGCGCGAACTCGCAAGCTGCGGTTATACGGTCACGCGCGGGCTGGCGAAGACGGGCCTGGTCGCGACGCTCACGAACGGGACGAGCCGCCGCTCGGTCGGCATCCGCGCCGACATGGATGCGCTGCCGATCCTGGAGGAGACCGGGCTCCCCTATGCCAGCAGAACGCCCGGACTGATGCACGCCTGCGGCCATGACGGACACACGACCATGCTGCTCGGCGCGGCAAAGGTGATCGCCGAACGGCGGAATTTCGACGGCACGGTGCACCTCATCTTCCAGCCGGCCGAGGAGAATTTCGGCGGCGCGAAGATCATGATCGACGAGGGACTGTTCGAGCGCTTCCCCTGCGACGCGGTTTTCGCGCTCCACAACGAACCCACCCTGCCCTTCGGGCAGTTCGCCCTTCGCGAGGGACCGATCGGGGCGGCCGTCGACGAGGCACGCATCACCGTCAACGGTATCGGCGGCCACGGCGCCGAGCCGCAGGAGACCGCCGACCCGATCGTCGCCGGCGCTTCGATCGTCATGGCGCTGCAGACGATCGTCTCGCGCAACATCCATCCGCTCGACCCGACCGTCGTCACCGTCGGCGCGTTCCACGCCGGTTCGGCGAGCAATGTCATTCCGTCGCGCGCCGAGATCGTCGTCGGCATCCGCTCCTTCGATCCGGCGGTGCGCGACGAACTGGAGCGCCGCATTCGCCTCGTCGCCGAACGGCAGGCCGAAAGCTACGGCATGAGCGCCACCGTGAACTATGAGCGCAGCTACGACGCGACCATCAACCACAAGGCCGAAACGGATCTGGTGCGCGATCTGGCGATCCGCTTCGCCGGCGCCGACAAGGTGGTCGACCTCGAGCGTCCGTTCATGGGCAGCGAAGACTTCGCCTATATGCTGAAAGAGCGGCCGGGCACCTATTTCTTCCTCGGAGCGAAGAGCTCGGAGAACGACAGGTCGCTTCACCATCCGGGCTACAATTTCAACGACGACCTGTTGCCGATCGGTGCGGCCTTCTGGACGGAACTTGCGGAAAGCTACCTGAAAGCGTCCTGATCGACCGAGGCCCCTTCCGGCCGCGTGCGGCAATGCTTCCGCGCCCGTCATCCTGTCATCGTTCCGGGCGAAAATGCCGCAAGCGCCGGATTGTCGCGCTGCGACAACCTGCCGGTTGTTCGGTGATTGACCTTGTCCGCTGCTGCACCACATTCTTACGGACGGCGGAGGTTTCACGCTGCACGTGTGGGCATCCGCGCGGCGCCGCGTCCGCGAAAAGGAAGAGGAAGACCGATGTTCGATTCATTCGACGCCACCTTGCTTGCCCGCTTCCAGTTCGCTTTCACGGTGTCCTTCCACATCATTTTCCCGGCCTTCTCGATCGGGCTCGCGAGCTATCTCGCGGTTCTCGAAGGCCTGTGGCTGTGGACGAAGGACGAGGCGTATCTGGCGCTTTTCGATTTCTGGAAGACGATCTTCGCACTCGCCTTCGGCATGGGCGTGGTGTCGGGCATCGTCATGTCCTATCAGTTCGGCACCAACTGGGCCGTCTTCTCGGACAAGGCAGGTCCGGTTATCGGACCGCTGATGGGCTATGAGGTTCTCACCGCCTTCTTCCTCGAGGCGGGTTTCCTCGGCGTCATGCTCTTCGGCCTGAATCGCGTCGGACCGCGGCTGCATTTCCTCGCCACCTGCATGGTCGCCTTCGGTACGCTGATCTCGGCAACCTGGATCCTCGCCGTGAACTCCTGGATGCAGACGCCGGCCGGATTCGGCCTGAACGAGCAGGGCCAGTATATACCGACCGACTGGTGGGCGGTGATCTTCAATCCATCCTTTCCCTACCGCCTCGTGCACATGGTGCTTGCCGCCTATCTGACGACCGCCTTCGTGGTCGGCGCTGTGGGCGCCTATCACCTGCAGCGCGGCGACGCGCCGCGGCGGGCAACAAAAATGTTCTCGATGGCGATGTGGATGGCGGCGATCGTTGCGCCCGTCCAGATCTTCGCCGGCGACGCCCACGGCCTCAACACGCTGGAGCATCAGCCGGTCAAGGTCATGGCGATGGAGGGACACTATGACAGCCATCCGGACGGCGCGCCGCTCATCCTGTTCGGCATGCCGAATTCCGAGGCGAAGCGCGTCGACTACGCGATCGAAATCCCGAAACTGTCGAGCCTGATCCTGAAACACAGTCTCGACGCGCCGCTCGCCGGTCTGGACACGGTTCCCGACGAGCTGGAGCCGCCTGTTCCCATCGTCTTCTGGTCCTTCCGCATCATGGTCGGAATCGGCTTCGCGATGCTCGGCATGGGATTGTGGTCGCTCTGGTGTCGCTGGCGCGGTACGCTCGGCGAGAACCGCTGGCTGCACCGTGCTGCCATGCTGATGGGTCCCGCCGGGTTCGTCGCAGTCCTCGCGGGCTGGGTGACGACCGAAGTCGGCCGCCAGCCCTATACGATCTACGGCCATCTCCTGACGTCGCAGTCGATCTCGCCGGTCGACGCGCCGGCCGTCGCGACCTCGCTCATCGCCTTCATCATCGTCTATTTCCTCGTCTTCGGCGCCGGCACCTTCTACATCCTCCGGCTGATGCGGCGCCTGCCGCGCGATCCGATGCCGGACCTGCAGGGCGGTCCGCTCCGGTCCGCCGGCATTACGCCGGCCTCCGCCGTTGCCATCAAACCCGGGAGCGGCCACCATGGCGCTTGATCTTCCCTTCATCTGGGCGGCGCTGATCGCCTTCGCCGTTCTTGCCTATGTGGTGCTCGACGGCTTCGATCTCGGCGTTGGCATTCTCTTTCCGTTCTTCAAGGCGAAACACGACCGCGACGTCATGATGAACTCGGTCGCGCCGGTCTGGGACGGCAACGAGACCTGGCTGGTGCTCGGCGGCGGCGGACTGCTCGCCGTCTTCCCGCTTGCCTATGCGACGATCCTGCCCGCCCTTTACATGCCGCTGACGGCCATGCTGCTCGGCCTGATCTTCCGCGGCGTCGCCTTCGAATACCGCTGGCGCACGAAACGCGGCGAATTTCTCTGGGACATCGCCTTTTCCGGCGGTTCGACCGTCGCGGCCTTCAGCCAGGGCGTGGCGCTCGGCGCATTGGTGCAGGGCATTCCGGTCGAAAACCGCGCCTATACGGGCGGCTGGTGGGACTGGCTGACGCCGTTCTCCGTCGCGACAGGCGTTGCATTGCTCGTCGGCTACGCGCTGCTCGGCGCGACCTGGCTCGTGATGAAAACCACCGGCGACCTCGCGGAACGGGCTCGGTACTATGCGCTCAGGGCCGGCGTCGGCACGCTGGCGGCGATGGGGATCTTCAGCCTGTGGACGCCGTTCCTCAAGCCGCTCTATCTCGACCGCTGGTTCGGCTGGCCGACGATGATCTTCAGCATCGTCGTTCCGCTTCTCGTGCTCGGCTGTTCCTACCTGCTGATCCAGGGATTGAAGACGCGACACGACACGCGGCCCTTTCTCGCCGCGCTCGGCCTGTTCGTGCTCGGTTTCATCGGCATCGGCATCAGCTTCTACCCCTATATCGTGCCGACCTCGGTGACGATCTGGGAGGCGGCCGGGCCGGACGAGAGCCTCGGCTTCCTGCTCGTCGGCGCCGTCGTGCTCGTGCCGATCATCCTCGCGTACACCGGCTATGCCTATTGGGTGTTCCGCGGCAAGGTCGATCCGGGAGAGGGGTACCATTGACCGTGGAGCATGGCACGGGCCGCAAGCTGCTCTGGTTCGTCGGGCTGTGGGCGGCGGGCGTCGCGACGGTGACCGTCGTCGGCCTCGCCATCAAGCTCATGCTCGGCGGCTGAACCGCTGCATGCCGCACCTGACGTTACGTCAGCATCTTATCAAGCCTCACGCCAGCTTCGTATCCTAGCTTGACCTCGGCCGGCATGCAGGCCCCCGAAGCGAGACAGGACCGCACCCTCCTCGTTTCCCCGGGCCTGCATGTGGCTTTTGGCCTCGCACCGCCTCCACCGCTTTTCCCCTTCGCCGCCTTCTGCTATCCCGCACCGCAAAAGGAGAACGGGATGACGATGCGCGCGGCCGACTGCACGACGATGGCGGAAATCCGGGAGAATATCGACAGGATCGACGAGGCCCTGATGGTGCTCCTCGCCGAACGCTGGACCTTCATCGGCCGCGCCACCGAGATCAAGTCCGGGCTCGGCCTTCCCGCCGACATTCCGGAGCGGGTCGCGGAGGTGCGGCGGAACGCTCGGCTGAACGCCGGGTCGCACGGACTGGACCCGGACTTCTACGAGGATATCTGGAGCCAACTCATCGACCACGCGATCGCGCATGAGAAACGCGCGCTGGGCGAGGCCGAATAAGCCTTCAGATCTGGTTGCGCCGGGTCAGGTGGTTTTCCCAGTCGAGCGCGGTGCGCACGATGAAGGCGAGATCGTCGTGTGCCGGCGTCCAGCCGAGTTCCTTCATCGCGACCGCCGGATTGGCAACGATCGACACGGCGTCCCCGGGCCTGCGGCCGGCGATCCGCACCGGGAAGTCGACGCCCGAGACCTCTTTGACCCGGCTCAGCACTTCAAGCACCGAGAAGCCGCGTCCATAACCGCAATTGGCAACCAGCGAGCCGCCGCCGGCGCGCATGCGCTGCAGCGCCTTGAGATGGGCGTTGGCGAGGTCGGTGACGTGAATGTAGTCGCGCACGCAGGTGCCGTCCGGCGTCGGATAGTCGGTGCCGAAGACGTCCATGCCCTGGCGCTTGCCGAGCGCCGCCTCCGAGGCGACCTTGATCAGATGCGTCGCACCCCTTGTCGACTGGCCGGTGCGGCCGCGCGGGTCGGCGCCGGCGACGTTGAAGTAGCGCAGCGCCGTATAGGCGAAATCGTGCGCCGCCGCAGTGTCGCGCAACATGATTTCCGTCATCAGCTTGGAGGAGCCGTAGGGCGATTCCGGCCGGACCGCCGCCGATTCCAGCACCGGATCGGCCGTCTCCGGCGTACCGTAGACGGCGGCCGTCGAGGAGAAAACGAAATGCGGGATTTTTGCCTCGACCGCTGCCGCGACCAGCGCCCGCGACTTCACCGTATTGTTCTCGTAGTAGGACAGCGGATCGGCGACCGATTCGGGCACGATGATCGAGCCCGCAAAATGAATGATCGAATCGATCGGGTTCTCGGCGAAGATGCGCGCCAGAAGATCGCGGTCGGCGATATCGCCCTCGTAGAAGCGCGCCTCCGGCGCGATCGCCCAGCGGAACCCCGTCGAGAGCCGGTCGATGACGACGACCTCCTCCCCCGCATCCACCAGCGCCCAGACCATGTGCGAACCGATATAACCGCCGCCGCCGGTGACGAGAACTGCCATGCCATCTCTCCGAATCGTCCAATTTCGCAAGCCATATCATCCTGCCGTGATTGAAGACACAACAGGTTGCGGGTCCGCCCTCGACTGCAATGCCAATCGGGCCGTTCTGCGGCCACACCGCCATGGAAAGGAAGCCCGTGTCCGATCGTGTCGTCGTGCTGTCCGCCCTGGCCGGAGATCTACGGGCGCGATCCCGAACGGCGGCACGGCGTCGATGCGGCGGTCGCGGAATACGAGCGGCTCGCGGCGGTCTATCCTGGCCTCGGCTGCGAGGCGGTCACGCTTCCCAAAGTCCCGGTCGGGGCCGCGCCGATTTCGTCCTCGCTTCGCAGCCTGGGATCAGCGCGCCGAGATGTAGCCCGCAAGCCGCTCGGCCGCCGCCTCCACCTGCCTCGAATCCCGCAGGAAGCAGGCGCGCATGAAGCGTTCGCCGCCGGGTCCGAATGCGGTTCCCGGCGCCAGCCCGACGCCCGTGCGGTCGACGATGTCGAGCGCCGCAAGCCGGGAGTCGGTCACCCCGTCGATCTTCAGGAAGGCATAGAGCGCGCCGTCCGGCTTCAGCGTCTCCACCCGGTTCGTCGCAATCAGCCTGTCGCACAAAAGGTCGCGGTTGCGCGCCGCCTTCTCGACGTTCGACCGGACGAAGTCGTCCCCTTCGTCGAGCGCCGCGACGGCGCCCTTCTGCAGGAACTGCGGCACGCCGGAGGTCGAATACTGGATCAGGTTCTCGATCACCTGCCCCATCTCCGGCGGCGCGACGATCCAGCCGACGCGCCAGCCGGTCATCGACCAGTTCTTCGAGAAGGAGTTCACGAAGACGACCCGGTCGCCGTCCTCCATCACATCGAGGAAGGACGGCGCGCGGCCGCCGGCATAGTGATAGAGCGCATAGATCTCGTCCGCCATGATCCAGAGCCCGTGACGGCGGGCGATGGCGAGAAGATCGGCGAGATCCTGCCGCGCCGCGGTCCACCCGGTCGGGTTGGATGGCGTATTGACGAAGAGCACGCGGGTCTTCGGCGTGATCGCCGCCTCGAGCCGCTCGAGGTCGAGCTGCCAGCGTCCCTCGGCAAATTCCAGCGGCACGGCGATCGGGCGCGCGCCGGACAGGGCCGCGGCCGCGGAAAAATTCGGCCAGGCGGGCGTGAGGTAGACGACATCGTCGCCGGGCGAGGTCAGAGCCTCGATCGCGAGCTTGATCGCCTGCATGCCGGAGCCGACGACGTAGAAATGCTCGGCCGGCAGCGTCGTGCCGAAATGGCGGGTGTAGTAGCGGGCGAGCGCCGCCCGCAGCTCCGGAATGCCCCGCTGCCAGGTGTAGAAGGTCTCCCCGGCCGCAAGCGCCCGCGCCGCCGCCTCGGAAATGAAGGCGGGCGTCGGCAGGTCGCCCTCGCCGACCCAGAGCGGGATCAATCCGTCGCGGCCGCGCGCATAGTTGACGAGTTCGACGATGCCGCTTTCCGGCGCTTCGAGCGAACGGGGGCTGAGACTTTCAAGAATGGTCATACGGGATGGGGCTCCGGCAACAAAAACCGCCGCGACCGGTCGGCGCGGCGCGGCGCGGCGGTTCTACCGGTTTTCGGAAGGGACATCACGCGAGTTTCGCTGACGGTCCCATCGATTCCACTGATGCATGCGCTCTGAATCAGGCGGCGGGGCGGCTCTTCAGAAGGTCGCGGATCTCGGTCAGGAGCTGTACGTCGGCCGGCGGCGGCGCGGCTTCCGCGATTTTCTCCTTCTCGACCGTTGCGCGCAGCCGGTTCACCCCCTTGATCATCAGGAAGATGATCCAGGCGAGAATCAGGAAGTTGATGAACACCGTGATGAAGTTGCCGTAGGCGAAGACCGCACCCTGCTCGCGCGCCGCCGCCAGGGACGGGGCGGTGACATTGCCGGACAGCGCCACGAAGTAGTTGGAGAAGTCGAAGCCGCCGCCTGTCAGCGCGCCGACGATCGGCATGACGAGGTCGTTGACGATGGAATCGACGATCTTGCTGAAAGCGGCACCGATGATGACGCCGACGGCAAGGTCCATAACATTGCCGCGGGCGATGAACGCCTTGAATTCATTGAGCATACGGGTCTCCTGTTCCTGCGAGGCCGTCTCACCCTAATGCAGTTTCGCCACCGAGGGAACAAGCCGCCCGCTGCAACCGGAGAGAATGGCGCCCGCCGGCTTTCCGGCCCGCCCCGCGACTTTGGACTAAGGCGGCGGTGATTTTCTTCGCCGCCGGGATGGAATATGCTGGCCTCCCGGTCATTTGGCCGGTCGTTTCGGGAGGAAACATGCTGCCGGGCTGGCTGATCTTTGCCTCGGCGCTCGCCTATCTGCTGCTGCTTTTCGCGGTGGCGAGCTACGGGGACCGCAAGAGCCGGGATCCGAGTGTGGCGGCGCGCGGCCGGCCGC